>CALXOL010000015.1 GCA_944390015.1 uncultured Spirochaetaceae bacterium
AAGACATCCTATGCCGCTGGGCCAGTGGTGAAAGCTCGCTGTATCTGACATCATCGGGTGTCTTGAGTGAGAAGAAGATCCATCCTCATGCTCACAGCAATGTGAGACAGGGTGGAGAGTAAGTCACTAATCTGGAGTCGCAAAGAGCTAATTAATGTTTTGTGAGGATATCACCATTCCAGAGCCTCTCAAGGAAATCCTTCCATGGCAGTATAAGAATACCATCGTCAAACATTCTCGGACTCTCTTCCCTTGATACAACAATGTACTTGGAAAATATGCCTTCTTCTTTAAGTTCCCTCAAATTTGCAAGGTGCTTGTCCGTAACAGATTTTGCACTCTTTACCTCAATTGCAACTTCATCTCCGATGATAAAATCAACCTCTCTCTTTCCATCACTAGTGCGATAATATGTGAGCTCTGTATTATGGATTCCTATATAGTCAATGTATGCAACAAGCTCCATTGCAATGTATGTTTCAAAGAGAGTACCATACTCCGTCATCGTCTCTGTCGGGACTGTCATATGAGCAAGGCTTCTTGCAATTCCCACATCGAAGAAATAGAAACGGGAGAAAGATGTCTCCTTTCTCTTCTTTGTCTTCCCGTACGGCTTGATCTCTTTCACCATCAATGTATCAAGAAGGATCTTATACCAGGTCTTTATTGCCTGACGGCTCACACCCACGTCAGAAGCAAATGCAGAGAAATTTATCTGTTGTCCATTCGATAACGCAGCTTTCTCAAGGAAGTTGATGAAGCCAGGAAGATCATTCACTTCATTTTCAAGTTGGATTTCTGTTTCCAGGTAAAGTCCTTCATAAGCTTCAAGAGCCTCATCTGCCTCTGTTGGATATAGATACATTTCCGGCAATAACCCAGTTCGGAATATACGCTCAAGAGTGTAATTATCTCTGTCCTTGATCTCTGGATAACAGAGTGGATGCAGCTTCTTCTCAAGTGCACGGCCTCCAAGAAGATTAACTCCACCCTTTTTCAGCTTACGTACACTGGATCCAGTCATAAGAAACACAAGATCAGTATCCTCGATGAACTGATGAACTGTATACAGAAGCTGTGGAGCACGCTGGATCTCATCTATGACTACAAGTCCCTCAGTGATTCCTTCTGCCTTGAGCGTTTCCTCAAGAAGAGCTGGATTACGCACAATACGATAGTAAAGAGTATTGGAAAGCAGATTCCAGTAGAGCACAGGTTTCCTGACTTCGTTTTTCGCATACATCGATTTGCCGCACATTCTCGGGCCAATCAGGAATACCGATTTTCGGTCAAGAATTCTGTCGAGATCAACATAACGCTTTACGTACTCTTTCATGATTTCACCTCTGTAAAAGTCATTATAGTACAAAAAATGAATTTTTAAAAGTCAATATTAGCCAGAAAACTAACATTCCATATTCGTTATCGATTGAAAAAAGTAAATGCAACTCTTACCGAGTAGTCCAGTCTCATTTACTTTTTCAAGGCAGGGGTTGCAGCAACATCGTATAGAATAAAGACAAGGCGTCGGGACAACTTTTTCCAGCTCAACAAGGAGGTGGATGCGATGACCATAATCGACATGTACCGGGGGCTCTGGGATATAGAGGAGACCTTCAAGATTACGAAGTCGTTCCTTTCCACAAGACCCATATATGTAAGAAAAGAAAGCAGCATAAGGGCCCATTTCACCACATGCTTCATAGCCCTGCTCATTGTAAGGCTATTGGAGAGACAGACTGGAAACAAGTTGAACCATTCCGAAGTGCTCGACGCTGTCCGTCAGTCCATCGTGGCAGAAATCTCCCCCGGAGTGTACAGGAACATAGTAACAAGCAGGAACATGGAGATCATCGGGAACTCGATGGGCATGGATCTAACCAAGCTCTGGTACACGGCAAATGAGATAAGAGCTCTTAGCGCAAAGTCAAAAAATTAAAAATTTTTCGATATTTTTCTTATAAGGTACTACAAATGACAGGTATTTCTAACCGGGGATAATTCCTGTAAATATTTGTAGTTCCTTATTTTATCTCAATATTTGTGAATATTTGCTTCGGAAAAATGGATAGTATTTATTACTCTCTTTAAAAACAAGTTATATATTTTATACATTCAAAGTCCATAAGACTAAATCATTTTCTGCGTCTTGTTGTCTGAAGCCTGTAAATCGCCTCTGCCGTATCTGATAATTCAGGGTTCAGTGCCCTGCTCTGTTTTATCAGATATGCGATGGGACTGGACACATCACCTCCGCACAAGCCCTGCTCATTCATCTCCTTTGAAAGCATATTGCAATATATGAAATCAATTGTTTTGTGAGATTGCTAAACAAGGTATCATTCATCTTATTCAAGCTCCTTGATTACATGCCAAGAACCAGACTTCTTTGAGCCAATACGCTCAAGATAGCCATTTTCTTTCAGCCATTCGATGTCCCTTGCTATTGTCCTTCTTGGAAGAGATAGAGCAGCTTCAAGCTGGTCAAGAGTAATCTGAGAATTTCTCTTCAGCTCAGAAAGCAAGCGTTTTTTTCGAGAATAGATGTAATCATTTGACTTGGAATCGTGGATAGGCGTTTTGGTTTTAGTTATAGTGCCATCAGTGCCATTTATAGTGCCATCAGAATTGTTTTCTGTAAGCTTATCAATTTGTGCAAAAACCTTCCGATAATCTACAACCACATCATCATTAAGTTCTCTGTACTTTTCTAGGGCTCTATATATCTTTGAAGTTTTGAAAGTGACACAGAAATCCATACCATCGGCTGCTGTCTCAAATAAAGGTTCAGGATTTCCAGCGTTCTTGCATGAATCAATCATTTTGGTGATACCGGTACCGAATTTTTCAACGAGTCCTGCTTTATTGAACACATTGGATATCAGTGGATTGATGTGTCTCGATTTATGGTGCACCACAGTCCAGTCCTCATCAATAATAGCCCTATTGAGTATGCTAAGCGAATGATCATAAACCTTGATCAGAATAGATTGTCCTGACGACCAATCGTTATGCATTAAAGAGTTAAAAACTGCTTCTCTAAGTACATCAAACGGATATGGATATGTCTCAATCCTTGTAGGCATGTCGTAGGATATGAGTGCATAAAGATATTTCACCTTCAGGATATCAAGGATGCTTCTGCTGAGCTTCATCAGAGATCCTTTTATCTCGTCACTGCTTACCACATCTGCATCATTTCTCATTTTTCCGATAAGCACAGAAGCACCTGATACCACTTTTGATGGTTTTCTATGGAACAAAAGAACCGCAGCTACTGTAAACTTTCCATCCTTGATAAGCTCAAGTTCTTCGAGAATCTTCTCTCTGCTCTCAAGAGCTTTTCCGCTCAGTTTGCCTGATGATATAGCTTCCTCTCTGAATATCTCGAAACTCTCCTCATCGAGGTCATCAATCGAGACATTATCCACAACTGACGAATCCCATGTTCTGTTCCTGACTTCAATCAAAGCATTCTGCTGCTGAGGGCCTTCCACTTTGAAATTAGCAGTCCCGATACGTTTGTACATGCTTCCCTGATAGAAAACAGGAAAGTCGGATTTATGAACTATGATCTCGATGTAGAGGCCATTGTCATCCTTCTTTGCATCTACAGAGACATTAGAGTAATTCAGAGCCTGGACTATGCTGTTTGGGATTGATTCAAGCAATCTTCTTGTTTCATTGATTCCAAGATCCACAGTATTGCCATCGTCATCCTTTCCGATATATATCTTACCGCCTGACCATTGGCCATACCGCATATCTCGTCAAGAAACTCTTTCTTCCAGATAACTTTGTATTCTATGTTCTGCAATTCGAAATCTTCCATTCTTGCCTCACCCGCCTCTTCAGCCAGCTTGATTTGAAAACGTATCTTATCCACGAACTCTCTCAAATAATCCAGCATGACATTGGCTGTATTATCATTGTATCTTACCAAGAATCATTATGTAATGCCTCTTTACGCAAAGACTCGAGTATTTTCATAGTTCAAGATTGTTAAGAGATAGCATGATGGAAGCATTAAAAACGAGAAAAGCTCCCTTTTCGGGAGCCTTCTAAGTGCCGCCTCCCAGAATCGAACTGGGCACACAAGGATTTTCAGTCCTTTGCTCTACCAACTGAGCTAAAGCGGCATCTGTTCTTTCGAACAACGCTAAGGTACACGATTTATTAGACAATATCAAGGGGGTTTTCCGTTTTTTTTAATCTTTTTAATATTCTTTGAATCAAATAAGCAGATATTTCTTTAATTCATAATGATATGTCTTTAATCATGAAAACAATCCCACCTTCTCCTGAAATTAGAAAAGGTGGGATGACTGAAACTATTTTACCTGATTTGTAAGAGCCTTACCCTCTTCAAACTCCCTGATATTAGACAGCGTTGTCCGGCTTATGGCACTCAGCGCCTCTTCTGTAAGATACCCTTGATGGGATGTGATAATCACATTCGGCATGCTTATCAATCTGGCAAGGATATCATCCTCGATTCCCTCATCACTTTGGTCGGTATAGAATATGCCAGCCTCCTCTTCATAGACATCAAGGGCGGCTCCCCCGATTTTCTTCTCCTTGAGGGCAACGAGAAGCGCTTCAGAATCGATTAGAGCACCTCGTGACGTATTTATCAACAATGCAGTATTCTTCATATCCTCAAGCGTCTTTGCGTTGATCATATGGTAGTTGTCCTTTGTCAACGGGCAGTACAGAGTTACGACATCCGACTCTTTCAAAAGCGTATCTAGAGAAGTGAACTCAACCCCTTCGAGAGCTGCAGGATATGGATCGTATGCCAGAACCCTCATACCGAATCCCTTTGCGATATCGATTGCAACCCTTCCGATTTTTCCTGTTCCGACAATACCGATTGTCTTCTCGTGCAGATCCATGCCGACAAGACCTGAAAGGGAGAAATTGAACTCCCTTGTCCTGACATATGCATGGGTAAGCTTTCTCACAAGAGCAAGAAGAAGTGCGAATGAGTGCTCTGCAACCGCGTATGGGCTGTACGCAGGAACACGCACTACTGGAATCCCGTTCTTGAGTGCGTAATTGTAATCGACATTGTTAAAACCTGCAGAGCGCATTGCAATAAGCTTCACCCCGCATTCCTTGAGTATATCTATTACAGCTTTATCTACGGTGCAATTGACGAATGGGCAGACAACATCTGCACCCTTGGCCATGACGGCAGTATGGATGTTAAGTGCAGGCTCATAATATGTGATTTCATAATTGAAATCCTTGTTTGCCTCCTCAAAATGTTTCTTGTCATAAGACTTGACGTCAAAAAGAACTATTTTCATAAATCGTTCCTCCTTGGAAAGAAAATAAGTCCTTCTCATCATATAGTCAAATCAGCATTGGAACATCGATTACAAGACAGTCTTTCCCTCGCTCTCTCAACATCTGCAGAAGACTAAGAGAATTCAAGAACACCGTCTTAGAATTATCATTAGGATGTATTCCTATTAGCTTATTTAAGAGGCTCCTATCGAGAATGAAAGAAAAGAGATTCTCCTCGTCATTAAGCAAGGCAAATGGAGTGGCCTCCCCTTTTCCTATCTTGAGAAACTCGTGGAGCCTATTCTCATCAAGAAAACTCAAAGGCCTAGATGAAAGCTCCGTGCGCAAGGCCTTTAAATTCACCCTAACATGGGCAGGCACAGTGAGAAAATAGAAAGACCTCTTCTTATCATCACAGAGCACGATGTTCTTAACAATCGCATCCTTTCCATCCGCATCTATATCATCGAGTTCTGCAATCGAGAAGACCCTCTTATGCTCAATGAGGGAATATGGTACGCCCTTCTTTTCAAGCATTCTGATTATTTCATCCGGCCCAAACATCTTCTACCCGTATATCTCATTCTCTGCAGCAGAGAGAAGTCCTTTCATGTATCCCGTGGGATATGCGAAGGAACCAATCATACCACCATAACCCTCAACGGCATCGGCTGCATGATCGATTGAAATCACAGCATCCGTTCCACTTTTGACAAGAGCCTTCATAATCGTATACATGTTGGCATAGCCATCTTCTATCAGGACCTCTTCAAATACAGGGAGGGGAGAAGAGACATTCCTGAAATGGACACAAAGTATCCTTCCTGACTCTCCGAACTCCTTTATGTCTGAAAGAAGGTCTCCATACCTATCACCTGCTTCCAGATAACAGCCTATGCACATCTTCATTCCAACCGCTTTAGAGTCATTACATTCCTTCATAATCCTTTTAAATGAAGCTGTTGAATAAAACAGGGAGGCTATCCCTTCGGCTTTCTCAATCGGCGGATCGTTCGGGTGTATAGCCATTTTCACACCATATCTCTCAAGCTCAGGGATGACCGCTTTTGCAAAATAGGAGAAATTCGCCAAGATCTCATCTTCGCCATACTCCCTCTCTTCTCTCCAGCTCCTCTTCATGATCTCACATTCATCGCAATATAGGGCCCTCTGTCCCCTCGTATGCTCCCCTATTCTTTTATCTGTTCTCAGTATTCCATACGGCTGCCAGGCAAGTGATGTGAATTCAATCCCTTCCGATGAGAAAAGCCTCACAGCATCTATGAACGCCTCTATCTCATCATCCCTGTTTTCAAGGCCAAGATGAATCGCCCTGTTCTTCTGAAGTTCCATGCAGGCTGCATTTGTAACTATGAAGCCGTTTTCTCTAAACCTCTTTATGCCTATATGGAACGCATCACCACTAAGCTCACTCCTTTTAAGAACCAAGGAAAGATGCTCAATCCCCATGGCTTTGATAAACTTCAACTCGTTATCACTTGCATTCAGCAATACCGGCACTTCCGGGCGAAGTGCGCTCTTTTTCTTAGGAAACTCTCTAATATCCATAGCTAATGATTCTAATATACAAAGACTGTTTTTTCATCATATCTTTTGTGTTACCCTTTCCATATGGCAACTATCTATGATGATGAGAAATTTTATTCTGCGTATTCTCAAATGACACGCTCAAAGCTGGGATTATATGGTGCGGGAGAATGGGAGTGCGTGAAAACCCTTCTGCCTGATGTGAGCGGCAAAAGGATACTTGATCTCGGATGTGGATTCGGCTGGCATGCAAAATACTTTGCCCAAAAAGGCGCAAAAGAGATCAAAGCAATCGACATAAGCGAAAAGATGATTCAAAAAGCAAAAGAAATCAATGATGACAGGAAAATCTTGTATAGCCTTTACGACATCGAAAGCTTTGAGACGGATGCAAACTCCTACGACATTGTCTTCAGCTCCCTTGCCATCCACTATGTGAGGGATTACAAAAAACTAATCGGGAAGATCCATCGATGGCTAAAAGAGGAAGGAACCCTGCTCTTTTCAGTTGAACATCCATCTTTTACCGCGGAAGGTAGCGAGGACTGGTGCTATGATGAGAGCGGTGAGATAAGGCATTTTCCTCTGGACAATTATTTCAAAGAAGGAGAAAGAGAGACCACATTTCTCGGATGCAAGGTGAAAAAATACCATAGAACCCTTACAAGTTATGTAGAGACTCTGCTTGAATGCGGTTTCTCCATTGCCGGACTAAAGGAACCTGAAGTTCCTTCCTACCTTGAGAATCTTGAAGAGATGAAAAACGAATGGCGACGGCCGATGATGCTGGTAATAAAAGCACAGAAAGGGTAAAAAAAATTCTTGACGGCTGTATTAAACCGGTTTAACATTAAATCATAAAGGTTATTAAACCGGTTAAACGGGGGTTTCCCCATAAACAAAAGGAGAAGAAAAATGAAAAAGTCGCTGAGCATTCTTTTAGTTTTCGCTCTTGCTCTTTCATCTGTTTTCGCTGGCGGAGCCAAGGAAAGCAGTGCAAACGAAGTTTATTTCCTCAATTTCAAACCGGAAATCGCAGATGTCTATACAGATATCGTAGCACCGGCATTTGAAGAAGAGACAGGCCTTAAGCTGCGCGTCGTAACAGCTGCTTCAAACCAGTATCAGACGACACTTCGCTCTGAGATGGCTAAGAGCAACCCACCTGTAATCTTCCAGGTAAACGGACCGGTAGGAGTCCAGGCATTCACAAATGATGTCGCACCTTTGGAGGACACAGGATTCTACGCTCTTCTTGCTGATAAGAGCATGGCAATCGAGCAGGATGGACACGTAGTAGGAATTCCTTATGCAGTAGAAGGATATGGAATCATTTATAACGATGCCATCATGAGAAAGTATTTTGCTCTCCCAGATAAGGCAGTGGACATCTCAAGTGCAGATGAGATTAGAAGTTTTGATACTCTCAAAGCTGTCGTAGAAGACATGTCAAAGCATCTTGATGAACTTGGCATACAGGGAGTTTTCGCATCCACATCAATGGCAAGCGGAACGGACTGGAGATGGCAGACACACCTGTTCAACATGCCTCTTTGGAAGGAATTCGGAGATATCCTCACGACAACTGAGGCATCCTCCTTCGAGTTCACATACAATGAGAACTATAAGGCCCTCTGGGATCTTTATCTTGACAACAGCACCACACCAAAGGGAATGGTAAGCGCTAAAACGGATGCTGACAGCATGGCAGAATTCGCCCTGGGACAGTGTGCGATGGTACAGAATGGAAACTGGGGAGCCGCACAGATTCTCGGACAGGCTGGAAACGTCGTTGCATCTGAAGATATCAAGTTCCTGCCTCTTTATATGGGATTTGACGGGGAGGAAAATCAGGGTATCTGCGTTGGAACGGAGAACTACCTCTCGATAAACATCCATGCAAGCGAAGAAGCAAAGAAAAATGCTGACACGTTCCTCACATGGCTCTTCTCAAGCGACACTGGTAAGAAGATCGTAAAAGAGAACCTGATGTTCATCACACCTTTCAACTCCTTCACAGAAGAAGAGCTTCCTGAAGATCCTCTGGCTAAGGAAGTAAACAGATGGATGAATATGGACGGAGTAACAAGCGTACCATGGGCATTCCAGGGTATTCCATCCGAACAGTGGAAGAGTGATTTCGGCGGTGCATTACTTCAGTACATCAATGGAACAATGGATTGGTCTGAGGTTGTGGAGATCGCAAAGAAATCATGGACGGTTGAGGCGGAAATCGCTGGAAGATAAACAGAAACAATGTATTGGCCGTCTGAAAAGGACGGCCTTTTTTGAAGGTCACTATGGAAAAGTCAATTAAGAAATATTTTGCCCTATTTGCTCTCCCTGCTCTTATCTGCTTTGCTATCGCATTCGTCGTACCATTCATATGGGGACTGATACTCTCTTTCTGCGAGTTCACAACAATCACAGATGTTGATTTCGTGGGATTCAAAAATTATATAAGAGCTTTTACCGTAGATAATTACTTTTCACACGCATTCTTCTTTACACTTGCATTCGCAATTGTAAGCGTAATTACGATAAACATCCTGGCATTCGCACTTGCACTGGCTCTTACCAGATCAGTGCCCGGCACAAATGCCTTCAGAACGATATTCTTCATGCCTAACCTTATAGGAGGCATCGTGCTGGGCTGGATATGGCAGGTAATAATAAACGGAGTGCTGGCATACTTCGAGAAGACAATCGCAGTTGATGCCACATACGGATTCTGGGGACTTGTCGTGCTGATGAACTGGCAGAATGTCGGGTACATGATGGTAATATATATTGCCGCCATCCAGAATATTCCGACCGACATGCTTGAGGCCGCGGACATAGACGGCGCTAACTACTGGACAAAACTGAGAAAAATCATAATACCCGCAGTCATGCCGTCGATAACCATCTGTCTCTTCCTTACCACAACTAACGGCTTCAAACTCTATGACCAGAACTTAGCACTCACAGCGGGAAACCCGAACCATCAGACGGAGATGCTCGCACTTAACATCTTCAACACATTCTATTCGAGGATCGGTTTTGAAGGTGTCGGTCAGGCAAAGGCCGTTATTTTCACTATCCTTGTTGCCGCAATCGCATTGTTACAACTCTATACTACGAGAAAAAAGGAGTATGAGAACTGATGAAAAAGAGAAATGCTTCGACATATATACTGTTTGTCCTAATGGCTGTTTTTGCCGTTTTCGTACTCTTTCCTATACTTATAGTTTTCATAAACTCATTCAAAGGAAGGCTCTTCATCTCCTCTGAGCCATTCACGATTCCCAAAGGAGATGCATTCGTGGGAATGACGAACTACACCGAGGGGCTGGCAAAGACCGGATTCTTCTCCGCATTTGCTTACTCCCTCTGGATAACCGTTTCATCCGTCGTTGTGATACTGCTCTTTACAAGCATGCTCGCCTGGTACATTACCAGGGTAAAGAACATAGTGACACAGGTAATCTACTTCGCACTCGTCTTTTCAATGATCGTTCCATTCCAGATGGTCATGTTCACCATGAGTAAGATTGCAAACATGCTGGGATTGGACAATCCTGTTGGAATCATAGTACTATACGTAGGTTTCGGAGCGGGAATGGCTTCATTCATGTTCTCTGGATTCATTAAGAGCATACCGCTTGCCTTGGAAGAGGCTGCGATGATTGATGGTGCGAATCCCGTCAAAACCTTCTTCCTCGTAGTACTCCCTATGCTTAAGAGTACGGCTGTGACGATAGCGATACTCAATACGATGTGGATCTGGAATGATTATCTGATGCCGTATCTTACAATCGGAACCAATTACAGGACGATACCGGTTGCTATTCAATATCTCAGAGGTGGATACGGAGCAGTCGATATGGGAGCCATGATGGCGATGCTGGTACTTGCAATGGTCCCTGTAATCGTATTCTACCTGGTCTGCCAGAAACACATCATCAAAGGTGTTTTAGCAGGAGCTGTAAAAGGATAAGGAGATTCAGTATGGAAGCAAAGAGAGTTACTATGGCGGACATAGCAAAAGAATGCGGGGTATCAAAAGCCTCCGTCTCCTTTGCTTTCAATTCCCCTCAGAAGATAAGAAGAGAGACCTATGAGAGGATAATGGATGTAGCAAGAAAGCTTGACTACATCCCAGATCCGGTCGCAAAACGCCTGAGTGAGGGAAAGAGCTATACGATTGGATTCCTTCTGCCGCAAAAGATAGACGTAAGTCTGAATAATCCATACGCCATTGAGGTCTTAAAAGGCATAGGGGAATCATGCGAGAAGAACGGCTATTCCATGAATCTAATTCCCCCACTCCATTCATCCATTGCGGAAGCTGTAAAAAAAGCAGCGGTTGATGGTCTTATTACGATGGGAATAAGCATCGATAAGAAAATCAAGGAAGCTCTTAGAATCCGCAAAATCCCCGTCGTCTGCATCGACGGCAGGAAGAGGGACGGGCTTTGCTCTGTGAACATAGATGATGAGAAGGCGGCATATGAGCAGATAGAATACGCTTTAAAACGAGGACATAGGGATTTTGCCTTGATTGCTCTTGGAAGGGATGAATATGTAAGCAATAAAGACGACAATGATTCAACAAGCAACAGAAGGCTGAAAGGATATGAGAAAGCCCTTCGCAAATATGGTCTATCACTTTCAGATACGCTGATTCTGACAGCAGAACCGACAGTGGAGGAAGGCAGAAGGATTCTAGACTCGATAATGAAAAGCGGAAGGAGGGTCTCTTGCGTAATAGCGATGGCGGATGCAATCTGCTATGGCGTGATGAAAAGAGCAAAGGAAATAGATTTAAAAGTTCCCGAGCAGCTCAGCATAATCGGATTTGACGGCCTTGATAACATCTTCAGTGACATTCCGCTTACAACCATCAAGCAGGCTGCGTCAGAAAAAGGGAGCAAGGCAGCAGACATCCTGTTTGCCATCATAAACGGAGAGAAGCAGGATGACCGCGCGTTCTTTGTTGATTATAGATTAATTGAGGGAGAGAGCGTTAGAGATGAATATAGAATATAAAAGGCACAATGGGATACTTATGCACATTACAAGTCTTCCCTCAAGATATGGAATAGGAGATCTTGGTAAAGGTGCTTATGATTTCATCGATACGATATGGGAAACAGGCTGTGATTTATGGCAGATTCTTCCACTTGGGCCTACCGGATACGGGAACTCCCCCTACTCTCCAAGAAGTTCTTTCGCTGCGAATGAGCTTCTAATTAGTCCTGACGAGCTATTGAACGATGGCTATTTAAATGGAGAGGATATCGTAAATGTCCCATCTTTCCCAGAGGGAAAAGTTGACTTCAACAGTGTAATAAACTATAAGATTCCGCTTTTAAAGAAAGCTGGAAGAAACTTCCTCAAAGAAAATAGGGAGGAGTCTTCTTTCAATGAGTTTCTTGATAGAGAGAAGTATTGGATTTATGACTATGCACTCTTCATGGTCCTATATGAAAAACACGACGATGCCAGGTGGCAGCTTTGGCCTGACGGAGAGAAAAACAGAAAAGATGAGGCTATAGAAAAGCTTTACATTGAGATGCAAGAGGATAGTCGAGTCTACCTTGCGCTTCAATATCTTTTTACAAAGCAGTGGCTCAGGATAAAGTCATACGCATCATCAAAAGGAATAAGCATAATCGGAGACATCCCAATATTCGTAGGACGGGATAGTGCCGATACCTGGAGCCATCCAGAACTTTTTAAGCGCGATGAGAATGGTAATTTCAACAAGGTCTCAGGTGTTCCACCAGACAGCTTCTCCCCTACGGGGCAGCTTTGGGGCAATCCCGTATACGACTGGCAGAAACACGAGGAGGATGGATTCTCATGGTGGAAGGAAAGGATAAAAAGAACCATGGAGTTCGTCGATATACTCAGAATAGACCACTTCAGGGGCTTTGACGCATATTTTGAGATTGATGCATCGGCTCAGACGGCAGAGCACGGGATATGGATGAAAAGCCCTGGCGATGAACTATTCAAGGCAATGAAGAATGAATTCGGCGCTCTCAACATAATAGCAGAGGATCTTGGATTCATAACAAAAAGCGTTGAAGATCTCAGACAGAGATACGGCTTTCCTGGCATGAAAATCGCTGAGGATGGCTTTAATTCCAATCCCGACGGGTCTCTAAATACACGGGATACGTTCCTGCCCCATAACTATGAACGCTCATTCGTCGCATATCCTGGCACTCATGATAACGATACGATAAAAGGATGGTTCTCAACGCTTTCTACTGATATGCAATCAAATGTGCTTGAATATCTTGATTGCGATGAGGGGAATATCAACTGGGCGATGATCAGAGCACTTATGATGAGTAATGCCGATTACACTGTTTTCTGCACACAGGATCTTCTCGGGCTTTCAAGTGAGGCAAGAATGAATACTCCTTCAACCTGCAATGATATAAACTGGTCATGGCGCATGACGGAAGGCTCGTTTTCAGATGAAATAATATCAAGGCTGAGAAAACTCAATAGGCTCTCCGCCCGTGGTCGGGATGTATGAAAAGATGACCAAGGAAGAAGATTGGCTCAATTTGAAAAAACGGCTATCCCGCTCCGCATTCCGAAACAGGTTTCACCTCAGCGATAAGGATAAAAAGTATATAGAGGAAAAGGGGCTTGATACGATTGAGCGCCATGCTTACGATTTCGTGAACAAAAGGCTTACTCCCGCCGTCATTTTGAACGACGGAAAGCAAACTCCGATGAAGGGACATCCTGTGTTCATCGCACAACATGCGACAGCGCTATGCTGCCGTAGTTGTGCGGAAAAATGGCACCATATTGAGAAGGGAAGACAGATGACTTATGCGGAAATAGATTACGCAGTCTCCGTCATCATGCGCTTCATCAAAGAAGAACTTGCCTAGGCCTCGAACCGGGCTGCGACCTTTTCAAGGAGCCTTCTGATTGGTAGGTGCTGTGGACAGGACTTCTCGCAACGGCCGCATTTTATGCATTCACTCGCCTTGGAGTGCCCATCAACGGTGTAGACTTCATTATAGAAACGGGAAGAATCCCATGAAGCGAGACTGTCCGAATTATAACAGGCAAAGAGATCAGGAATGAGAATCTGCTTAGGGCATGTGGGTGTGCAATATCGGCATGAGGTGCAATCTATCATATCCTTGCCGTTTATGATTCCAACGACCTTGGCAAGTCCTTTCTCCTCATCAAGCGAGAGTGCCTTACTTTCTTTCATGGTCTTAACGTTATCTACCATCTGCTCAAAAGTACTCATTCCTGAGAGGATCATGAAGATACCGCTGTAGCCAGATACGAATCTGAGTGCGAGGCCCGCAGGGCTTCCAGAGCTGATTGAGCTGAGTATTTTAGCAGCCTCCGGTGGCAATGAAGCAAGATTTCCACCCTTTACAGGTTCCATTACGATGACCTTCTTTCCATGGCGCATAGCAACGTCATAACACTCCCTACTCCTGACAGACGGATTATTATAATCAAGATAATTGAACTGAATCTGAACAACGTCTACAAAAGGAAACTCCGTAAGTACCTTATCGAGGAATTCGGGCTGGTCATGGAATGAAAAGCCAATATATCGGATCTTTCCCTCATCTTTTAAAGCCTTCACCGTTTCAAAAGCTTTAGTCTTCCTATAATGTTCAATATTGTTCTTATTTACCGTATGCACAAGATAATAATCAAAATATGTTACTCCACACCTCTCAAGCTGGCTCTTAAAAAGCGGTCTTATCTCTTCCTCAGTGTTAAAATAGGAATATGTAAGCTTATCGGTAAGGACATAAGACTCTCGATCATAACGACTTGTAAGTGATTCTTTTACAACAAGTTCACTTCTTTTATCAAGATAGCCATGCGCGGTATCAAAATAATTGAATCCATTTTCAATAAAATAATCGACCATTTTCTTGGTCTGCTCAACATCAATTTCGTCTCCGATCTTAGGAAGACGCATCATCCCAAAACCAAATCTACCTTTAATCTTTCCATCCATGTAACTTACTCCCTTCTGATGGGGATTATATAACAAAAAAACAGGCAGAGCCAACAAATTTAAGAATTCAAAAACTACATTATCATCGTCTTAACATTCCGACTGTTAATGGAGAAAAAAACCGACCCAGAGGAGGTGCATTCTGGGTCGGAAAAGGGGATGGGCACTAGGATTGAGATTTTTCCAAAATTAAATCCTGGCAAAAACACATCTCAATCACAAACACCACTAAGGTGCTAGTACTTTCATATTAGCATGTTTTAGAAAAATATTAAACAAAATTTTTTATCTTCAAGAATTTTACACAATTAATTAAAACTTTTTGTAAATAGAAAATACACGGATAGAAATTTCAGACCTTTAACAGCAGGTAAAATCTAATTCGGATTAAGGCCCTGTTGCTGCAACCTCTTTTCCCTATTCATTTACTATTAGAATATGAATTGAGATAATTATAAGGATTATTATCTTACAAAAATTTCTTATGTCTTATGCGTTTAAATAGTTTCCAGGCACTACTGCAAAATATTTAAAAATATTTATTTTATATAAATTTACCAATAATATACATCCTAACTTGGTATGTAAATTCTCTGCACATTATATTCTAAATCAAAAATGCCGGATTCCCTGATATCTCAGGAAATCCAACCACCCCAAAAACCATTTACGCTAGAGCGTCAATAAATACAAATTAAGCATACTCCATTTTAAGAACATCAAGAGCTTCCAGAAACTTTCTATCCTTAAGGGAGCAGAATGCAATAATCCGGCCTTCACCAGACCCATCTTCGACAGAAAAGAGAGAGGATGCGATTTCAAATAACTTGCAGGCATAACAATCAGCATATGCCATTTTTGAAAGTAAAAACTTTATGATGTCCGAGTAATACAAGATGCTCAGTAAATTGAGAAAAGACCAAATATCCTTTCTGCCTTCAGCACGGATAGAACAGTTAAGATTATTCAACTTGGAACGAACTTCAACAATTGCCCTGTTCCTTAAATCCACACTCGATATGTTGGAAATAAAAGAACAGGCAGTTGTTGAGTGCTCTTGGAGGAAGCAATGAATCTCTTTAACATCAAGGGACGAGAAGAATCCATCAAGATCAAAAGATTCAAACAAAGGTGAGAATGTGGACGACGAAAGAACACTCGCAAATTCTTTTATCTCCACATCGGTTGCAGCCCTTACCTTAGCAATGGCTTTAATGTATATTGCCTTATCCCGAAATCTTGAATCCAGTTCCCTATCAAGATCAGAAGAGATAACATCCATGATTTCATAAGGGCCAGCTACGAGCTTACGCATAGAAACATATGCATCCTTTGAGATTCGATCAGATACATTACACATTTCCACACCAAAGCCTCCATCGGCATTAACGCACTCACCCTGTCCGAAGGAATTGGTCTTTTCTGATTTTAAGTCAGAAAAACCGCATAAAACAGTATTGTAACTATGTTTAATATTTTTATTAATCATTACAAACCTCCTATTTTATGCTTTTTAGACATCCTTTTTCTTTTACAATTACATTATAACACCCTATCGGCCCAAAATCAAACAAAATTTTAGCAAAAATTTATTCTAGAGGACATCGTTTCAAATAATTAGGAAACTAATCTTTATGTTATTTCCACAGTAACTGATTAATTAAAACAAAATTAAGATTTTCTCGTTTATAATAATTAATTACGTTCAAGATTAAAAAATCGGTCTATAAATATATTGGGTATTATCTCTTTTTACTAAAGTAAAAGATTTATTGATTAGGAAAAAAATATTCATGGATAAATTTCTAACAAACTACGCTTATCTATAACATTGCAAATTTATAGCTTAAGAAGATCTTCAGCTGCTTTTTCATTGTGTATAGAAATCTAGAATGAATCTTCTTGTTCTTAATTGAAAACTAAATTTCTTAAATACATTTGATAGCATAAATATTGAGATTAATATCAGAATTAAGCTTTTAATAAGAATTTTATACCACTGTTTGATAGTTTTTACACCATATTTTGCATTTCTTAGGTTTATAAAGAAATTCTCAGGGCACCAAGACAGTAACGATGCCCTAAGTTCATAATATATGATTTATTTTCGCTATTTGGCTAGGGATTTATAACACTATTTCTCTTGGTTCACTGGTAAAAGAATAAAATGTGGCCCTTACATCCTCAAGCATGAATACCTCTGTATTACCATCATCTGGATCATACATTTTTTTAAGCGAAGGATAGGCATTAAGCATATGGACTCTTGCTTCTCTTCTATCATCAAGAAAAGACTTTGCTTCAAGTCTTAACCACCTCTCCCCATCAAAGGCACAAATCTCTATACATGGGTTTTTCTTCATCTCTTCTGAGACCTTCTTTACTTTGCCAGTCTGTATATAAATTTTTCCTTCAAAAATTTCAGCAGTCCCAAACGGCCTGACTTTTGGCTTAACACCATCAACTGTAGCTAAGTAATAGGTTTCACACTTTTTTAAAAAGTCTACAATTTCGTTTTTCATTTTTTCCTCCTTTTTTTCATCTCTCGTCTCGCGCTACCGATGATGAGGATGAAAAAATATGATTCATACTTATCATGATACTCGCATGATGAACGTTTGTTAAAACTTTTTAGAGCTTAACCAATGATGATTTTATCTGTCGGTTAAAATGCTTACTACCGATATGAGATGGCAATCATTTCTCGATCAAAGCAATCGTCTCTACATGCTCAGTCCTGGGGAACATATCAACTGGTTGGATACAAATGATACGATACGTACTAAAACGTTCAAGATATCTTATATCGCGTTCCTGAGTTTCAGGATTGCAGCTGATATACACTATCCTCTTTGGCGACAGTTTTATAAGAGAAGAGAGAAATCGCTCATCGGAGCCGGAGCGTGGAGGATCCAGGAAAACCACGTCATAATGTTCTTTTTTCTTAGCCTCCGCTTTAATGAAGGAAGATGCATCATCTGCTACAAATGATACATTATCAATATTATTCTCCTTGGCGCTCTTAATGGCGGAACGCACTGCATCAATGTTGTTCTCAACAGCGACGACCTCTTTTGCTTTCCTAGATGCTATCATGGCTATGGTTCCTGTTCCCGAATAAGCATCCAATACACGTTCCTTCCCACTAAGAGATGCCATGTGCATTGCCATATCATACAGCACCTCTGTCTGGGATGCGTTAATCTGGAAGAAAGAGGATGAACTGATGCGAAAATGCAAATCGAATAAATCGGAGGTAATATAACTTTTCCCCGAGAGCACTTTTATCGGAGATGAAGAGACTATCATGGAAGTCTTCTCGCCATTTACCTGGTATGAAACCGATGCTACAGATGGGCACATGTCGCGAAGGGAGTTGGCAAACTCCTTCTTCCTCATGCACGCATCATTTCCAAAGATGAGAAGAACAAGTATCTCATTGCTCTTATGCCCCTTGCGCAGCAGGACATGGCGAAGATCTCCTTTGAAAGAATCCTCATCATAAGGCTTTATGCCATAACTCCTCATAAGATGCCTGATACATCTGAGAATCTCCGCAGATTCCTCAAATTCCAAAGGACAATCTTTTTTCTCTATTATCTTATGTGTTCCTTTGATGAACAGGCCTGAGATGATTCGACCTTTTCTGTCATAGCCGAAAGAGGCCACGACCTTGTTCCTATAATGCTTAATCTCAGAGCCAATCGTCTCATATGTAGGACAATGGTAGGAAAACAGGGAATGTACGTAGCGAGTCTTCATCTCCAACTCTTCTTTGTAGCTCATTGAATAGTCGCAACCGCCACATCTTCTGAACAATGGACAGATATCCTTATTTCTCATGCTAAAACCCTTAATCCATTACCATAATAGAATTTCTCAATCTGGGAAGCACTTAATCCCGCCTTTCTAAGAGGATCATACAGCTTACAATAGTCCAGAACGCTAGCAAGCTCAAGGCTCCCATCTGTGCCATCAAGATCACTACCGATTGCAATCACATCCTCTCCTGCAACATTATAAAAATGCATGATGTGTTCAACCATATCCTGAATTCTTGACACGCAATCCTCCATTCTGGAGTCTGCTGGATAATTTCGGAGAAATATTGGACAGACGTTCATTCCTATGATACCGCCCCTTTGTGCGATTTTTCGGGCCATATCATCGGTCAGATTCCTCGGATGGTTGCATAAAGCTCGGGAATCTGAATGGGTTGCCACCATCCTTACCCCATGATCATAAACATCCTGAAATCCTCCATCACTGAGATGGGATACATCCACAATGATATTCATCCCGGAAAGCGCCTCAACAGCCTCGTGCCCTTTCTTTTTGAGTCCTCTTGCCATTATTGCCGGGTCTGCTGAATTAGGATAGGCATATGCATTCTCATTATTCCATATAAGGGATGCTATCCTCACACCCCATAAACCAAGCAGTTCAAGCTTCTTATCATCACCGTCAATAGGACCAATATCCTCGACGGTAAGAACCGCACTCGTTTCATTATGAATTATATCCGAAGCGTTATAAGCCTGCCTGATAAGAGGAGAAGCAAGATCCATCTCGCACTGGAAACGGTCATGCAAAGCATTAAAGAGTTCCCATCGAGAGGGAAAAAGATTATTCTCCTCTGGTGTAAATAAGGCAAAGCAGATAGCTTTCACACCCGCTTTTTTCATTCTTTGAACGTCTACGGCGAATGAATTACTTTCAAGGCTTTCACCGCTTTTATTGATTACGAGCTGGTATATCGTATCCACATGAAAATCTATCATGGGAAAGATTCTACATCTCTTTTCCCCTCTATAAAAGAGCAGAAGTAATAATCAGGAGCGGTTACGCATCTTTCCAGGTGTCACACCCTTTATCTTTTTAAATACCCGGCAGAAATACGCCTGATCCTGGAAGCCAGTACGGTATGCGACCTCATTAACGCTCATCGCCTCCTGCCTGAGAAGTTCCGATGCCAGGTATATTCTGAACCTGTTCAGGTAGTCCCATGGAGAAAGCCCGATCTCCTTTCTGAAGATACGTGTCAGATAATCCTCGCTGACATTCACGCTCTCTGCAAGCTGCCAGCGTGTTATCTGGCTTGTGGCATGCTCCTCAAGATAGCCTAAGGCCTTCTTCACCAAAGCTCCGGTAAAAGGAGGCAGAATCTCAGAGCCCGCAAGAATGGCATTAAAACGTGCTATGAAATCGTCAGATTCGACGATACAGGCGTTCGCAAGCAGAATCTTAGGTATTGAGCTTATGGACTCCGCATAAGAGGCGCTGAATGTTCCGGGGAAGATCATGATGTTGAAACTGACATTCTCCTTTTTCCTGAAATCCATTATCTCCTTGGCGCTGAGCGCAGTGGTTGTAATCATAAGCCTGACTTCCTGATGGCGCTCCTTAGTTGAGAACTCATCAAGTTTTTTCAGATAAATTATATTCTTTTCCGATAGCACCTTCTTAAGAGGTTCGGGTATTCCACCAAGAATCACGACAGGAGGTGTATCGAAATCCTTCATCATGTTTCCTATCAGCATTGCAGGACTTACGGCATCAGAAACATCACCATAGAAATAAAGAGGGATCCTGGCATATGATGAATCGCTGGAGAGTCCCCTCAACAGGGATAGTGCACCATAGCTCGAGTCTGCCATGTCCCAGCTTATTGCGGCGATATCTGGATAATATATCCTTCCCTTATTAATCAGGTCTTCCTTATAAAGCTTACCATTATAAAAGTCCGAAACCTTTTGCTCATTACCACCTACAATGAGAATTTTCCCATCCTTGTTTCTGACTCCTTCGAGTGAGAAAGTCGGGAGTGAGAACGAGAGCCTTATATGCCCCATTCCAGGACTTATAAGCCCCTGATGCATCAACATTATCTTCTCTGCAAGGAGGAAGGACGTGTCATTCAAGAAAAGCCTGTAATCGAGTTTATTCTCCGTATTCTCGATATCGACATCGACACTTGCCCGACTAGAGAGAGATAGTCTTAGACGTACAGGGCAGTTGTTCTCCGCCGAGAGAGTGATAAGCATCTCTAAAACCTCTCTCAGCATCTGCTTATCAAAATAGACAAGTGGGATTCTATCTTCAACATCGATAGTGATGCCTTTTTCATCTGCTATCTTTCCAACGATTTCATCTATCTTTACCAGAGTATCCTCAAACTCAAGTTCTCCAGTCTGGGCAAGAGAGAGATCGAGCATGTGATTCGCTTTTTCAATCTCATGGGATATGGCGTCTCTGCCATCTCCTTCCGGCATTGCATTGAGTATTTCCTTGATTTTGAGCAGAGGGTCACGAAGCACATCTGAGACATTTGAAAAGAATTCATTTCTGGCTTTTTCGGCATTCTCAGCACGTATTCGAGCTTTATTGCTGCTCTCAAAGAGATAAGTACCTTGGACTGCGGAGCTCAAGGATGTCCTCAGCTCCTCTAGAAGAAGTCCGTCATTCGTCTCACTCCTAACTACGAGATATCCTAAATCCGTGTTCTCAGAAAAGAGCTCACTGACTACATATACACCAGAGCCGAACGTATCTGTTATAGACTCCGGCAGTATCAGGTCTTCCTCAAAATCTATCTCCTCCGTATAAAGACGATCCTTGTCAAATCCACCGATGAAACGGGAGCTTATACTCTCTGTTTTAAGAACTACGAAAGCAGCGCTTACAAAAAGGGATGGCAGATACTTTTTGAGGCTCTCGGCAAGCTGAGAAAAGCTTTTGATGCTTAAAAGCTCACACTTTAAACTGTTTAGAATCTTCTCCTTCTCCTGATTTCTTACCTTCATCAGTAAATTCACCCTGTCCAAGGCCGTACCAACGAGAGGGAGAAGTCTCTCATTTACGAATTTCTCATAATATTCGTTCCTGTTAATCAGGAAAGACCATCTTATTGCCTCATAAATCAGGTTGATATCAACAGAACGAGAGAGAAGGGACTCAAATAGTGCTGAGAAATTAAAAAGCAGATCCTCCTGCTCATCTTCCAGAAGCGGGAAGGCAAATGACCGGTTAACGACCTTTTCAAACAGTAGGCCCTCATCATCCGTGAACTGAAATGTCTTATTCGCCCATGTTTGAAAACTCTTCCTGTCTTTTATTACGAGTGCGGCGACCTTCTCCCCTCCGATACTGTCACGGCAACCACAGCTACGCCTTATGACAAGCTCTGCAGGAAGAACAACATCTGGCCCATCATACTCACTGTCATTTGAGCTTATAACCCCTTTAAGCAAAGTATAAGCCATCATACCCATTCTCTCATAAGGGAGTGAAACGGTGGTGCAAGGAATACGCAGAAGCTGGCTATCAGAACTGTTATTGAACCCCACAAGCTTTAAATCCTTAGGAATCCTCACACCTATTCTCTCAAGGTATCGCCCGGCTGAGAGCATCAAAAGGTCACTCGAGGCACATAAGGCGTCGAAATCAATCCCAGGTCTAAGCCCCCGTTCCTCTACCAGTTCCTTTATGGCGGCCTCTCCTTCCTGCCATGCATGGAATGATGTGATAAGATTCTCATCAATTTCCAGCCCTGACTCAGTAAGGCTGTCTATATATGCCCTATATCTCTCATTAGCGGATTTATGATTCTCAGGTCCTCTTATCAAGGCAAGCCTTTTTGCTCCATGAATCTTTATCAGGTGCAGAATCTCACTCTTATAGCCATCATAGGCATCGAAACTGACATCTGCATGGCCTTTACATTTAAGACCTATTGTCACATATGGAAGGCTTTCAAAATTCCCCTTATGAAAATCCTCAACATCGCTAAGCGATACCTCTCCACCAAGTGTTGATGCCCATGAAATCAGGCCATCCAGATTCTTCTGATTAACCAGCGGCACAACCCCGGCACGCATCTCTTCATTCTCTTCTTTTGCGGAGAGCCTCCCAATTGGAAAAAGAAACAGCTGATCGTTGCTTTTTCTCACATGATCCGCAATAGCAGACCAGAGCTTCAAAGAAGATCCTGTATGTATGCTTGCAAATGTAAAGCCGATTCTATATCCTTCCACTTTACTCTCCCCTTCATCCGTTCATTCTAAGAAAAGATGGTGAATACTTTTTTAAAGAATCATTTACCATTGATGCCACAGTCTGGGCTCCTAATGGTCTGAGATGGGTATCATCCTCATCTCCTAAGGGATAATTTGGATAGACTCCTGCTGGAAAATGCATGAAGAATTTCATGCTTCCTTCATCCCCTTCGGTCCTGAGAAGCTCCATGGTCTTCTCCGTCATATCTATTACCGGTATGTTAAGGGACGAAGCGACATCTTTCATGGCCTTCGGGTAATCCCCATGGGTATCGACGGGTATTCCATCGATGAACTTTCTTCTTGCTATTGGAGTAAGAAAGTATACGGATACACCCTTTTGAACCAGACATTGTGCCATATAGATAAGATTATCCATGAAACTCGTCCAAGGTTCAGTGTGCCTCTCCTCATCGCTCTTACTCTCGTTATGCCCATACTGAATTAAAGCAACATCCCCGAAAGAGGCTAAGGCCAGGGCATTAAAAAATTCCCCATTGGCAAGGACCTGCTTCGTACTTCTTCCGTTTATGGCACGGTTATCAAGAATCCATCCAGGAGCAAGATATGGGGAGAAACACTCACCCCACCCCGTCTCAGGCCTTGCTTTTTCCTCTTTCGCTGCAGCTGTCGAATCACCAAATATGAACACTCTCGGCATAAAAACCTCTTATATTTCAAAAATCCTTCAAGAGCATATATCTCTTGAAGGAAAAGGAGAACAATTTTATCAATGTTATCGGATCTGGCAACCTTCCTCAATCAGGAAAGCCTCATCAGTACCGGTAAAAGATACGTTTTTTATCTCTGCATCTACATTGCGGAGTCTGACAGCCCTACTCGTAATCTCAGGCAATCCCTCATACATCTCGCTGTCCTCTATCGCAGCTGATGGATTATCAGAGAGGGAGAACGAGCAGTCCTTGATGACAAGCCCCGTTATAGGCATCTCGGGCAGTCCCACAATGAAACCATTTGTAGCACGGCTTCCCGTAGCATGACAGTCCTCGATATCGACATTCTTGATTGAAGGGGTCGAATCCACGACATCAAGTTTTGAAAGGCTGAAACAGCTTTGGTCATCAGCACCACAACGATAATACATGTTTATCGCTATCGGGCAGAGGTTATCTGTGATCTCAAGGGATTTGAATCTCAGGTTTTCGATTGCACCACCCCTACCTCTTCTGGTCTTAATCCTGATACCTCTGTCGGTTCCAATGAATGAGCAGTTCTCAACATCAACGTTCTGTATTCCAGCTGCGGTCTCACTTCCTACGACGATTCCACCGTGTGCCTTATAGACGCGACAGGATGAGACACGTACATTCTTCGTTATTCTCGCTGTTTTTATCCCGTCATCCCCACTACCGCTCTTGAGTGCGATTCCATCGTCTCCGACTTCGACAATACAGTTTGAAACCGTTACATTCGTACAGGAGTCTATATCTATACCGTCTGTGTTAGGACTCTCGTACGGGTTCTTGATGCTTACACCGTCGATAACCAGATGATCAGTATATACAGGGTGCAACGTCCAGAATGGACTGTTCTGAAGTCTTATGCCTCTTATCTCAACATTCTTCGCATTCAAAGTCTGGAATAGTGGAGGTCTGAGGAACTGGCACTGCCTTCCGCCACCTCCTCCCGGCTGATTCTTGTAATCTGGATTCAAAGCGGCAAACTTCTTCTCCACCTCTGTCTCCGGCTCCGCCTGTCCATGCTTCTTATATGCAGCGAAATCCCACCAGTATTTTCCGTTCCCGTCAATGACGCCTTCTCCGATTACAGAGACGTTCTCAACATCATTGATGAAAACACAGGGGTGCATCGCATAGCAGTTTACGCCCTCCCATCTTGTATAGACCGGCTCATAGATTGTCTGATCAGCGATGAAAAGGATGATGGCACCTTTTTCCAGCTTAAGAGTAGTATTGCTACCTATACTGAACGGGCCAGTAAGGAACGTCCCTTCAGGAACACTGATACCCCTTCCACCTGAAAGTGCGCTCTTAAAAGCCGCACTATTATCTGTTTTTCCGTCCCCGACGGCACCATAGGATAAAATCGATTCAAACTCCATACCTATTTCCTTTACAAATATGAGCAGATGAATTTAAAATTCCAATTATGGAAATTGGATTCAGAGCTCATGACATCGGCAAGTTCGATTCCGTGGAATCACTTGCATCAACTATCGAGACCTTCAAAAAACGGAGCAAGATACAGCTCGCTTTAAACAAGGTCATCCCATCATCTCCAAAGTATACAGAGTATACACCGGAGTATATCTCTTCCGTGCGAGAGACACTTAATGCACACGGCGTGTCCATCGCAATCGTCGGATGCTATATCAATCCCGTCCATCCAGATGAGGATCAAAGGGAAGATCACCTAAGGCGCTTTGAGACCAGCCTCTCCCTTCATAAGGAGTTCGGCTGTCCTTATATCGGAACTGAGACGGGAAGCGCCAATCCCGACTGTTCCTACAATCCGCTCACTTTCGAGGAAAAGAACTTCTCTCTTTTTCTCTCCTCTGTGGAACGCCTTCTCAAAAAAGCCGAGCAATACGGGTCAACCGTTACGCTTGAAGCCGTTTCAAGGCAGCATACCATCTGCTCAGCAGAGCGTATGAGAAGGGTCATGGATACTTTCAAGAGCGATAATCTGAAAGTGATATACGACCCAATCAATCTCACAAGCTGGCTTGGAATGGAAGAGCCTGACGGATCTGTGCGTAGCAAGCCAAGCAAAGAGGCTGTCGAAAAAGCCATCAGGCACGACCTAGACCTTTTAGCACCCTATATCGTAGCCATCCATGCCAAGAACTACATTCTGGATTCAAACGGCTGGAAAATCGGTAATAAGGCGCTCATGGAGGGAGTCGTAGACTGGTCTGTCATATTCCGTCTCCTTAGAGAATACGGAATCGATGTGCCAGTACTTTTAGAGAACCTTAATCCGGCAACACTAAAAGAGACTCTCGCCTACCTCAACACCATCTGAATTAAATGCTGCTGGAAGAGGAAGAGTCTCTCTGGTGGAAGCCTTATTTGCACTCCTCCTCTTCCAGACAAGCTAGAATAAACGGCCCGACCCCTTTAAAGTCATCCGTAGCGATCTTCTCTTTGACATAATAAGCGAAAGACCCATCACGATAAGGATTACCTCCAAGACCCGCTACAGAGCAGATACCTCCCAAGTGATATATTCCCCTCTCATCCTGAGTAAGATAAATTCTCCTAATTCCATCCATGGCCTTCTTAGCCGCCTCGATGTATCTTGAGTCTGTCGAATAACCCATTCTTATGCTCTTAAACAGAGAATATGCGAACATGCTGGTACCACTTGTCTCAAGATAGTTGCGGTCTCTTCCCTTCTCATCAGGTACCTGATACCACATTCCGCTCTCATCCTGGAAATTAAGAACAGAACTCATGAGCTTGTTGAAAATCTCAATAAGATTTTCCCTCTCCTTGTGATCCTCAGGCAGATAATCAAGGACGTCGATTATCGCCATCAGATACCATCCGATACTTCTAGACCAGAAATGAGGACTCTGTCCCGTAATCAGGTTACTCCATCTCTGACCTCTTGACTCATCATAAGCATGGAATACAAGGCCCGTCTTAGAATCAAGAAGGCATTCATATGTCTTTTTAAGCTGATCGGCAATATCATCGAACACTGCCACATCACCGTGACGCTTAGCATATTCAGCATTAAAAGGTCCTTCCATATAAAGACCATCAAGCCAGATCTGCCAAGGATAGATCTCCTTGTGCCAGTAAACACCGCAAAGACATCTCGGCTGATTTACAAGCTGACTCTTAAGCCGATCCTGAGCTTTTAAGAACCTCTCCTCCTTAGATCGGTCATAAAGGACAAACAACGCACGGCCTGCATTAATCTGGTCGAGATTGAACTCACCTTCCCTGTAAGTAGCAATACTACCGTCCTCTCCGATAAGACGGTCATACATCGAATATACCCATGGGTATACGGAATCATCTTTATAGTAGTCTCCGGCCTTCAATGAGGCATAAAGTACAAGACCATGCTCATAGTGCCATTTCATATCGCCGGGGCGATAATAAGACTCGACGCTTTTTGCCATTTTCAGTGAAAGTGCATCCATAAATTTCAACCTCTTTTAATATAGGCCGGCCGCTTTAGGCAGCCGACCATGAATTTGATTAATAAGCTAATCCGTTCTCCTGAGCATAAGCGATACCAGCCTCATTCCAAGCCTGTCCGCCTATCTTATTGAACTGATCAAGGAATGCCTGCCAGTTCTCAGGTGTGAGCTCTCTCTGTCCAGAGAGGAACTCAGCAAGAGACTGCTCGAAATACCTGAATACATCGGCATTTGGAGTAGGCATCATTCCAGATCCGATTGCAGGAATCCAGTTCTTAGACTGCATCTCTCTCAAAGTTGTGAGAGCAGACATCGTCTTTCCAGATTCAGTTACATATGTAGGATATCTGGAAGCAAGCTCGGTATCACTATTGTAGAATACCATGTTCCTCAGCTGAGTATAGACCTGTCCCTGTGTACCGGAGAAAGCCATATCTCCAAGGTCTCCAGCAGAAGGAATTCCATTCTCATCGAGAACGTAGTTGACACCCTCAACTCCCCAACCGCAAAGGAGGTAGCCTTCATCAGAGCTCATCCATTCAAGAAGTTCACAGATCTTCTCAGCCTTTCCCTCATCTGCAGCCTTCTGGCTGATTGCGAAAATTCTGTAATTCTGGTCATAAGCACCAACTTCCGCATAACCCTCAGGACCTTCAATCGCATCAATTACGATCCATTCGCCATCAGGGAAGTTAGCATCAAACGGCGCATAGTTCGCTTCTCCTGCGAATGCAGCGTTCTGCTCCTTCATGACACCGAACCTACCCTGCTTCCATGCAGCGCGGAAATCATCCTTTCTATATGAAAGCCAGTTTGGATCTACAAGTCCCTCTGCGATAAGTGAGCGGATATATACCATTGCATCATAGAACTCTGGACGATATACATTAAGTCCAAGATGATCGGAATCAAATGACCAGAGGCCCGGGACATCGAAAGCGCCAAGGAGTGGGAAGAATCTTGATCCTGGATAGCCGTTGATGTTCATATCGCTCTCAACGAATGCACCATAGCCCCATGTATCATCCCTTCCGTTTCCATCTGGATCATCGAATGTGAAGGCTCTGAGAACCGCCCTAAGCTCCTCCGTTGTGGTAGGAACTTCGAGTCCGAGATTATCCAGCCAGTCCTTTCTGACAAGAATACCTTCGTTTCTGACTACGGCACCTGGAGATGCAAAGCCCCAGTTCTCACCGTCGATTGTAGTCATTCTGATGGCATTCTCATCATACATGATCTCAGTCCTATGTGGCATAAGAGCATAATAGTCATCAACTGGAGCAACAAGGCCCTGAGCGACAAGGTTAGCAAGAACAGGGCGGCGAACCATGAAAAGATCCGGAAGGTCGTTTGCAGCTCCTGCTGCCTGAATTCTTACATCCTGGTCGTTCTCATTTGAAGGGAGAGCCGTCAACTCAAGATTGATGTTGAGTTTCTCACGAACGATGTCATAACCTACCCAATCCTCTGGGATAGGACCCGCTTCCGTAATAGCAGCACCGTACCATACCTCAATAGTGACGGGCTCATCAGAAGAAGCGGATGCGCTTGACTTCTCAGCAGCGCCGTTTGCAAACACGGATGAGGCAAGCAGCGCCAGAGCAAGTAATGCAACTAATAATTTTTTCATTCTTTTCTCCTTTTGTTTTATTCCTATTCATCAACCCTTTACGGAGCCGAGAAGAGTACCCTTTGTAAAATACTTCTGTATGAACGGATAAGCGATAACCATCGGGATTGCAGAGAGGAATACCGATGCCGCCTTAATCGCCTGTACAGGAGCGTTACCGAATGCGTTTACCTCAACGAACTCATTCATACCGGATGCCATGAGGATGTTCCTCAGAAGAATTGGCAGCGGATAGAGATAGTTGTCGCTGATATAAAGCATTGCATTGAAGAAGTTGTTCCAGAAGGAAACTCCGTAGTAAAGTCCAATCGTCATAACAATTGCCTTCGAAAGAGGAAGGATAATCTTTATGAGGACCTGGATTTCAGAGCATCCGTCGATTCTAGCACTTTCCTTAAGCTCTCCAGGAATTCCATCGAAGAACTGCCTCATGATGATGAGGTTGTAAGTAGAAATCGCACCAGGAAGGAATACAGCCGCCAGATGGTTCTGAAGACCGATGCTGGTAACCAAGAGGTAAGCTGGAATCATTCCAACGTTGAATACGTAAGGTATTATAACGATGACGGAAAGTATCTTTCTTCCAGGTAGTGTTTTAACAGACATTACATAAGCCATTGGAATCGTAAGGAACAAAGCACAGATGACACCTCCGACAAGAATCTTCATACTATTAAAGAATGCAAGTGCGAATCCATCGTTTCCAAGCAATGCCTTATATGCGTCTATGGACCAATCCCATGGAGCCAGGAACATGCCTTCCAGATATGTTCCGATATAAGTATTAGGTCTGAAGGAGAGCGTGATCGTTGACCATACAGGAATTACGATTACTACCAAAATAAAGACCATGAATACATCGACAAGAATCTGGAACACCTTATCGGCCGTAGTAGGACGAACGGTCTTGTTATGGAGATTCGGCTTAAGATGAACCTTCTCCTTCTTTTTCTTTCCTAAAGCAGGTACTGCTTCAGCCTTAATTTTCATTTCATTATCTGCCATTTTCAGCACCTCCCCTATTAGAATATTGAAGAACCTTCGTTCATTCGTGAGACGAGCTTGTTGGAAACAAGCATGAGAATCATACCGAATACACCCTTGAAGAGACCTACCGCGGTTGCAAGTCCAAACTGGAACTGCAGAAGTCCTTGTCTGTAAACCCATGTATCGATGATATCCGCAACAGAATATACAGGCTGGCTGTAAAGCATGTAGATCTGGTCGAAACCTGCATCAAGAATAGTTCCTATCTTGAGCAGCAATACGGTAACGATAACCGGTCTGATGGCAGGAAGTGTGATGTACTTGATCCTCTGCCAGCTGTTTGCACCCTCTACCATCGCAGCCTCAAAGAGAGATACGTCGATTCCCATCAGCGCAGCGATGAAGATGATTGCGCTCCATCCCATCTCCTTCCATGCATCTGAAACCAATACGACCCATGGGAATGCATTTACGCTTGAGAGGAAATCGATTGGAGTTCCACCCATAAGACGTATCAAATCATTCAATACACCATCTGCCGGAGCGAGAAGGGAAAGAAGGATACCGTACATGATAACCCATGAAAGGAAGTGAGGAAGGTAAGCAAGAGTCTGAACAATCTTTCTCAATACAGGACGAGTACACTCGTAAATTGCAATAGCAAGTATGATTGAGAGCGGCAGACTGATTATGATCTTACCGATGCTGTAGAATACAGTATTTCTCAGCAATTCCCAGAAATAAAAGGAATTTATGAAGTCAGAGAAATTCTGTAATCCGACCCATGCGCTACCAAGGACTCCTTTTCTTGCCTGGAAGTCCTTAAATGCGATCTGTGCATTCCAGATTGGAACGTACTTGAAGATAATGTAGTAAATCAGAGGAATGAGCAGAAGAAGATATACCGAAGTATGCCTCTTTATCTCCCTTCCCAGGCGACCTTTCTGCGTTAAAGGCGCATTTACTACTGTTGACCCATTTTTCGTTGTTTTTTTGTCAATAGTCATTTTTGCTTCCACCTGTATTGATAAAAATAAATCGAAATGTGGAGAAAATGCAGAAAGCAATTTGTACTATTCCGACTTTTTTCATAGAAACCTAACAGGAAATTAACGCAAAAGCCATCATTCTACCGCACAAAAGATACGGGTTTAACACATTTTTCATTTTCTAAAGAATCTTGGCAAAGTTATGTTTTCTTTAAGTATGTTTAGTGGTATAAAGCAGACATGGCTGAGACAAAAATGACGGAGAACAGCCCTTTCAAGCACATGGTACGCTATGCCGTACCACTGGTACTTGCATCGGCGTTTCAATTATTCTATAACGCTGCGGACAGCATAATCGCAGGCCGTTTCATCGGAAGGGAGGCACTTGCTGCCACAGGAATAGCAAGTCCGATAATGAACCTCCTGATACTCTCGATCTCAGGGCTTAGCATCGGAAGCGGTGTCTTAATGAGCCAGCACTACGGTGCAGGAGATGTTGCTAAATTGAAGAAGGCACTCTCGACCCTGCTTCTTTTCGGTCTCTTCTTCTCACTCTCGATTGCCGCAATCGGATTTATCCTCACCGAAAAGATTCTCACATGGGTAAATACCCCGGAAAACATTATGGATCTAAGCGCGGCTTACCTGAGAATCATATTCCTGGCAACACCGTTCACATATTTCTATAACGCACTCTCCGCATCACTAAAAAGTGTTGGAGACTCCTCCACACCACTGAAATTCCTTTTGTTCTCATCCATACTGAACCTCGTTCTCGACATCATATTCATCGGCATGCTCGGCTTCGGAATAAGGTGCAGTGCGATCACGACGGTCGTGGCGGAAGCCGTTTCGGCCATCCTATCTTTTTATTATATTTACAGGCATGTCGATATTCTGAGACTCGGTAAGAAAGACTGGTCTTTCGATAAGTCAATGCTCTCTTTGATAATCAGCTATGGCTCCATCACCGCACTTCAGCAATCGGTACAGCCGATTGGAAAGCTCATGATCCAAAGTGCCGTGAACTCCCTTGGCGTAAATGTTATCGCCGCTTTTAATGCGGTAACCAGGATTGACGATTTCGCACTTACTCCAGAGCAGAGCATAAGCCATGCAATAACCACTTTTACCGCCCAGAACCTGGGAGCGGGAAAAGAGAAAAGAATACGCATAGGCCTCAGAGAGGGACTTTTCCTTGAAACTCTTTATGCAATATTCATAGGACTAACGGTTTTCTCCCTGCGTGGTGTGGTGATGACACTCTTTAGTGCAGGGGAGGATTCAGATCTGGTAATACTTGAGGGTATAAAATACCTCAGTACGATGTCCTTATTCTACATCCTTCCTGCACTCACAAATGGAATGCAGGGTTTCATGAGAGGAATGGGCAAGATGAAAATCACCCTCGTCTCCACCTCGATACAGGTGGTCGTAAGGGTGATAATGACATTCATCCTCATATCTAACATGGGGATAACGGGAATAAGTCTTGCGTGCGCACTTGGATGGATGCTGATGATTCTCTTCGAATACCCCTATGCGTTCACCTTCCTGAGAAAAAGAAAGAGCAAGTTCCCTCTTTGTTAAGAAAGATATGAGCGCAGCATGTTGATGATATCATCAGCTTTTGCAGGACATCCTTTTACAGAGTGCAATGCAGCTAAGCAGCATGAGCCCACCCCCAGCTCTGGACTCTTTCCCTTATAGCCCTGACCAATTGCAATCTTCTTATCAAGAGAGCTGAGCAGATTCTCATCGTCAAGACGCTTTAGAGCATGTATCAGGGAGGCAAAGCATGCAGAGCATGCATCATCCGGGGCTGTATAGCGGCTAAGGCGCTGCGCCTCTCCTTTGGGCCGGATATTAGATGCAACAGGCGTATTAAGGGCAATTACTTCTGCTCTTGATGGATCCGTGTCTCCAATCCTCCAGTCATGTGCGACTTTCAGATAGCCGATATCGTGCGGAGCATACCCCATCAAGCTCGATGCATATGAGTCAAGAAGAACAGCATTAGTGGAGGCCATCATCCTGTCCGTTTCAACTGGATTACCACCCTCTTCAAAATCAAGATCCCCGCATATACTGTCAGAGATTATGAGGCCGCATTTTATCACATCAGAGATTGCCGCAATAGGTTTCATCAGCCCGAATTTATGAAAATCCCTCTTTGAGCGGTCAGATAAAAATCCTTTTAGATTCTTCATCGCATGTGTCATCAGAGTCTGACAATGCCCTTTGAGAACAGGTAGGTTTATTATGAAATCAGCTGAGAGCGCAGTCTCCGCGATCTCCATTGAGATTCCATGGCTCTCAACCCTTCTGAAAAGATCTTTTTTAGTATCTACCAGCTTGATGCCGTAACGCTTGGCAAGTCCGTAGTAATCCAGAAGGCGGAAAGCATCCTCAGTTCTCGATCCGACCCAGGAGCCCTCTGCCACGGTAATGTCCTCAAAGCCATTTTGATGGAGGTATTCAATTACGGCTACAGTTATCTCCGTATGGGTGACTGCACCGTTCTCAGGTCTGTCCGCTATTACGAAATTCGGCTTTATGACTATTCTGCTGCTACGGTCCCCTATTAATGATGCTGCATCTACGGCTTCAAGAAGGGATCTCGTCATAGAAAGAGGATCCCTTCCGTATATCATATAAATCTTATTGTCCATACCTTGATTTCATCACAAATCAAATGCAAGGACAATAGAAAAGAATGCGATCAGCAATAGAAAAGGATGTCCGCATATGTGGGCATCGGCCACTCTTTCTTATCAACAATGGACTCCAGATGATCGGCAATTCGTCTTGCATCCTCCATCTGAGGCAAGAGCACGTCAGCAGAATATCTGGCCGCAGCATAAACATCTTCAGGGGTTTTATCTACATCGGATGATAGCTTTTCCACAACCTCAAAGAGCGAGGAGACACAAGATGTGATCTCCTTACACAGACTCATCTCATAGACATCTTCGATGCCAATGCTTTTCTTAACGGCTACACCACTGGCAAGCTTATCTGAATATGTAAGAGAAGCAGGGATTATAGCCTTTCTAAGCATTTCAATCATTGTAAGGGCTTCGATATGAATCTGTTTCTGGTACTCATCGATAAGCACCTCCTCCCTACTCTTCAGCTCCTCCTTGGTATAGATTCCGTGCTTCTTAAATAGCGCCACGTTCTTCTCATCCGTATAATGTACGAGAGCATCTGGGGTTTTCTTATAATTCAAAAGGCCTCTCTTCTGAGCCTCCTCTTCCCACTCCCTGCTATATCCGTTTCCATTAAAGAGGATCCTCTTATGCTCTGTAAGCTCTCTTTTTATCAGGTCATGGAGCGCCTTTGTGAAATCTGACGCTTTTGACAGCTCCTCATAGAACAATGTAAGGCTCTCAGCGACAGCCGTATTCAATATCGTATTGGTGCATGCGATATTGAATGAGGAGCCTAGCATGCGGAATTCGAACTTATTTCCCGTAAAGGCGAAAGGACTCGTCCTGTTGCGGTCGCTGTTATCCTGAGGAAGTTTCGGCAAAACCATTCCCAGGTCGATCTTATTCCTTCCTCCGCTTTTTGCGTTGCGCTCCTCTATTATTGAGTTTATGACCTCTTCAAGCTCTTCTCCGACAAAGATGGATAAAATTGCAGGAGGTGCCTCATTCGCACCCAGGCGGTGATCGTTTCCAGCAGAGGCGACAGAGAGTCTCAAAAGATCCTGGTAGTCATCTACGGCTTTGATTATCGCAGTAAGGAAAAGAATGAACTGAGCATTCTCGCTCGGAGTCTTTCCCGGATCGAGAAGATTCTCTCCTGTATCTGTGGCAAGAGACCAGTTATTATGTTTTCCAGATCCGTTTACCCCTTCAAATGGTTTCTCATGAAGAAGACATGCGAATCCATGCCTCTCTGCAACCTGTTTCATCACCTCCATCGTTAACTGATTGGCATCGGTTGCGATATTCGCGGTCTCGAAAACAGGAGCCATCTCATGCTGGCAGGGAGCGGCTTCATTGTGTTCGGTCTTAGAAGGTATTCCAAGTTTCCAGAGCTCCTCATCAAGATCCGCCATGAAGGCTTTGACACGTGGTCTTATCGTTCCGAAATAGTGATCATCCTTCTCCTGTCCTTTCGGTGCAGGAGCGCCAAATAGCGTTCTTCCCGTAAGCTTCAGATCGGGGCGCTTTGAATAATCCTTCATATCAATAAGGAAATACTCCTGCTCAGGACCGACTGTAGCTGTTACCCTTTTAACGTTCTTACCGAAAAGGGAGAGTATTTTTATCGATGCCGCACTTACTGAATCCATGCTTCTTAAAAGCGGGGTCTTCTTATCAAGAATCTGCCCCGTATACGAACAGAATGCGGTAGGAATGAAGAGGGTATCATCCTTGATGAAGGCATAGCTCGTAGGATCCCATGCGGTATATCCCCTAGCCTCGAATGTGGCCCTAAGCCCGCCAGAGGGGAAGCTTGAGGCATCAGGCTCACCTTTTACCAGCTCCTTTCCAGAGAAATCCATCAGAACATTGCCGTTTCCATCGGGGCTGATGAAGGAATCATGCTTTTCGGCAGTAACCCCCGTCATAGGCTGGAACCAGTGTGAAAAATGCGTAGCTCCCTTGCTGACGGCCCAGTCCTTCATACATGCTGCGACAACATCCGCGACATCACTTTCCAGCGCAGTGCCTTCCTGCATGGTCCTTTTTAAGGACTTATAAACGGTCTTTGGAAGCATCTGCCTCATGACGTGATCATTAAAAACCATGCTGCCGAACAGCTCAGGAATCTCTTTCATCTGCTAATACCTCTATAATAAGAAAACATCTTTGAAAGTATTTCATAATAATTTGCACTTCCTCGTCAAGAAGAGAAAGGAAATGAGAAGGAAGTACATCTTTAAAAACGAGGAAAAGAGTGGGATCTGCACTTTTTAAAATGATTTTAAAAAGTATCCTCAGTTTTCTTTACATCACAAAAATTCAATGATAAAGTTAATGAAAAAGGGAGGTATCAAATGGCCAAAATGATACAACAGGTTATGACTAATCCAAAGGAGATTGTCTTCAAGCAAGTCGATATCCCCACTGTTGGAGATGATGACGTTCTTATAAAGATAAAGATGATAGGTATCTGCGGAAGCGATATCCATGTATACCATGGATTGCACCCGTTTACGAAATATCCGGTAACGCAGGGACACGAGGTATCTGGAGAGGTCGTAGAGGTAGGTAAAAACGTAAAATCCGTAAAGCCCGGAGACAAGGTGACTATAGAACCGCAGGTAAGATGCGGAAAATGCTACCCGTGCAGGAATGGTAAATACAATCTATGCGAATCCTTAAAGGTCATGGGTTTCCAGACGACAGGAGCGGCATCTGAGTATTTCAAGGCACCGGAAATCAATGTCACTAAGCTTCCCGATGACATGGATTACAAGAAAGGTGCCATGATAGAGCCTCTTGCCGTAGCCGTGCATGCTATATCCAGGGTCGGCGATGTAAATGGACTTAATATCTCTGTCATTGGAGCAGGTCCCATTGGAAATCTTGTAGCTCAGACTGCAAAAGCACTTGGAGCAAACGTCATGCTCTCCGATATAAGCGACTATCGCCTAACCCTTGGGAAAAAGACAGGCATAGAACACGTATATAATACCAAGAACATGGACTATAATGACGCACTCATCGACTGTTTCGGCCCTGACAAAGCGGATGTGATCTACGACTGTGCCGGGAATGACATCACAATGAACAGCGCAATCAGATCTGCCAGGAAGGGAAGCACGATAATCCTTGTCGCGGTATATGCGGGCATGGCGAATGTTGACCTGGCGGTATTGAATGACCATGAGCTTGATCTCAATACAACGATGATGTACCGCCATGAGGATTACCTCAAGGCAATAGAGCTCGTAAACGATAAGAAGATAAACCTGGAGGCTCTTCAGAGCAACGTATTTCCTTTCAAGGATTATCTTAAGGCATATGAGTTCATAGATGCCAACAGGGAGACATCGATGAAGGTACTGATCGACCTGGAGTGTTAATATTCTTTTATGGCCTTTTCTACAAGGCTCATCGCGGCACCCAGTTTGATCGCCTCATCCGTGTGCTTGCTTACTTTCAGCACCACAGAGCCTATCCTATTGAACGGGTAGGCTTTATCTATGCGCCTTTTCAGCTCGAGGATATCATCATCATCGATGAACTGTACAAGATATCCTCCGATAAGAACATCAAGATTAATAACCATCCTGACATTGTTTATCGCAAGAGCAAGATGGTCCAGGTAAGAGCCCCAGATCTCACACTCATGGGCCGATTTGGAGTGAACTTTTGAAAAGAATTCAACAAGGCTCAAAGGGGCGATCATCTCTTCAAGGCGGTCTACGGAGCAGAATGTCTCCACACAGCCCCTGTTACCACAATAACAGAGCGGGCCATCTGGGTCGATGGAGATGTGCTCAAGAGTCCCACTTGATACATTAAGAAGCTGCCGGATACTCCTCTGATAGATCATCACACCCCCGAAATTCTTATTCAGAATCATATAAATGGCATTACCTATGTCCTCTCTCGTGAGCATCTCGTAATAAGCAGCGGCATCGAGATCATGCATCAGTGAGACCTTAAGGGAAATATGATCCTGAAACGTCTTGCGTCTTATCCCTGGACTTTTCAATATCTCAGTATAATGTACGTACTCCCCGTCCGAAGAGACCAAGCCCTGCAGCGCTATGCATACCCCCAGTATTTCATCCTCAGTGTATGGTAAGGCGGAAGAAAAGGCATTCACCCATTTACCAAACGCCATGTAGTATTCATCAATATCTTCGAAAACATGATCAAAATAGGACTCCTCCAGCACGTTACCATAAAGATCTATGGCAACGGCGGATGCGCCTTCCTTAAGAAGTTTCACCCCTATCGAGATGCGTGATAGCGCATTGAAATCATATACTTTGGCTTTTCTTCCCCCGGTGTACACGGCGGTCTTCGAAGTGACTACAAGCCCCTCAGAAATAAAAGTATTAAGGCATGTGGTAACCGTGGGGATACTCATGCCGAGGCTCTGTGCCAACTCAAGTTTCGTAGCGCTCTTTCTGTGATAGATCTCCCTTAGAACCGCTCTCAGATTAGCCTGCTTAAGGGAGAGTGCACCAGCAGCACCTATGGAGAAATCCACATCATTTTCTGCTTTCATTGCCCTAGTATAGCATAAGCAATGCAGTAAATGAGAAAGTTTTTAAAAGGTTTTCAAAAAATGTTTAATCCCAGTAAGTTCTTTCCTGTCAAAAAGTAGCAAATTCATTCCCCACCCAATCACCCATAGTAAATTATATCTACTTGCTCAGAGAGAAAGTAATGGTGTAATTTCTGTATAATACAGTAGTTGACATATTGACAGTTTTTGAAAATATGTCAATATTAAAATATCAAAGCTTTATAGGAGAAATTAAAATGGACGAAAAAACAATTTTTGACGCTATTAAGGAGACCGTTATTGAGCGCACGGATGCAAATGAAGATGACATCAAGATGGAGAGCACATTCCGCGAACTAGGAATCGACAGCCTCGATACAGTGGAACTGCTGATGAATCTTGAAGACAAGCTTGACGTGACGATTGAAGTTGACAGGAAGCTTGAGACCGTTAAAGATCTCGTAGACTTCATCGCAGCACTTTAAGGGAATGCCATGATTGAAACTCCGATAACGAAAATGCTTGGAATCAAATATCCACTCTTCCAAGGTGGAATGGCCTGGATTGCGGACGGATGTCTTGCTTCTGCGGTATCCAATGCCGGAGGGCTTGGTATTATCGCAGCAGGAAACGCTCCTAAGGACTATGTGAGAGATGAGATTATCAAGGCAAAGAGCCTTACTGATAGGCCTTTCGGGGTCAATATCATGCTCATGAGTCCCTATGCCGATGAGATTGCAGATCTTGTCGTTAAAGAGGGTGTCAAGGTTGTGACCACAGGGGCAGGAAACCCCAGCAAATACATGAAAGCCTGGAAAGACGCAGGCATCACGGTAATTCCAGTCGTTGCCTCCGTTGCGATGGCGAAACTGATGAAAAGAGTCGGAGCCGATGCGCTGATCGCAGAAGGTGGGGAAAGTGGAGGCCATGTCGGAGAGCTTACGACGATGGTACTCGTACCTCAGATAGTGGATGCAACCGATCTTCCGGTAATCGCCGCAGGTGGAATTGCCGAGGGAAGAGCTGCCGCAGCTGCCTTTCTCTTAGGAGCGGTAGGCATACAGATGGGAACGAGGTTCCTAAGTGCAAAGGAGTGCAACATATCCCCTGTGTACAAGGAGAAGATCATCAAGGCAAACGACCTATGCACCATGGTTACGGGAAAAAGACTTGGACATCCGGTAAGAAGCCTCAGGACTAATTTCGCAAGAAGATATCAGGAGGCCGAGTACGGTGGAATGAGTGATGAGGAACTTGAGAAACTCGGAGTCGGAGCACTAAGCAAGGCTGTAAAGGACGGAGATCTTGAGAACGGATGTTTCCTCTCCGGCCAGGTCGCAGCAGTCGTGAAAAAAGAAGAGAGTGCCTCAGAGATCATCATAGATGTTATGAATGGCTGTGAAGAGGTGCTGAAAGGAGCTTTAAAATGGGTAAAATAGCCTTTGTTTTCTCAGGACAGGGAGACCAGAAAGTAGGAATGTGCAAGGATTTATTCGAAAGCTACCCTACTTTCAAGACAACACTTGAGCACCTTGAGAAAGTTCATCACGGCCTTATAGCCTCAATCTATGATTCTACAGACGATGAGCTTATGAAGACCATAAACACACAGCCTGCTCTATATGCAATAGAGAGTGCAATATCAGCCATTTTGGCCGAGATGGGGATAAGGGCTGATGTAGCCGCAGGTTTCTCCCTTGGTGAGATTGCAGCACTTTCCTATGCTGGTTCATTCAGCATGGAAAGCGGAATGAACATCGTCTCAAAAAGAGCTGAATTCATGCAGGAGGATGCAGAGAAATACGATGCTATAATGACTGCAGTCATACGACTCAGCGAAGACCAGGTAAGCCAGATTGCGGAGAAGTACGATTATGTCTTTCCCGTAAATTTCAACTGTCCGGGCCAAATCGTATGCTCGGGTCTTGAAAGCGAGATAAAGAGCTTTGAAGAGGATGTGAAGGAAAATGGCGGAAGATGTATTCGCCTCAGCGTGAAGGGAGCATTCCATTCACCTTTCATGAATGATGCCTCTGAGAAATTCGCATCCTTCCTTGACTCGAGGGTCGTATCCCTACCGACAATACCAACATACTCGAACTATCTCGGCATGCCATACCAAACGAGCGTGAAGGATATCCTGGCCTTTCAGATCAAGAGCCCGGTGCTATGGCAGAAGAGTGTGATGGATATGTTGAAAAACGGGGTTGATACCTTTATCGAGATAGGACCGGGAACGACACTCTCCTCGATAATAAGGAAAATAAAAAAGGATGTAAGAATCTATTCAACAGGTAGCGTGGATGAACTTGAAAAGCTTAAGGAGGCTCTTTCATGCTAAAAGCAAAAGTCAGCGTGGTAACAGGCTCATCCAGGGGTATTGGAAGAGCCGTAGCGGTAAAGCTTGCCTCCCTTGGCTCCGATGTTGCCGTAGTCTATCACGGCAACAGTGCAAAGGCTGAGGAGACGGTAAGATCAATAATTGAAAACTATGGGGTAAAAGCCATAGCGTACAAGGCAGACGTATCATCATACGATGAGACGAAAGAACTTGTAAAAAAGATAAAAGAGGATTTTTCCCGTATCGACATTCTTGTAAACAATGCGGGAATCGTAAAAGACGGACTCATCGCCATGATGAGCGAACAGTCTTTTGACAGTGTAATCGATACCAATTTAAAAGGGACATTCAACATGATCCGCCACGTCTGCCCCATCATGATAAGGGAAAAAGGTGGAAGGATCGTAAACATATCATCAGTGTCCGCCATTATCGGGAACCCGGGACAGGCGAACTACTCCGCTTCGAAAGCCGGCATAATCGGATTGACAAAATCCGCAGCTAAGGAGCTTAGCGTAAAGAATATCACGGTTAACGCAGTAGCACCAGGGTTCATCAGGACGGATATGACTGAGAACATCGGAGAGGATAATCCCCTCATCCAGATGATTCCTCTCAAGAGATTCGGAGAGGCAGAAGAGGTGGCAGAAGCGGTAGCATTCCTTGCCTCATCCTCTTACATCACTGGAGAGGTTCTCAAAGTCGATGGCGGAATCGCAATGTAAAGGAGAGAGCAAAGATGGAGAATTATAGAAGAGTCGTAGTTACCGGTATGGGTGCCATAAGCCCTGTTGGAAAAGGAGTTGAAGAGAACTGGAAGAACCTGGTTGACGGGGTCAACGGGATCGACAAGATCACCCTCTTCGATACTTCTGATTTCAAAGCCAAGCTTGATGGAGAGGTAAAAGACTTCAATCCACGTGACTACATGGATAAGTCCGATGTCCTTAAAAGCGACAGATATGCCCAGTTCGCAATAGCCGCGGCAAGCGAGGCAGTGGGGATGAGCGGCATCATTGGAAACGTGGATCCTGAACGTCTTGCGGTATATTTCGGAACGGGAATAGGAGGAATGGCGACTTTCGTAAAAGAGCACAACACCCTGATAAAAAGAGGTCCTACCAGGGTTTCTCCTTTCTTTGTTCCCATGATGATTGCAAACATGGCATCAGGCATGATCTCAATCAGATACAACGCCCAGGGGCCGTCGATGCCCGCCGTTACCGCATGCGCCTCAGGAACAAACGCAATCGGAGAGGCCATGCGCCTTATCAGGCATGGTTATGCGGATGCAGTAATCACAGGGGGAAGCGAGGCAGCGATATGCGAATGCGGTGTTGCAGGATTCATAAACATGCAGGCACTCTCAACAGCGGACGACAGAAACTCAGCAAGCCTTCCTTTTGATAGAAGAAGGAGCGGCTTCGTCATCGCGGAGGGAGGTGCTGCCCTGATACTTGAAGAGTATGAACATGCGAAAAAGAGGAATGCAAAAATCTATGCGGAGCTCGTAGGATACGGTTCGACATGCGATGCATACCATATAACTGCTCCAAGATCTGATGCCGAGGGGGCAAGAAGAGCAATGAGCCAGGCACTCAGCGAGGCCAATTACGACAAAGAAGACAGCGTATATATCAACGCACATGGTACAGGTACCCCGTTAAACGATAAGACTGAGACACTTGCAATCAAGCACGCACTCGGAGAAGAAGAGGCGAAAAAGGCGATCATAAGCTCAACGAAGAGCATGACTGGACATATGCTCGGGGCAGCAGGTGCCTTGGAGGCGATAGTCTCCATAAAAGTCCTTGAGAGCGGAATAATCCCTCCGACAATCAACCTGCTTGAGCATGATGAGGAGTGCGACCTCGACTATGCCCCTTTAAAAGCAGTTAAGAGGGATATAACACTATCTCTTTCCAACTCACTGGGATTCGGTGGGCACAACGGATGTCTTGCATTCAGGAGGATATGATGGAATTGAACGAACTCAGAAAGTACGGCCAGCTGATGAAAGAGCTGAAACTTACAGCATTCGAGGTCTCAGATGGTCCTAAGACCTTTCGCATGGAAAGAAACCTGGGCCTAGGCAATCTTTGCACCACGCATGAGGAATATAGCGAAGAAAGAACTGACAATGTTAGTGAAGCTGAAGATTCCGCAACACTCGAGATAAAATCACCGATGGTAGGCCTATTCTACTCATCAAGTGCAGAGGACAAGGATGATTATGTCACAGTCGGCTCTCAAATCAGGAAGGGGGACACCATCTGTATCATTGAGGCAATGAAGCTGATGAACGAGATCAAAGCAGAAGAGGATGGAATCATAGAACAGGTTCTTGTAAGAAACGGAGAGGCTGTTGAATTCGGCACTCCCCTATTCAGATACAGGAGGATTAAATGAAGGGGAACGAACTTATGGAGATACTTCCTCATAGACGCAGCATGCTCCTTCTTGATGAGGCTTATAGGGAAGATGAATACGCACATGGAATTTATACGGTAAAAGGAGATGAATTCTTCCTCGATGGGCATTTCCCAGGCTTTCCAATCGTACCGGGAGTAATACTGTGTGAAATACTCGCACAGAGCACAGCAATCCTATTAAAGGATAAGATGCAGGAAGGAAAAGTATGCCTTTATACAGGACTGGACAAGGTCAGATTCAAAAGTCCAGTTCTACCTGGAGACAGATTTGAAACAAAATGCAGAATCGTCAGAAGCAAAGGTATTTTCTATTTCGCAGAAGGCGAAGGTTATGTAGGTGAAGAATTGAAGATCAAGGCGGAATATTCTTTCGCCTTAGCAGATAAGAGCGCGTTATGTTCTCAAAAATCCTGATTGCAAACCGCGGGGAGATTGCGATAAGAATCATCAGAGCCTTAAGCGAGATGGGGATAAAGAGTGTCGCAGTCTACTCAAATGCGGATAAGAATTCATTACATCGTTATCTGGCGGATGAAAGCATCTGCATCGGCTCCGAGGATGCCTCCGATAGTTATCTCAGAGCAGACAGAATCATAAGCGCTGCACTCCTTACCGGAGCAAAAGCCATTCATCCAGGTTATGGTTTTCTCTCTGAGAATGAGGATTTCGCATCGCTATGTGAGGAGAACGGGATTGCATTCATCGGACCGGGTTCTGCTCTGATGAGAAAGCTAAGCGACAAGACAAGGATGAAGGAGATAGCTAAGGATGCCGGACTTGATACGATTCCAGGGACATCTATACTCTCATCCCTTGAAGAGGCAAAAGAGAGGGCAAAGGAGATCGGCTATCCCGTGATGCTCAAAGCACGCAGTGGCGGAGGGGGAAGAGGAATCCGTCTTGTAGAGGATGATGATCAGATGGAGAAGGCCTACCCTATTGCAAGGAACGAGGCAGAGCAGAGCTTCTCCGACGGTGCGCTCTATCTTGAAAAGTACATAGCCAGTGCAAGCCACATCGAAGTGCAAATACTCGCAGATGAGTTCGGCAATGCCGTAAGCTTCGCAGAGAGGGACTGCTCGATGCAAAGAAACCATCAGAAGCTCATAGAAGAGAGTCCAAGTGCTAAAGTAAGTGAGGAAGAAAGAGCGCTTTTGATGGAGAAGACAAGAAAGGCTGCCATCAAGATGGGATACAGGAATGCGGGAACAATGGAATTTCTCTTCTCCAGTGACAGGAAATTCTATTTCATGGAGATGAACGTACGCCTTCAGGTGGAACATCCAGTAAGCGAGATTCTCTCTTCCATAGATATCGTGAAATGGCAGATAAGAATAGCAGCCGGTATTCCACTATCATTCACCACTAAGGATGTCAGAACGAAGGGAGCCGCCATCGAATGCAGAATAAACGCTCTTAGCACCGGAGAGATTGAAGAACTTCACATCCCGGGAGGACCGTTTGTTCGTTTCGACACCTACATTGAGAAAGGTGCATTAGTCTCCCCATATTATGATTCACTGCTGGGCAAGCTCATCGTATACGCCCAGACGAGGGACGAGGCAATCAGGAAGATGAGGGCATACCTTTGCGAACTCCAAATCGTTGGCGTCAAAACCAATATAGAGCAGCAGCTCATGATTCTGAAAAATCCAGATTTCATCTCTGGAACATATGACACGATGAGCATGGAGAGGATAAATGATTAATTTCAACTTCAAACCAGAAAATGAGCTTGAGAAGGAAGGCATAGACAACATCCCCTCCCCCGAGGACGAAATAGTCTGCCCCAACTGCCATAGAACGGAGAAGAAAGATGACATCCTGCCGTTCAAGACCTGCACATGCGGTCATCATTTCCGCTTAAAGGCAAGAGAGAGGGCATTCCTTTTCTTCTCTGACTTTAGCGAGATGTTCCAAGAAGAAAAGAGTGAGGATGTACTGTCATTTCCAGGCTACAAAGAGAAACTCGAGAAAGCCAGAGCATTAAGCTCGGAGGATGAGTCTGTGATTACAGGCACAGCCATGATTGATGGTATGAGAGTCGCCGTATTCTTCATGGAGAGCCTTTTCATGATGGGAAGCATGGGGCACGTGGCAGGAGAGAAGATTACAAGACTTTTCGAATTCGCACTGAGCAACAGGCTTCCAGTAATTGGATTCACTGCATCCGGTGGTGCGAGAATGCAGGAGGGGTTAATATCGCTCATGCAGATGGCCAAGGTCAGTGGAGCGGTAAAGAGGCACAGCAATGCAGGACTATTATACATTGTCGTACTTACCGATCCCACTACGGGAGGGGTTACTGCGAGTTTTGCCATGGAGGCAGATATCATACTCTCCGAACCTGGTGCTCTTATCGGCTTTGCAGGAAAGCGAGTGATTGAACAGACGACAAAGAAGGAACTGCCAAGAGGATTTCAGAAAGCAGAATTCCTCCTTAAATGCGGCTTTATAGATAAGATCGTGCATAGGAAGGATTTAAAATACACGTTAAAAGAGATTTTAATCCTTCATGGAATTAATAAGGAGCATTAAGCCTCCCCTTTTATTTCGAGGACAAAAATGAACGCATATGAAAAAGTAAGAACGGCCCGCTCATCGGATCGTCCGACGGCTCTGGCCTATATAAACAACATATTCTCATCTTTTATCGAATTCCATGGGGACAGGAGGGCAAAAGACGATGGTGCAATAGTATCAGGCATTGCAAGCCTTAACGGCATGCCTGTTACAGTAATTGCAATCGAAAAGGGACGAACGGCTGCAGAGCGTACGATGCGTAACTTCGGATCTGCAAGCCCAGAGGGGTATAGAAAAGCCCTGAGATTGATGAAGCAGGCGGAGAAGTTCGGCCGCCCTGTCATCACCTTCGTAGATACATCTGGTGCCTTCTGCGGTATCGAGGCGGAAGAGAGAGGAGAGGGAGAGGCGATTGCAGTAAACCTGATGGAGATGATGGATTTGAATGTTCCCATCCTATCAGTGCTCATAGGTGAAGGAGGAAGCGGCGGAGCCCTTGCTCTCGCAGTTGCAGACAGGGTATGGATGCTTGAGAACGCAGTCTATTCTGTAATTTCTCCAGAAGGGTGTGCAAGCATACTATTCAAGGACAGCAAGAAGGCAAAAGAGGCTGCAGAATGCCTCAAACTCACAGCCGAGGATGCCCTCTCCTTTGGCCTGATAGAAAGAATAATCGATGAGAATGCTCTTGGCACAGAGGAGTTCTTCAACAGACTTGCATCAGAAATTGAAAAAGAGATTCTCAGCATAAAGGAAGATCGGGACTATAAGGAAAACAGGTACAGACGCTTCAGAGCGTTTTAGGAGATGATGAATGAGCATATATGAAAGATTCTGTACGTGCATGGAGGATGAAAACGGTGCACTGAGGAAGATAGATATACATTATGAGGATAATTTCAACTTCGCATATGACGTAGTTGATGAGATTGCAAAAGAAAATCCTACCAAGAGGGCGATCGTCTGGTGCAATGCTAATGGGGATGAGAGGACATTTACTTTCTCAGATGTGATGAGGGAGTCAAACCGGTATGCGAACGCATTCTCTGCTCTCGGCATTAAAAAGGGCGATTTCGTCATGCTCTGCCTGAAAAAACACTATGAGTACTGGTTCATCTCCACCGCCCTACATAAACTCGGTGCGGTGATGGTTCCTGTTACGCATATGCTGAGAGTTGACGACTTCAAGTACCGTTTTGAAACTGCAAAAATCAAAGCTGTGATAACAACGCATGAGAACGGTGTCCCATCACGCATTAAAAATGCTCTTAGCGTGGCGGGAAAGGAAGCAATACTGATGAGCATAAGGGAGGATGTTGATGGCTACTTAAACCTCTCGAAGCTGAAAGATGAATACCCATCCACCCTAGAGAGAATCGATACTGACGTGCATGATAGCATGATGATGTATTTCACATCAGGTACCACAGGATACCCTAAGGGTGTGATACATGACCATAGCTACCCTCTTGCACACATCGTAACGGCAAAGTACTGGCAGAGAGCAGAAGATGACGGACTGCACTTCACAGTCGCAGAGACCGGATGGGCAAAAGCCAGCTGGGGAAAGATGTACGGACAGTGGCTCATCGGCTCTGCGGTAATGGTCTATGACTTCGACAACTTTGACCCTAAGATGCTCACACAGGTCATAAATAAATATAAGGTAACCTCGTTCTGCGCTCCTCCGACGGTATATAGATACCTGGTAAAAAAAGGAGCACCTCAGATGCCAAGCCTCAGGAGTGCCGCAACAGCAGGAGAGTATCTGAATCCCGAGATTTTCAAGAAATTCTATGAGAAGACGGGACTCTATCTGAATGAAGGCTACGGACAGACGGAGACGACGCTGCTAAGCGCGAACTATAAGGGAATAAAGAACAAGGAAGGCTCGATGGGTGTCAAAAGCCCGCTATATGACCTTCGCCTTATCGATAAGGCCGGCAATGAGGTTGCCCCAGGAGAAATCGGAGAAATCGTCATAGTTCCTGAGAAAGGGAAAAGACCTATCGGAGTTTTCTCATCTTATCTTAACGACGAGAAGCTATACGAAAAAGCGTGGCAAGGCGGGGTCTATCATACGGGGGACTCCGCATGGAAGGACGAGGACGGGTACTTCTGGTTCCACGGCAGATTTGATGACATCATCAAAAGCGGTGGATTCAGAATCGGGCCGTTCGAGATTGAGAACATCCTGATAAAACATGAGGCGGTACTTGAGTGCAGCGTAGTGGGAATACCGGATGCCCTAAGAGGTCAGGCGATCAAGGCATTCATAGTACTCTCCCATAACTATGAACCGTCTGCAGAGCTGGAAAAGGAGATAAAAGAGTATGCTAACAGCCAGCTTGCCCAATACAAGTGGATTAGGTATATCGAATTCACCAATGAACTGCCAAAGACGATAAGCGGGAAAATCAGGAAGAGGGAACTGAAAGAGAAGTAGTAGCTACCACTCTATCGGCTCCATTCCGTTTTCTACGAGGAAATCATTACACCGTCTGAAATGGTTATTACCGAAAAATCCTCTATAGGCGCTTAGCGGGCTTGGATGAGCGGACTCGAGTATCAGATGTTTTTTATTCTCGATAAGTGCTTTCTTTCCCCTGGCATAACTGCCCCAGAGAAGGAATACTTTCGGCCTCTCATCCTTCCCCAGTGCTGATATAGCATTATCGGTAAAAGTCTCCCAGCCGTGACCGGAATGGGAGGCTGCCCTGTGCGCCTCTACGGTAAGAGTGCTGTTTAAAAGCAGTACCCCCTGTCTTGCCCATCTTGAGAGATCTGAGGACCAAGGGCCGTCAAAACCTTCACTGATAAGCTCCTGATGTATGTTCATAAGTGAAGGCGGCTCCTGAGTACCCTCTCGCACCGAAAACGACAAACCCATTGCCTGCCCTTCTTCATGATAGGGATCCTGCCCTACTATAACGACTTTAACAGAGTTGAAAGGAGTCAGGACGAAGGCATTGAAAATCTCATCCATCGGGGGATATATCCTCTTCGTGGAATATTCGTGCTTCAGAAACTTTCTAAGATTCAGATAATAAGGCTTTTGCTGTTCTATATCAAAAAGATCCTGCCAATCATTTCCTACGTTTATCATACGATCATGATAGCACACTATAAACAAAAAAGGCATGAGGATATTCCCCATGCCCAATCCTTAGAGAAAAATATCTATCAACCGACTGCCTTCAAAATGAAATCAATTATGAACAGTATGGATGCCGCTGCGATGATAGGATGAATCTCCTTCGCCTTCTTCGTACAGATCTTTGTGATACAGTACATGATGAATCCAGCTGCGATACCGTTCGTGATTCCATATGTAAAACTCATTACCGCGACAGTGAAGAACGCAGGAACCGCATCGTTGAGATCCGACCAGTTGATCTTTGCAAAAGGCTCTACCATGAGAACACCAACTACGATCAGGGCCGGAGATGTTGCCGCAGAAGGAACCATGCCGATAAGACCAGCAAATGGAAGACAGATAAGGAACATGATTGCGGTTGTAAGGCTTGTCAGTCCAGTTCTACCGCCGGCTGCGATACCTGCCGAACTTTCTACGTATGTCGTAGCGTTACTCGTTCCAAAGAGAGCTCCGATGCTTGTTGCGAAGCTGTCTGCTACCAGTGCCTTGTCGAGGCGGCTCTTAAAGCCAGATCCTTCGAGTGCCTTCTCATCCTCTGCATCGAATATTCCACTCTTTCTACCAGTTCCGATAAAGGTACCGATTGAGTCGAACGTATCAGAGAGACACATTGAGAAAATAGTTACGATTACAAATGGTATCTTTGCAGGATCGGTAAAGAGAGAGACGAATCCATCACCACCAAAGAATGCGAATGATACCTCTTTAAAGCCCTCCCATGTGCCGGAATCCGACATGATCGACTCTGGCATCAGTGTAACACCCATTGGAATTCCGATAATCGTCGTTGCGACTATTCCGATGAGAATCGCACCTTTTACTTTCAACACCATCAATATGACGATAATCAACAATCCTATTACTGCAAGTACGAGAGATGGATTGCTGAACGCCATCATGCCCGGTGTTACTCCAGAGTTAAGAGTGAGAGACCCCGTCTCAGTAGCTGTTAATGTAAAGGATATGAGTCCTGCATTATTCAGCCCGAGATATGCGATGAAAAGACCTATTGCTCCTCCGATTGCGTTCTGCAGGCTCTCTGGAATGGATTTTACTATCGCCTTCCTGAGTTTCGTAACAGTGATTACGATGTTTATAAGACCGCAGATGAATACCATCGAAAGTGCCTGTTTCCATGAGAATCCCCCTGCAAGACATACCGTATAAGCAAAAAGCGCATTGAGCCCCATTCCTGGAGCGACCGCATAAGGTACGTTTGCAAAGAGTGCCATGATGAGTGTTCCGACGGCTGCGGAAAGACAGGTTGCAACGAATACACCCTCAAAACTCATCCCAGTAGCGCTTAACATACCCGGATTTACGAATATGATATACGCCATCGTGAAGAATGTCGTAAGACCAGCGACAATCTCGGTTCTAACGGTGGTATTCTTCTCTTTTAAACCGAAAAAATCCTTCATAGATCCTCCTTTGTTTTCAGGAATGGAGAAACATCTTCCATCCTTAGCCTATAAAAAATTATAGGTCTACTATTGAAAATACGCAAATTAAATATTGAAAAATGTTGCCATCTGTTGCAAAAGAAGAAAAAAGATTATGCTTTTCCTATGGAAATCAGAAGATATCATGAGACGGATTTAAGCGAGATATGCCAGCTGTTCCACAATTCGGTACATAGTGTGAATGCCTCACATTATAATGAGAGGCAGCTCGATGCATGGGCCCCAGAGAATAATGATCATGCCCATCTAAAAAACGCATTAAGAAATAACAACACTTATGTCGCAGTAGAGGATAATCAGATAGTCGGTTTTGCCGATATCGATGAAAATGGCTATCTTGATCATCTCTTCGTACATAAGGATTATCAGAGAAAAGGAATAGCCACCGCCCTGTTAAAAGAGATAGAAGAGAGACATGCTTATTCCCAGATGGAGACCCACGCCTCAATCACAGCACGTCCATTCTTTGAGAAAATGGGATTTTCGGTTGAAAAAGCACAGGATGTGAAAATAAGGGGTGAAAAGCTAAGAAACTATGTGATGAAGAAGAGCTAATCCGCTCTCCAGTATTTATCCACATACTCAGTTGCGAACTGCCCTTCTATTACCTCATTACCCGTTCTGGAGAATCTAAGGCTCTTCTTTCCATCGAGAGAATAATCTATCGCCTTAGGCTTATACCCTTCCTTCTTCGCATGCGCGCTCATTACCGCCATCAGGCGCAGAACCTTCTGAGGCCCCAGTTTAAGCGCCTTTTCCAGATATGAGAGCCTTCCCTTCTTCCAATCGGAAAAAGCCCCCTCATCCAGATATCCGAGTGCGATAAGCAGATCTGCCGGCCTTGACGAGCCGAACTTCTCAATCTGGCTATCCATCTCCATCTTTATCTTATTCTCAAGATCCTTATCATTCATATCCAAAGTCTAGCAGAATAATGGAAGAAAGAATATCAGGCAAACAGAAACGGCCCGGTTAAGGGCCGCTCTCTATTAAATCAATACGATTTTCGCATATCTCTTCTTTCCGCTCTTGAGAAGGAATGAACCGTCCTCATCGGCATCATCTACTCTAAAGGTCTTCTTCGGATCCGTGATTTTCACTCCGTTGATCTCTGCTCCCCCCTGAGTGACAATGCGCCTTGCCTCTCCGTTTGAAGCCGTTATTCCTGAGAGAGTGAACATTGTAAGCACACCCATGCCCTCTTTTGGCCACTCTTCCTTCTTAACTTCCTTAGCTGGAACCGATGCCTTATCAGCACCACCATAGAAGAGCGCCTTGGCAGCGGCTAACGCCTTATCCGCCTCCTCCTCGCCATGGATGATTCTCGTAACCTCATAGGCAAGCTTCTCCTTCGCCTCATTGATGTTGCGCTTAGGATCCGAGTACTCGGCGATCTCATCAAGGCTCATGAACGTGAAGATCTTCATGAACTTATCAACATCGGCATCAGCGACATTCCTCCAGTACTGGAAGAAGTCGTACGGACTGTAAAGCTCAGGATCAAGGAACACAGCGCCCTTCTCACTCTTTCCCATCTTCTTTCCATCTGCCCTCATGATGAGGTTGAAAGTCAGACCGAAGCATTCAGGGCCTTCCATTCTCTGAATCAAATCGATTCCTGCGACTATGTTTCCCCACTGATCCGCACCGCCAATCTGAAGGCGGCAACCAGTGAGCTTATTCAGCATGTAGAAATCATATGACTGCAGTAGCTGATAGTTGAACTCAATAAACGACAGGCCCCTCTCAAGACGCTGCTTGACACCCTCGAATGTAAGCATCCTGTTTACAGAGAAATACTTACCGATATCACGGAGGAACTGGATGTAATTAAGATCAACAAGCCAGTCGGCATTATTCATCATTCTCGCCTTTCCATGCCCCTCTTTCGGAGTTTCTGAGAAATCGACGACCATGGACAGCTGCTTCTTAATCGCCTCTACGTTGGAATTGATCTCCTCAACAGAGAGGATTTTCCGCATCTCCGTCTTTCCCGAGGGATCTCCGATAAGTCCCGTACCACCACCTACGAGAGCAATCGGGTTATGCCCTGCCTCCTGCAGATGGTGCATTGCGAAAAACGGCACGATGTGACCGACATGAAGGCTTCTTCCTGTTGGATCAACTCCACAATAGAAAGTAACTGACTGCTTATCCATCAGATCAGAGAGAGCATCAAGAGCGGTGCAATCCTTCACAAAGCCCCTGTCATATAGAACTTTCAAACCCTTATTCATCTCTTATACCCTTTCGTATGCCTTGTCAGCATCATGAATAAAGGAAGTAATCTGATCCACGCTGATCCTCTCCTGCTTCATTGAATCACGGAAACGAATTGTCACACTGTTATCCTCAAGACTCTGGTAGTCAACGGTAATACAATATGGAGTACCAATCTCATCCTGGCGGCGGTATCTTCTTCCAACAGCTCCGCTCTGGTCATAGAAGGTCTTGAAATCGGCTCTCAGGCCATGCTCAAGCTTCTGTGCATACTCAGCAAGCCCATCCTTCTTCACCAGAGGAAGAACTGCAACCTTCACAGGTGCGATCGCAGGATGGAAGTGAAGAACCGTTCTAACATCCCCCTCAGGCGTCTGCTCCTCATCATATGCATCACTTAACACCATGAGTACGTTTCTTGTAAGACCTGCGGAGGTCTCAACTACATATGGGATATACCTCTCGTTTGTATCAGGATCGAGATAGGTAAGATCTTTTCCACTGAATTTCTGATGCTGGGTAAGATCATAATCCGTTCTTGAATGAACACCCTCAAGCTCCTGCCATCCCATCGGGAACAAGAACTGTATGTCATATGCGTCCTTGGCGTAGAATGCCAGTTCATCCGGTCCATGCTGATGCCATCTTAAGTGCTCTGGATGGATGCCCATCTTCTTATAGAACTTCATCCTCTCCTCTCTCCAGTACGGGAACCACTCATCCTCAGTCCCTGGCTTGCAGAAGAACTGCATCTCCATCTGCTCAAACTCACAGGAGCGGAATATGAAATTCTTCGTCGTAATCTCATTTCTGAAGCTCTTACCGATCTGTGCGATTCCAAAAGGAATTTTTACCCTGCTTGACTGAAGAACGTTCTTGAAATCGACATATATTCCCTGTGCCGTCTCCGGTCGGAGGTAGACAACGGATGCACTATCCGCATTAGCTCCGATGTGAGTCTGGAACATGAGATTGAAATTCCTAGGCTCTGTAAAGCTGTCCTTGTTACCACATACAGGGCATGGCTTCGTCAAATCGATCTGATCTGCCCTGAAACGGCTCTTACAGCACTTGCAGTCAACCATCGGGTCTGTGAAGTTTGAAACATGTCCAGAGGCTTCCCATACCCTAGGATGCATGAGAATCGAGGCATCAAGTCCTACGATGTTATCATGCATCTGAGTCATCTCCTTCCACCAGAAATCCCTGATGTTGTTCTTCAGCTCTACTCCCATCGGACCATAATCGTAAGCTCCGTTGAGTCCGCCATATATCTCACTTGACTGGAAGATGAAACCCCTTCTCCTGCAAAGTGATATAATCTTATCCATTGTTACTTCTGCCATATTATTTCTCCTTAATCATTTCAAGCGCACGGCTAAGCCTTCTCTCCGCCTCTTCTATTCCAAGAAGTGAGATGGAATCAAAGAGAGGAAGGGATACCTGACTGTTGGTAATAGCAACCCTTATCGGCTGGAATACACCGTTCACCTTTATTTCAAGCTCCTGAGAGAGATTCATAAGCGCCGTTTCAATCTCCTCATCGCTCTTTTTCTCCCTGAGCATCGAGAAGAGGATTTCACCACCTCTTTCCAACGCAGTCTTCGTCTTCTCTAAATCAGAGCCCTTCGCAATATATACATTCTCATCCATCACAGGCTCATCTACAAAGAGGAATCTTGAAAGCTCTACTATATCAGAAATGACCTTCATCCTCTCCTTTGCAGGTTTTACGAGCGCTCTGATCTTCCCCATCTCCTCATCACGCGGAGGATTTGAAACGAATCCCGCATTCACAAGATACGGAGTCATTAAGGATGCGATGCGCTCATCATCAGCCATTCTTATATACTGGCTGTTAAACCAGTCGAGCTTCTTATAATCGAACTTTCCAGGGTTCTTGTGGATGTTCTCCATCTTAAAGCACTTTTCAAGCTGCTCTTTGGAAAGGAACTCCGTCGAACCATCCAGTGACCAGCCTACCAAAGTTACATAGTTGATGATCGCTTCTGGAAGATACCCCTTCTCCCTGAATTCACGAACGGCAGTAGAGCCATGTCTCTTTGAGAGCTTCTGCCCGTCCTTTCCCATGACCATCGGGAGATGGCAATATGTCGGCACTTCCCATCCGAACGCATTATAAAGGAGCACATGAAGCGGACCGGATGGAATCCATTCCTGAGCTCTCATGATGTGAGTAATGCCCATCAGATGGTCATCGATAACATTTGCAAGATGATAAGTCGGGAAGCCATCACTTTTAAGAAGAATCGGATCTGGAGAGATGTCCTTGTTCTTCCTCGTAATGTCCCCCATGATAACGTCATGGAATGTGGTCTTACCCTCCGTTGGGACCTTGAGCCTTATTACGGGCTTAATACCCTGTCTCTCGTATTCAGCCCTCTCTTCCTCAGTAAGGTTTGCACAGTGCCTGTCATACCCCTGATATTCGCTCTTATTCTTAATCTGCTCCTCTCTGAGCTTCTCAAGGCGCTCAGGAGTACAGTAGCAGTAATATGCCTTGCCCTCTTTTACAAGCTGCTCTGCATATTTTTTATAGATATCGAACCTCTCGGACTGGATATAAGGACCACAAGGACCACCTACGACAGGACCTTCATCCCATTTTATTCCAAGCCAATCGAGAGTCTCATAGAGGTCATTAAGGGATTCATCGCTATAGCGCTCCCTATCAGTATCCTCGACTCTTAAGATGAACTTACCTCCGCTGGATTTTGCAAAGAAATAATTAAAAAGGGCGGTGCGGATTCCGCCAATGTGCTGAAGCCCAGTTGGAGACGGGGCATATCGGACACGAACACTCATAAAATACTCCCAAACAAATAATAAGCACCACGTGGAAAGTGGCTCAATCAATACTATGATTTTTTTAATCTTTGCTCAACCGATGGAATGAAGTAAAAAAATAAAATTAACCATGCACAGAACGCATAAAGGACTCCATCTGGAGCCCTTCATGGTCGTGCGCCCTGGTACGAAACCAGAACTTGAAGATGGTATCATCTCCCAACTTAAAAAGTATATCACTTTTTCAATACTACGTCGCTATCCTTACTTTTTGCTATTCCCCTATTAGGCCTCAGGCCACATGGGAGGACGCTCATCAAGGAACTTTAAGGTCTCTGAGAGTACTTGTTTCTCCGCACTCTCTTTTCTGTCATAAGGCATGTAGTGCGTGCCTTTGGCTATCTTCTTATAGTTGGTAAAATTCTCAATGACCTTTGGACCATATGAGCAAAGCGCATCATCCGCTCCATAAAGGTTTAAATAGTTCTCCCTTTTAAACAATGGAGCGGCTTTTGCCATGGCATCATAGAGATCGAGCATCTGAGATGGATAAAGGTGTGACCAGTACTCAGCGCCATAGTACTCGTCATCACATGGAGCGCCTAAATAATGAAGGTGAAAACTAGGATCACTCTGCCATGGAACATCTGGAATCCTTCCATCAGCTTTAAGCTCTTTTAGCAATGTCTTCTTTACGGGGTGCTTCATCCTCAGCGGGGGCGCAACCATGACAGCCTTATCTATGATGGCGCTATCAGCAAGGGCTAGAAGAGAGCAGCCCATCGAATGACCTACCGCATAGACCTTCTGATAGTTCATCTTCAAATCCGAGAGTGCGTTATCAACAAGGCCAAGCCAGTCGGAGAGCCCGCTATTAGAGAAATCCTCTCCGCTTGTTCCCATGCCAGGAAGTCGTGGAACATAACAGTCGAATCCTGCGGAATAAAGATAATCCGCGATACTCACCATCTCCCCGGGATATCCGGCATAACCGTGCACAAGCAATACTGCGCGATAGAAGTTATTGCTGAGCGTAAAACTACGTCCGCTTGAGCGCTCACTCTTCTTATCGCGATAGAGTCCGTAATACCATGAAGTGGGAACACTATATATCACCAGGAGGCCTCCTCGAAAAGGTTCAACAGGTCGATTCTGCATCTGACACCCGTCTTACTGAATATGTTTGCAATGTGATTATTCACGGTATTCACGCTTATATTGAGTTTGCCTCCGATCTCCTTATTAGTAAGCCCCATCTTTATGAGCTTGATTATCTCGACCTCCCTTTCTGTGATATGGAAGTTCTCGACTATCTCATCCATCAGACGGCTCTTATCACTCTGGATCTCATCACTCTTCTTCTCATTCCTCCTATCCTGGTTATCGATTGCGATGAAGAGGAATACCAGGAGCATTATGAAATAAAGCAGTGCAACCGTCGGAAGCAGTGCGGGTGTGAGAAGAGGGAAAAGAATCGATGCCGTAAAAAGCAGTACGACAAGTGCTGAAACGGAGATAATCGTTATAGCAACAGCCTTTACCCCCTTCTGCTCTATCTTCGTACAGTTAACCGCCATTATTACGACCGTGTATACTATATCAAGAGCGAATGCCAGATGCTGGAGATATAAGAATACCTCATGCTTTAGGAATATTGAGAGTATGTAGCATACAACGAAGAATGCTGCCACGAGGGAGAATGCAACCTTCTCATATGCCGGCATAGGACGTGCGATGACCCAGTTAATAAAAAGAGGTATGAACACGATCAAAAACGCCGCATCAATATGGAAAAGTATGTCCCAGATGTAGCGGAAGATGCTCATTGCCAGTGAATCTTCAAAAAGATATGAGAACTGTACGATGGCGTAACTGAATACTACACCCAGCAGTGTGGATGCGAATACAATGAGAAACTTCGACCATTTAAAAGAGGCCTTCCGCCCCCATATGATTGCGAGCGAAAGGTCCATCGAAGATATTGAAATCGCCAGTATGCAGGCGATAACCGTCAAGGCCTGCATTACTTGAATGCCTTCTGGTTATGGCTCATGTCGGCCTGACCGCACACATTCTGAATGCACTCATCGAAAAGCGGCATCGTAGTCGCTTCAAGTCCGGTCTGAATCTTGACGATGTCATTGTAGTTTCTTGCATTAAGATCCGCAGTCGCATGGCGACTAAAGAGCTGAAGATGAAGATTGAGTCCTCCTGTAAGCAGGTACTCAGGAGTCATCTCGAATCCCTTGATAGCCCCCTTCACTCTTGCTCTCAGAGCCTCGGCATCATTCGTATATGCCGCCATCTGTCCCAAATGTAATGCGAACCAGAGTTCAAAGCATGGATTGAACCAGCAGAGGTTTATCTTCTTACGCTCCGCATACTCTCCCATCTCCTTTACAGTCTCAATATCCGCACCAACCTCATCCAGACCGAAAAGAGTCCATACATACTGATAACGCCCTGCAAGCTTCTTGCGGCTTGTGATGTCGATAAGCTGCTTGAGACTAAGGCTCTCACTTCCAGCCCACTCGACGGTAAGATTCATATATCTGCAGTCCTTCCTCATCTGATTGAAGTAAATGGACTCAGCTCTTGTTGCCGTTACAAGAAGGATCGTTCCCTTGGCTTCTGTTATGTTCTTCTTACGTTTTGCCATCTCAGTTCTCCTCCTTCTCTTCTGTTACTTCTTCCTCTTTAACAGGAGTACCATCATGCACGAAGTAGAAATCGCTGGTTACAGGAAGCGCACCGAACGCACCCTGCAGATAACGATTGTAATTGCTGGTCCTGCTTCTGCCCTTGAAATCTGAAAGGCTATAGAAAACAGTGCTGGACTCGTTATCCTTCTGTGCGAACCAAATGGCATCCTTTCTAAGAAGTCCATCCTTCAGAAGGGACGGATTGCAATCTACAACCAGCATCTGACTCTGCTTATTGCAGGACTCGAATATCTCTACCAAGTGGCAAAGTACATCGGGATGGAGAAGCTGACCGAAGTCATCTATTAAGAGAACCTTCTCGCTTACGAAGCTCGTGAAGAATGCGATACCGATCGCGACTAATCTTCTTAAAGAAAGGCTCTCCATGAGGAATGAGTTCGAATATCCATCTACCTTCTTGTCGTTTACATAGACGTGTGTGAAGACAACGCTCCTGGAGCCGTCTTCCTTCTCCCTGACACCTACACGCCTGATATCCGTAATATCCAGGGCCCAGAGGTAGTTAACGAGCATATCACCCCAACCAGGATGCTTCTTAAGGGCATCTGCAACAAACTGCTCGGCCTGAGTTCCAACTCCCATCGGCAGTATGTTAAGCGTATTCTTAAACCATGAATACATCTCACCACTTGTCTGACCACCTGAGAGAGCACTCTCATTAAGGAAAGTCCTGCTCTTTGGAAGATGCTTTGCAGCCCTCTTCTTATCACCACGGTAAAGTTTACCGAAGCGGTAATCATAAGCATCCCCTTCTTCCGCCTTCTTTCTCTCGAACATCAGCTTCTTAGAACCGTTGACGATATAATAGAGGGACTCCTCATATACCATCTCGCGGTTTGCTGATAATAGATAGCGTCCGATGATTGTCGGGTTCTCCTCATTGCCTTCCTCTCCCTTGTTAAGAAGAACGTCAATGCTGATGTTTGCAGGGGTGAGTTTGTCTATTCCATATGCGAATACCGTTCCGGAAAGACTTGATGCCAGCGGATTCTCTATCTCACGAGGAGAGAGGACAATCCTCCTAAGCACTTCAAGGGCTCTCACGAAGGAGCTCTTACCCGCTCCATTCGGACCAATTACGGCTGAAGTCTTAATCAGATTTATCTTGTCGTTGACAGCGATAACCTTACTCGGATCGAGGCGGCTATCCTTAACGGCTTCAAAACTGATAGTCTGAGCGGACTTAACCGATTTGAAGTTTTCAATAGTCATGCTCAATAGCATTACACGACCTCCTTAAGCTGACGGGCCAGACGGCTCATCTTACTCATAATATCTGGATGGCTTGATATCATCTCAGCCAAATCAATCACATCTTCTTTTCTACCATGACAGTCGGAAGCAAGAAGGTCAACAAGACCTGCCTTCACATATTTTTCTGCCATGCCGCCCTTCTTAAGCGCCTTGCCGTTTACCTGGATGAGGTATCCTCTGTCCTTCATCTGTTTAAGCGCATCGCCCTCAGGGCTAAGCCACCTGTAACGCTCAACATGCGCTATTATCGGAACCAAAGGCTCCAGGCTCTCAAGCTTGGGAAAGAGATCTGGTGGAGCATAATCAACAGGGAACTCGACCAAGGCATATTTACCAAGGATAGGTATGCCTTTGACAACCTGTTCGTTTAAAACGTAAATCTCACTTGCCAGAGAGGAGAAAATCTTTTTTTCCTCGCATATCGCACTCACCTTAAGCCAAGCATCACGGAGCGCCTTTGTATCCGTGGTGACATATGGATCGTAGAGATGTGGTGTGAAGATTATTCCAGAAAAACCGCATTTCTTATACAAATCCAGGTAATCCCCGATTTCTTCCCACTCAACAAAGCCATCATCAACATGAGGAAGAAGATGGCAATGCATATCAAACAATTCCATATTAGAGGTATTATATCAGCATTTTTGAACAAAAACAGCATTATTTATTATTTTAAGGCTATTATTATATGATAGTACAAAAAAACAATATTTGAATAAAAAAATGAAGGAATATTTATCCATATTCCTTCAAATTACCATTTTTACTGTATTATACAGGATATCAATTGAAATTTTTCTTTAAAATCATATCAACGTATGTTGAGTAATAATTCATCAATATTACTAATTTTCTTAGCTATGGCCTTCACCTCGCTGCAACTCTCAGCTTCGCGGATGATGACATAAGGCCCCTCATAATCTTCCGCATGGTCTTTCAACCACTCAAGGAAAGGCTTGATCTCCGTCCCTTTGAACGCAGAAGAGAGGTCTTCTATCAGTATGAGGGAAAAGGAGGATGCGCTAATCCACCTTTTTATCTGGCTCACACCGGATGCTGCGTCTTTTGTACTTTTAATCATCACCACTGTATTCATCGGAGTCTCGGAAAAAGAAAGTACTGCGCTTTTTACCGTAGTAAGAACCTTTTCAACATCGTTTCCATCATATATGAAAATCTTATTCATTTCCTACCTCCTCAGAGCATCATAAATACTGCCGGAAGCAGGAGCGGAGAGGCTCTCTTCCCCACTCCTATCACTAAGCTGACGCATGCTCTCCTTATTACTCTCATCTATGCTTTTGAGTCTCGAATACAGCTGATAGACCTCTGCATTCCCACTCTCATCATAAACCCTCTTCGCCATGTCCATTGCCTTCTGGATATCCCCACATGCCGCAGTTGCAAGAGAGGCATTGTATCCGCTTGGAACATGCCCTGAATTAAGATAAATATCCCAGAAAAGTCCTGATGCCTGTTTTATATCCCCATCCTTGAGCACATCATATGCGACTTGGGCATCTTCACTTTTTGGCCTGTTATCCATAAGGGTCAGACTTGCTCTGGTCCTAAGAGGTACGAGCTGCTGGGTAATGCGGCTCATGGAGGAATCAACCATGCGCTCAAAATGCCTATCTGGATATGCATAAATCAGATATGGATTTGAGACGAGGAAGTTATCATCATCCTCTACTACAAAGCGCCTTGTCGCGATTATGCTCTCACTCTCCACATCCACGATGGTATAGGAGAAGGCAAGATAATAATCGGCATCATAGTAGAACTTCGTATCTGCCGTCTCATACTCATTCCCATCCGAATCCACACGTGTCTCATAAGTCGTCTTTGAATATATGTACTCATCGATGGACATGTTATCGATTCTTGGAATAAGAACAGCTTCCACTCCCCTCTTTTCAAACTCACTTCTACTTGATACTCCGATTCTTGATGCATCGAGGATGCTGTCGGTGATATCAGGAGGCAGGATTGTATAATATCCTGATTCATCAAGCGTAGAGACGATCTTATCCGTCATATAATCTGCGATCTCATCTTTAAGGCTCCAGTCGTAAGTCGAACGGGCAGATGCGAAACCGTAACGGGCAAGGTTGTCAATCGCCCTGATATACCTTGATGGATGTGAAAATCCGTAATAAGGAACGGTCGATGCGATTGCGATATTCCTGTGCCCACCCATGTCGATCTCGCTGGGTACCATATATGTTATGTCAACGGAAGACTGACATGAGCAAAAACATATCACAACGGAAAGCAATAAAAAGAAAAGTTTCTTTCTCATATGTTTCCTCTCTGAATTATGCGTGTTATCTTCAAGCCCGCAGTAATCGCCTTCTCAGGAAGTCTTACTGCGTTAATATACCAGAACGGCAGTCCGAAATAAACAGAAAGATCATCCCCATGCCCTAGTGTCGAGAAGGATAGAACCGCACGGGCCTCAAGAGATGGGCCATACTCCCCCTCATCTCTGAGAGAGACGGGGATGCCTATTAAAGCGGCTCTCTCCACTATCTCCTGATAGTCCACATCACTCCTCTTCTCCTTTATGAGAATGAAAGGTCTGTCTTTTCTGAAGAACGGATTTGATGTCAGGCTATCAACATTAACAAGGGTATCCATCACAGCCTCCATCGAGCACTCCAAGACCCGTGGATAAGGGAACAACCTATTGCCATCAGAGGCAAGAATAAGACGAGAAAGCGTATTAGGGCTCGCCTCCAGAGATAGTCGGGTGTAATACTTCTCATGATTACCGAAATAAAGGAAAGAGACACATGGGCGGTTATCCATGATGCTTAGGCAGATTGAGAAAGCATCACGCTTTCCACAATCAAAGAAAATCATCTTCTCTTTTTCCTCAACGGCTTCATCAAGCGCTTCAAATGAAGATACGATCGAAGAAAACGGGAATACAGAGCCGATCCTCAGAGCGGCGTTCTTGACCTTTTCAAGAGATCCGACATATACGATATCCCCTTTTGACTCTTTCATCACAGCAACAAGAACTGCGAGAGAGGTATCAATAATCTCTTCTTTTTCCTCATCTATGGCAAGTACCATGTAATCTGTCATGCAAATATGCTAACACAAATATAGGATTTTTTCATTATCAGATATATTATCGTTATATGGCGCTCTATTTTGATGATTTCCTGGATGAAGAGGAAGAAGAGAGAGAAGGAGAAGAAATTCTCATAGATTTAAAGAAAATTGTCGATGATATGGATGATGTTGAATCACTATATGAGGATGAGGACGATGAGGAGGAAGATCTCTCCTTCTAAAAAAAGAATAGAAATTGCATAAATATGCACCTATTGAATATTGAAGTACATCATCCTTTCAGCTATCATTTTCTCAACAATCTATTTAGGAGGTTTGGGGAAATGAAAAAACTTATTGCTCTTTCTCTTGTTCTTTTACTCTCTTTCATGGTTTTTGCAGGAGGTAGCCAGGAGAAAAGTGAGGACGGATCTTATCTCATCGGAGTATCAAAGCTCATGAGTCATGCGGCTCTTGATGCTGTTGAAGAGGGAATGCAGGACTACCTTGCTACGACAGGGTTGAATGTCAGATATGACTTCCAGAATGCCAATGGTGATATCTCTACAAGTGCTACGATCGCACAGCTTTTTAAAGATGAGGGAGTAGATGTGGCAGTCGGAATCGCAACTCCTACCGCACAGGCACTTGCAAACGTATTTACCGATGTTCCAATCGTTTTCGCTGCCGTAACTGATCCCGTTGATGCTGGTCTTGTCCCATCACTTGAAGGTAGCGAGGATACGAATATCTGCGGAGTCTCGGATTTAAGCCCAGTAGAATCACAGATAAAGCTTCTGATGGAAGTGACAGGTGCAAAGGTAATCGGTAACATCTATGCATCAGGAGAGGCAAATGGAGTTGCCCTGAGAAACATGGCAGAAGAAGCTGTTGAGAAGCTCGGTGGCACTTTCGTCGATGCCGCTATCACAAACTCATCAGAGGTAATGATGGCAGCTCAGTCAATCATCGACAGGGTCGATGCCATCTATATTGCAACAGACAATGCTGTAATTTCCGCACTTTCAGCCGTAGACCAGGTATGCTCACAGGCAGGTAAGCCGCTCTTCAGCGCAGATCCAAGTGGTGTTTCAGGCCTTGACTGCCTGATTGCATGGGGATTCAACTATTACTCAATCGGAGAAGCAACCGGTAAGGCTATCGAGCAGATCATCAACGGCACACACTCAGGGACAATTGGAACTGTGATGCTCACGGATCCTGCGGATTTCGAGCTATGGTTCAATCTCGACACAGCAAAGGAACTTGGAATCGAAATTCCTCAGCAGTATCTTGATATGGCTGCCGTAATCGTTGAAAACGGTGAAACAATAACGAAATAGGCACCCTACACTCTTGAAACAGGCCACGTTTTTGTGGCCTATTATTCTTTATAGAGGTTTCAAATGATTGAAGGAATTTTCGTAGAAGGACTGATTTTCTCCTTAATGGTCCTCGGAATCCTCATAAGTTACAGGATTCTGGATCTCGCAGATCTTACCTGTGATGGCTCATATGCCACCGGAGCTGCAGTTGCGACGATGTGCATAGTAAACGGCCTCGGTATAACCGTCGGTCTCGTCCTCGCATTCCTGGTTGGAATTCTTTGTGGAATGGTCACGTCCATGATACATACGAAACTGAAGATTCCAGGACTTCTGGCATCCATTCTTACAATGACGATGCTCTACTCGATAAACCTGAGAATCCTCGGAAACAGAGCAAACGTTCCTATACAAAGAACGGTTACTACGCTTTATAGGATTTTCCCGAATGCATTTCCATTTTTATCAACGGCATTTGCAAGCCTTCTGGGAACGCTTATAATCGTTCTTGCGGTAAAAGTTGTAATGGATCTTTTCTTCAGAACGGATCTGGGACTTGCCATCGGCGCACTCGGAGGAAACGAGCAGGTAGTCATAAGCCAGGGGATGAATCCCTCCTCTCTTAAGCTTATCGGGCTAGGACTTTCAAACGGGCTTATCGCACTATCTGGTGGAATGCTCGCACAGTACCAGGGATTTGCTGATGCGAACCTCGGACAGGGCATGGTAGTACAAGGCCTTGCGGCCATCATGCTTGGAGAGTTCCTGTTCTCCTCCAATAGAATCTCCCTTATTACACTCAGGGCGATATTCGGTGCCATTATTTACAAGGCTCTGATGTTCTTCGGTAGAAGATACGGCTATCTGATCGGAATTACGCCTAACGACTTCAAGCTTCTTACCGGCATACTCGTCATAATATCACTTGCAATAGCCAAAACAAGAAGTGCCGCCAGCGATGCAGGTGCAAAGAAGAAGGCAATACTTAGGACTCAGCAGAAGGGGGAAGAGAATGCTTAAGATTGAACACGTAACAAAGGTTTTCTTTCCAGGAACAATAAATGAGAAAGTCGCACTTGAGGATATCAACCTTACGGTAAACGAAGGTGATGTCGTATGCGTCATAGGATCGAACGGCTCTGGAAAATCAACCCTTTTCAATATGATTGCAGGTACTTTCCCTGTGACAAGCGGAACGATCAAACTCAAGGATAGAGATATTACTCACCAGAGCGAGCATAAAAGAGCCTTTGAGATTGGAAGGATCTTCCAAGACCCGACAAAGGGAACAAGTGCGAACATGTCCATCCAGGATAACCTCATACTTGCATCAAAGAAAGGCATGAGAGGATTAAAGTTCAGCTTGAATTCGGAGAAGAAGGAGTACTTCAAGGAGCTTCTTGAACCTATCCATCTGGAAAACAGGCTGGAGGATAACGTAGGACTGCTCTCTGGGGGACAGCGCCAGGCACTTACGCTCCTGATGGCAACACTATCCCACCCTTCCCTCATGCTTTTAGATGAGCATACTGCAGCTCTTGATCCTGTAAATGCAGCTACGGTAATGGATCTGACGAAGCATTATATCGAGAAGGATAAGCTTACTGCGATGATGGTAACACACAACATGCAGTTCGCAATAGACTACGGTAACAGGCTCATAATGATGGATGAAGGGCATATCATCTTCGACATCAAGGGAGAGGACAAGAAGAAGCTTACAGTCCAGACACTTGTAGAGATGTTCAGAGACATCAGAAAAAAGGAGTTTGCCTCCGATGAGACGCTCCTTACAGATGATTAACATCTTGTGAAATGTTGATTTACGGCTATCCGCTTAAAATGTGGATAGCTTTTTTTATAGAAAAAATACCGTCTGCTGTTACACAGACGGCATATAAAGGTATTAATGGATTATCTATCAAATCCGATATTAAAGCGGATGGTGAATGCATCAAGACCATAATCTCCGATAGTATCACCAAACTCCTGCCAGTAATATGCGGCATCAATCTTGATAGCCCAGAGGTCGATTCCAGCTCCAATAGTCCAATATCCCTGGTTAAGACCACCACGGACATCGAGTATGCTCAAAATCCTAACCTCCGCACCAGCTCTCAAGTGCTCGATAAACGAACGTGCACTCATGTCACTCTCTGCAAGCCCAACGACATCAACGATATCAGCAGCAATCGTAGGAGCGAATAATCCATTCTCAAACTTCCATCCTAGACCGATATCGAAAGTAGGATCCATTTTGATTGTGAAATCCTCAGTCTCCGTGAAGATACCACTAGCTGCCGCCATAGGATCATTCTTCACGCTCTCGATATCCGTAGTCTGCATCTTAATACCTACAGCAGAGCCAAGAAGGTTGCGACCAACCGCTCCAACGCTGAATCCCCATGGAAGATTTACATTAAGGCCTACATTAAGAGGAATATAGTAGCCTAATGCAAGAGGTGTCTTCATAAGAGCGAGCGTAGGATCTTCACCTGTAGAAGCATTACTTCCTCCCATCATATCAATTACATCACTTGTTCCTATTAGCCCCGTATAACCAAGAACACTGAGACCGCCAGAGACACCGACATCGATTGAAATCGATGGTGTTATGTCAAAGCGAAGGCCAAGAGCTGCAAGTACATTCACGTTAAGCTCATCAAAGAGATTAGCCTTGAATTTACTGTTTTCTATTTCACCAAAAGTATGAATCGTATCCTTAACATGAAGGCCTAATGCGAAACCGCCACCACCAAGTGTTAAACCAGCCTCGACTTCCGCAAGCTTACCTTTTCCTGCCTTGATTGTCTGTAGAAACTCCGTCGCAGGTCCTACAGCCTGTTCCATTTCTCCAGACTCAATCACATCCATCAAATCAGTTATGATGCTGTTTCCATTCTCATCTTGACGTACAAGATCATATGGATGATAGAGCGTGACCTGTGCATAAGGGATGGAAATCAGAGTACGTCTTGCAAGAAGTGCCGGGTTCATATAGAAGCTGTCACTCCTGCCACCTACTGCGATTCCTGCATTACCCATACCAAGGCTCTTGGCACTATGTGGATAAGATCCGTCAATAAGTGCGGATAAGGATGAATTCGTAATAGGATTGAGATCCTGTGACTCATCCTCTGCTCCTTCAACAGCGAGCAAAGATGTTGTAGCTAATATAAGAATTAATAAAATGCTTAAAATCTTTTTCATCTCACACCTCCTCTCCACTAGATAGAGCATCCATCGCAGCATTGATGATATCCGTTAAATCAAAATCAAAACAACTTGCACTTCCAAGTGATGAAGTGATAGTTGCAAAAGTATTTACGGAATCAAACAGTTCTGAAAGTTTTCCTTCCTGGATTTCTCCAGTATCCATATTTACAGCAGATGCAACATCTGTTGCAAATGACTGGATAAGCTGAAGTGTTACGACATCACCTGATGATACGTTAGTCTCATCATTTGCATTTGCAATCTTTGTAAGACTGTCAGAAAGACTTAAGATGGCCTCATTTACAGCACCAGCAATCTCATCGCCAACGGCATCAGAGATCTTATCCTTATATGCATTAAGAACCGCATTCATGATTGTAGCAGTTCCCTTTGCAGCTTCCTTGACCTCACCCTCTACTGGCTTACTCATCTCTTCGACAAGTACTGCAGTACTCTCAGAGTTCTTAGTAGCAGCTGCGATATCGTTTACTACGCCAGGCTCTATCTCTGGGAGAATCTTATCTACATTTTTTACAGTATCTGAAGAAATTGTAATAGAAGCATCTCCGATAGTGATTGTAGCCTCAGTGCCCTCTTCTGTAACCAAAATGTCCTTTTCTTCCAGTTTCTCTGAGGGAACCTTAGCACTCTCTACAGCCTGAGTGGCCTTGCTTGTATCCATTCCCATAACGTTCTGGCCCATCTTGCCCATGAAATCTATCATGCCATCACAAGATGAGAGGGAGAACAGTATGGCAAATATAGCTAATAGTGATAATATCTTTCTCATACTAACTCCATTCGACTATAATATAGCTGAAAAGAATTGACTTGTAAAGAAAATAGAAGGGCATGTTTTTGTTTTCATTTTAAGAAATTAGCGTGATTTTTCATAAATCAATTCTGATATGTAAAAACCGTACTTTTTTGCATTAAAACGCCCTCTACATGATTTTTTAAATTAATTTCGTAAAAACTTATTAACAATTTGATAATAAGGGTGTATGTAAAAAGCCATGAGCAGAGTACGAATAGATAAGAAAGACCTACTTTTCGACAACAGATATCTACTTACCTTGATAATCCCCCTACTTATAGAGACGCTTCTGAACGTCACAATCGGAATGATGGATACCATAATGGTCGCATCCGACGGGGAGGCCGTGGTCTCTGGTGTTTCTCTTGTAGATAGTCTGGCAAATCTCTTCGTATTCATTTTCAGCGCTTTCGCGACAGGAGGTGCTGTCGTATGCTCCCAGTATCTGGGACGAAAAGACAAGGAAAACGCCTCAGAGTCGGCGAAACAGCTTATATACCTCTCATTCGGATTCGCACTTGTTATAATGGTAGTTCTCCTTATATTCAGGGAATCTATCGTGCATTTCGTTTTCGGCTCAATTGAGGAGGATGTTCATAATGCTGCGATAATGTATCTTCTTCCAATTGCGATATCCTTCCCGTTCCTTGCAATCACGAATGGATGCAACGCAATCTGCAGAAGCATGGGAAAGAGCAGCATCACCATGATGGTCGCACTTGTCATGAACATTATAAATGTCAGCGGTAACGCCATAATGATCTACGGGATGGGCTTAAGCAGCCTTGGAGCGGGAATCGCATCACTGCTATCAAGAATAGTGGCATCCATCATAATGCTCTTCGTCATCACAGGTAAGGGCCAGGAAATCAGAGTCAGGGGACTGCTGAAAGTAAGGCTTCGAGCAGACATGATCAAGCGCATAATGAGGATTGCACTGCCATCAGGAATTGAGAACGGAATCTTCCACATAGGAAAGATACTCGTTACATCCACAATAGCATCGTTCGGTACGGCATCCATTGCGGCAAATGCGGTCTTCAACAGCCTCGGAACTTTCGCCAACATCCCAGGATCTGCAATCGGCATGGCAAGTGTCACGGTAATCGGACAGTGCTGTGGAGCCGGAAATTTCGATCAGGCGAGGTATTATGCCAGAAAGCTGCTTACCATCACATACATAATGATGGGAATAACATGTATGGCGATGTTCCTGCTTACTCCGCTTCTGACATCGTTCTTTAATCTCAGCATAGAGGCACGGGACATGGCAATAAGCTATACAAGGTTAAATCTCATACAATCGATGCTCTTCTGGCCTATCGCATTCACAACGCCTAACTTCCTGAGAGCCTCCGGAGACGTTAAGTTCACCATGATAGTAGCGATCTCTTCGATGTGGATCTTCCGCGTCATGCTTGCCAAGATACTCGGCTCCTACGTTGGTCTAGGACTCCTAGGCGTATACTGGGCGATGTTTATTGATTGGTATGCAAGGGGTATCTGCTTCTCCTTCCGCTGGATAAAAGGCAGATGGATAGAGAAGAAGGTAATATAAAAGCCCCCATACGGAGGCCATGCTTAAAGCTCTTCTGTCTTCTTCCAGAGCTTTTCGAGATTATAGAACTCCCTGAGCTCGCTGCTCATGAGATGGATGACGATGTCAGAGCAGTCGATAAGCTCCCAACCATCATCGCCAGGGCTCTTATGCCTGTTTGAAACTTCAAGACCAATCTCATTTAAAAGCCCCCAGATCTGATGGACCACACCTTTTAAATGTGCGACGGAGGTTACTGTTCCAACTACGAAGCAGTCCGTCCATGAGCACTCCGGAGTCAAATCCATTACGACTACATCCTTTACTTTATGATCTTGGAGGAACTCCTTGATCTTCTCACTCTTTTCCTCTATCTCTTTCTTCATACTCACCTCATCACCTCTTCCCTCCACAGATGGATGAAAGCTTTCACATCCTCATAGGCCTTAATATTGTACGAGAGAACCGGACCTAAGTCGTATTGGCTCAATTCATCTGCATGAATAGCCTTATCTAAAAGCTTCTCATCATCGAAAGTGGATGAAAGTTCATTTATAGTATTAATAAACTCGGTTTTCCTCAAGTCTTTTCCATATTTATTTAATGCATCAAGGAGTCTAGACTGACCCGTCTGGCGGCAAAGGATATCATAAAGCTCTTTCCTCGCCCTGTAGTCGCTATCGCTTATCGAGACCGCATCTAAAGAAAACAGATCCGCTATTACATCATCAGCTGAGAGATTGCTTATCTTTTCAAGGTATTCAAGATCCTCTCTTCCAACCTCAATGAGCACAAGCTTACCCTTCTCTGCCAGATAGACTTCAGCTTCCTCTGAGCATACGATGGCAGAGTTCTCCATCCTTGAGCATGAAGAGAGAAGTGCGACGATCAGAAGAAAAAGGGCAATCCTATTTTTCAAATCTTCCTCCTTTCAAAAGAAAATCATAAAGCTCATCGGTAATAGCGGCATTTGCTATGCCCTTCGCTTTAAAATACACGTTCTGCTTCTCTATGATATACCTTACCATGCCCTCAAGCGTAGGCTCTGAGTAAATCCTCTTTCTCTCTTCATCATCAAGGTGCTTCCGTCCAGGCTCTGTGTAATCAGCGATGTAGATGACAGCCCCGAGAGCGCCCATATCCTTTGAGCCAAGCGTATGATAGCGCACAGCCTTGATGTAGGACGATGGAACCGGTCCAACATCCTCTCTCATATGATAAGCCGCAATGGGAGCATGAAGAAGATTCTCATTCTCCTCTTCCTCTTTGAATATGCTTATAGAGTACATACGTATCTCTTTAAGCGCTTCTTCCGCACTGATATACCTGTAACTGTCATGATAGATTCCACAGATGAGGGCTGCCTCTGGATCCAGGGAGAAACGCTCAGCAAGCATCTTTGCAGTCTCTGCAACACCTAATGAATGCAGGAACCTCTTCTGAGGAAGCTTTTGCTCCATCATCCTCTTAAGCTCTGTATAACCCATTATCCTCGACATATCTTCTTACCCTTTTTGAGAGCATGCTGAAATCCCCGTCCCTTACATCGGAACTGGAAGAGACGACCTTATCGTTATTGAAGAAAAGGATATCAGCACCATCAGGCGCACTGATCTTCCCATCGCGCACGAAGCATAAGAACCTGACATGATCCCTTAAGTATGGATAATCGTGCCATTTCTCAAGATTTGCAAGCAAATCATCACCGATTATGAAGTTTATCTTCTCCACACCATAGAGAGAAAGGAAATATCTTACAGTATCGCTGGTATAGGAGATGCCACCTCTCTTCATCTCGACATCGGATATCTCTATATCAACATCATCGGAGGGGAACATCTGTCTGTAATCCAATACGGCCAACTTTAGAAGATGCAGTCTCACATCAAAGTCAAGAGGCTTAGAGCCCTGTTTGAAATTAGAAATCAGAGCGGGAATCAAAACGATCTTATCCATCGATGCGAGAGCATACGCATCGTGTATCAGATTAAGATGCCCGATATGCACTGGATTGAAAGATCCCCCCAGCAGCGCAGTCTCACTCTTCATCCCTGTATTCTGCATCGTTATCTACTTTAGTTGTGAACCCACCGTCAGCTCTCTCTTTATCATCCTCTTTATGGGCAAGATGCATGAACTCATGCTTGACGGGCTCCAAAAGCTCATCCATGTATATCGAAAGAGGAAGCACGGTCATCTCTGGATACCTGCTCTTTATCTCGCCATAGCGGGTCCAGGCATCATCCCCCTCATCCATTTTGGTTACGATGATGATCGATTTCTTTTCCACCAGTTCAGAGGAGAACTCTCTAAGCTCCCTCTTAAGAATCTCATAGGCATCCAGATAATTATCATCGCTTACATCCACAAGGTATGCCAGTCCATTGGTTCTGGAGATGTGCTTCAAGAATTTTATTCCCATTCCAAGCCCTGTGGATGCCCCTTCAAGAATCCCAGGGATGTCAGCAAGGACTATGTCGCGATCATCATAGCGCATGACTCCAAGCTGTGGAATCTTTGTAGTGAATGGATAGCCGGCCACCTTGCTTCTTGCATTCGTAAGCATGTTAAGAAGGCTGCTTTTTCCGGCATTCGGGAATCCTACAAAGCCAATATCCGCTATGATCTGGAGCTCGATTCCGATCCTCATGCTCTCACCTTTTTCACCAGGCTGAGCGAACTTAGGCGCCTGCCTGACTGCGGTTCTGAAGTGCCAGTTTCCAAGCCCTCCTTTTCCGCCCTTTAAAAAGACGAATCTATCAAGACCGGTTAAATCCTTTATAAGCTCCCCAGTCTGAGCATCCCTTATAACGGTACCAGGAGGTACGGGGATCTCAACGTCCTTACCGTTACGACCGAAACACCTGTCCCCCTGTCCCGGCCTGCCGTTCTCCGCTTTATAAGTACGAACAGCCTTCAGGTGTCCAAGCGTTCTTAAATTGTCCTTTACGATAAATACAACATCGCCCCCTTTTCCGCCGTCCCCGCCATCGGGGCCGCCCTTGGGGACGAATTTCTCGCGGTGGAAGGAGACGCATCCAGCGCCTCCGTCACCACTTGCTACATCAATGTATGTCTCGTCAGAAAAACCGAACATTATTCCTGAGTAGTCTCAACGATACTGCAGTATTTCCTGTTCTTTCTCTCGGAGAACTGTACAGTACCCTTTACGAGAGCAAAGAGAGTGTAATCCTTTCCAAGACCACAGTTGGCTCCCGGATGGATTTTTGTTCCTCTCTGCCTTACGATTACCTCACCAGCATTAACGAGCTGGCCACCGAATCTCTTAACGCCTAAGCGCTGTGCGTTTGAATCTCTTCCGTTCTTAGAGGATCCGCCACCTTTCTTATGTGCCATTCTACTCCTCCCTTA
>CALXOL010000016.1 GCA_944390015.1 uncultured Spirochaetaceae bacterium
CGTCTAGTGGTTAGGACAACGGGTTTTCATCCCGTCAACACCAGTTCGATCCTGGTAGGAGATGAATAGAGGCTATCTTCTTAGATAGCCTTTATTTATTTCAAGTGAATTATTGATAAATCTCTCATCAAACCATGCAAAAAAGTCAAAATTAAACCGGTTTACGGGGAATTTACGGGGAAATTCAATAGCTAACTTTTTATCGATATGCTCATTTTTTGAGAAGTGGTCTATATAAAAACAATGCCGCACCGTTAGAGAGCGGCATAAATCATCTTAATCCTGCTATGTACTCTACAGCCAATGCACCCTGCATGAGATTAGCTTTCTCCTGCAAAAGAGATATCTCATTCTGATAGATCTCTATCTGTTTCTGTAAGATATCGCTATCTCCTACATATCCGGATTCCAGCTGTGCCTTAAGGGTGTTAAGTTCATCAGAGAGCACATCACTCTTTGTCTGGTAGTACTCAATTCTGGAGATTGCTAGATCCATAGTCCTGAAATTCTCCTCAAGAGCCATGCTGAGCTGTGTTTTCGCACTCTCAAGCGTAAGCTCAGATGAAGATACCTGACTTTCCGCCCTCTTAACATCATTAAGAATCTTTCCCCCATCCCATAGCGTTGTCTGCATACCTACAGTGATATTAAGAGAATAATCGTCTTTTCTATTCCAGTTAGTTTCTATAAATGGAAATCTTGATCCTCCGTAGCCCAGAGAGACCTGCAATGCCAGATCAGGCTTTCCATAGAAGCTTCCCTTCGCTATCTTCTCTCCAAGCTCTGCCGCATCGATAGCCATGGCGGCCATCTGTATGCTGCTGTTGGCATTACTTACAGCCCTACTTCTCAAATCGGAGCGATCCATCTTACTTATCTCATAATAGTGCTCCTCATCTGGTTGATAGACATATTCTTCAGAAGAAATCTCCTTGCCAAGTGTCTTTTCAAGATTATCTTTAAGTGTCGATATCTGCACTTCTACTTCCGTTTTAGCCATATCGAGCTCGCTCTTTGAAAGCCGTGCTGAATTGTACTCTTCAAGCAGCATTACCCCGTTCTCATATCCACTTTGGGCGATAGAGATTAACTGATCAGCATCCTCGGAAGCTAGAGTGAGAAGATTGAGAATCTCACCTGCATAGTAAATTCCTCCAAGATAACCCTCCAGTTCAACGGAGAGGCTCTTCTGCTTATCTTCTTTCTCCAATTGCCTTAGCTCCAGGATTTTCTCATAAAGCTTTACAGCATTCGTAACCTTACCCCATGTGAATATCGGTTGTGTGATTGAAAGCTGCGCCATGTACAGCGTATTCTCCATGCCGTCATAGAGAGTGACATAGTTATTAGGAATGCCCATCTGCTGGCCAAGCGAGCCGAGAATATCATCAGTTGATACAGTGATCCTATCTATCAGGGGATTAACCATGTACGTTCCACTTAATGTAAGATCGATGCTCGGAGAATAATTACCTTTCGCATCCTTCACATCGAGTGTTGCCGTCTTTATTACCTCATCCTGAGTTAAAAGCTCTATGTTGTTCACATTCATTATTGAGATAAGGTCCTCATAGGTATACGGCTCTGCAAAAAGAGAGGCTGAGATAAGAAGAATCATTAAAGATGTCAGTATTTTCTTCTTTTTCATATAACTCCTCTCTTAATTCAATGCTATCGTAACCCTGTATTCCGATTGATTACTGTTTATAGATAATTCCACTTGATCTGTTTTTCCTTCTGCCATAATCTTTATGTTTTCTGTTGCAACTCCATCTTCTGGTTTATTTATAAAGAAAACAACATCTTCTCCAAGGCCTGAGAACATTCCGCTTCTTCTCCCTTCTCCAACTGCTGTTTCAGAATCTGTATACACACTCTTACTCTTAGGTGAAGTAGTTGAAGGAGTAATATTAGAAAGTGAAGTTAAATCGAGAGATACAGCGACGTTATCTACTCCTTTATTCTCTGTATCTAATACCTGCCCGGAAATACTTATTTTGAACCAGTTCTTAATAAAGTATAGGGTATCGGTCTGGCTCTGGAATGAACCATCAAAGTTTTCTGACGTCAAGACATAATTTCCTGTGTTATCATCACCCTTATATGAGAATTGATCCTCACTTACTTTATTGGTATTAACTTCCTTATTCACGCTTTCAAAATTAGACAATGTGACTTCAGGTACGCTCTCGCCTTTATAATAGACAACAGTAATTGAATATGTTCCAACAGCGCTGATGTTTCCACTTTTCTTAATACCCCTGTAATCCTCATAGGAATAATGAAAATTTATACCATCTCTTAGAGTGGATAAATCGGAGGCATCTTTAAAATCGATATTGTATGTATATGTATCTACAATACTTGTAAGCTCCGCAGTTTTAATCTGGCTGGTAGATTCACTGTAAAGCGTTACTGAGCTGTCACTCTTTGTAAGCCCATAGTCTTCATTATAGAAGAGGAGATAGACATTCGTCTTATCGGCATCCTTTCCATACTCTGCTGAATTCGTCTTCCAATATACCTTTGGAAATGAATAAGCACCGCTTGCGTTTGTATATGCTATTCCATCTGCGCTAGGAGCTGCGAAGTCAGCATGTCCCTCTTTATCATAAGAATTATAATCGGTATCCCTGGCTGCCTCATCAAAATAAACGGCAACCATTACATCGTTTATTCCATCGCCCGTCTCAGCATCTACCACAGATCCTGTTATTCCGCCATAGTAAACTCCAGAGCATGAAGTCAATAAAATCATTATAAGTAAAATCGGCAGGAATATTTTTCTCATTTTCCCCTCCTCCTGTTGTATTTTCTGTTCATCCTTCTTCTCTCACTTCTGAAATAGAAGATAGGCATGATAATAAGCGTTATGAACGTGCTAGTCGTAAGACCTCCCATGATAACCTGTCCAAGCGGTGCATATACCTCGGCACCTTCTCCCCTTGCGATAGCCATAGGGATTACTCCTAAGATGGTAGTCAAGCTACTCATAAGAATAGGACGAAGCCTGCTTGTCGTTCCTTCCTTGATATTCTCCTTAAGCATCTGCATCTCCTCATCATACGGCAGGAGACCGAAGGAACCGTCCACCTCATCATATTCTATTCCCCTCTCTCTAAGCTTCTCCGCTCTCCTTTCTTCCTGGAGCTGGTTTATGTAATCAACAAGTATGATACCGTTGTTTACAAGCATACCGAAGAGTGTGATGACTCCCATGATGGAGACCATGTTCATAGATGAGCCGAAAACAGAGAGGGAAAGAAGCACTCCGATGGCACAGAACGGAATCGTAAGCATGATGAGTAGAGGATGCTTGAAACGTTCAAATACCAGAACCATAACCATGTATACGAGGAACAGTCCTATAAGGCCCGCCTGCATCATAGGTACGATTGAATCGTTAAGCAGCTCGCCCATTCCTCCCGTCTTCGTAGTAATAGAAGGATCTAGTGGATTCTCAGCTAAATAACTGTTTACTCTCTCAGTAACACCGCTTGTGGATTCACTTACAAGCTGCGCAGATATCGTCACAGTCCTTGCCCTGTCCGTATGGTTAATCTGGGAAAGCTCATTTTCTATGTCGAAGTCGGCAATGGAGGCAAACGGGACATCGGCTCCAGATTGACTGATGATGTGAAGATCATTAAGCATATTTCTGCTTATCGGCTCATCTGTAACATCGCTTGTAAGCCTTATGTCATAGTTCTTACCGGTATTGGCATCCTTATAAAGTCCTATATCCATGCCATTGAACAAGATGGCGGTGGTCATTCCTGCCTCGTAACTTGTAATACCCATATTCGACATGTTCTCATAACTGGCATTCAGGATGGCAGTACGGGTATCGTAGTTTGAATTGATTGACGTGCTTAACACCTCTTCATCGGTCTTAAGAAACTCCTCTATCCTCTTAGCCTCGGAATACAAGAGCTCGCTGTCATCTCCGACCAATGTAAGTCCGTATCCACCACCTCCTGAAATATAGGCTACGAGGTTGTCATATCCACCATTCTTAACCTGTACGGTAGCACCTGGCAGGATTGCAGATATCTTGTACTGGAGATCGATTATTATGTCATGGATATCCCTATCTCTTTCTGCAACAGGAACGAGTACTGCATGTATGCTTCCCTTGTTGGTAGTTGAAGTACTGAAATCCAACATGTCTGAACCCTTTCCAGAGAACATCACATACGTCTTAAGTTCCGGCACATTGTCAATCATAACCTTCTCGGCTTCCTTCATCGCAGAGGCCGTCTGCTCAAGCGTATATCCGTAAGGGAAAGATATGTTTATATAGAAATCACTGTTATCCGTACTCGGGATGAACGCAAAACCAACGAAGAAGAAGAGGTATACGGTCAGAAGAAGGACTGAGAGTACGGCTATGACTACAAATCCACTATGCTCCAGACATGAACCAATGAATCTCTTATAGAGCCTCTCTACCGAATGCAGAGCCTTAACGATGAAACTCTCCTTCTCCAGTCTCCTGTTCTGCTCATCTTTTGGAAGGAACTTCTTCAAAAAATACGGAATGAATATGATGGCGACTATCAGGGATGCTCCAATTGAGATCATGAACGTCATCGAAACCGGGTAGAGGATCATGCCGACGATTCCAGAGAGCATGGCAAGAGGAATAAAGACGATGACCGTGGTGAGGTTACTTCCTATGACAGACTTATCAACAATGTCCGTACCATGGAAGATGGACTGGTTGACGGTATATGGGAACGTGCCGTCCTCCCTCCTCTGCTGATAGAACTTATAGATCTGGTCAAGTACTACGATCGATGCGTCTACTATGCTTCCCAGCGATACTACGATACCCGATATACTCATCAGGTTCACCGAGATTCCAGCAAGCCTCATTCCAATGAATGTGAAGAAAACCGAAAGAGGAATAGAGAGTCCGATTACCAGCGTCGCCCTCAGGTCATTGAGGAAAACGAAGATTACGATAACAGCGATCAGTATTCCCATGACACCAGATTCGATAACGGTTGAAAGGCTTGAAATAATCGTCTGACTGTCATCACTCAATGTATTGAAGCTTACCGCCCCGTTGAATCTCGCCTCTTCAGAAGAGAGTATTTTCTTAATTGAGTTTATTATCTGCAGGGTATTCTCCCCTCCTCGCTTTGCAACTTCTACAAGAACGACATCTTCTCCGTAGCTTGTCACGTAATATGGGCTCTCAGGGTAGCCGAAACTAATGGTGGCAACATCACTGAGCCTGATTACATCCCCGCTCTCAGTAGCGCCAACGGGAAGATTGGAGATATCATTGATGCTGTCGAAGGAACCGTCATACCTGATCGATATCTCACTGCCCTGGTATTCACCGGTACTAAGTGGGATGGAGAGATTGCTGTATGCAAGTACCTGATAAACCTGGAGAACGGAGATCTTTAAAAGGCTCATTCTGTCAAGGTCGAGCTTTATATCCACCTCAGGCTCCGTCGTTCCGCTCACGCTTACCGTAGAAACTCCGGAAATCCTTGTAATCTGAGGAATGAGTTCATCCTCAACGTATTCTGAGATGTTCGCAATATCCGATCCCGCACTTACCGTGAATGAGAAAATTGGAAGCATGGATGCACCTCCAACAATCGCAGTAGGTGTCCCACTGAGACCGGAAGGAAGAGAACTCTCCATCTCCGAAATCCTGTTACGTACCTCAGGAAGCATATCATATGCGTCTATACCGTCCTGGAACGAAAGGATGACGACTCCAACGCTGTTCGAGGCCTGGCTCTCCATGCCGGAAAACCCCTCAAGGGTGACGAAATTATCCTCCATGACATCGATTACGGTCTCCTCAATATCCTGGCTGCTCGCACCGGGATAGATTGAGATTACATACACCTGAGGTATGTTGATATCGCTCATGAACTCTATGTTCACATCATATATGCTGACGAGGCCGAATACAGCGAGGGCCATCAGAACCATGCCTATTATGACGGGATGTTGAACTGAAAACCTTGATATCTTCATCTCACTCCCCCAGGATTCTTACGCTCTGTCCATCAAATAGACTGTTCTGCCCCTCTATGACGAAATCATAATCCTCCATTCCATCCGGGCAGATTATGAGATCATCATTCTCATATGATGGGTCATACTCCATGTAACATGCTTTTCCATCGCTTATGTAATAAAGAGAGTCATCGAGACGCAGTACGTTCGTAGGCAACGTATAGACATCTTCAATCTTTTCATATGTTATGGTGACAGAACAGGCAGAGCCGATTGTGAAATCCTCAGGATCATCGAGCTTCAGCTTTAGGTTGAAACTCCGGCTCAGAGGATCGATCATCGGAGCAACTGAGACAATCGCGGCACTGCTTTCAAGCCCTCTCGTCTCATCATAAACCTTTATCTCAAGAGAATCGGCATTCCCTTTTATCGTGTCGTAATAGCGGGATGCAATGCTTAGGTTTATCACAAGGGAATCCATATCCGCCACTATAGCCAGATAATCGGTGTTTGTTCCAATTGAACCGACGGATCCTTTGCTCATGATCACGGTCCCACTTATCGGAGATTTCACATCGGCATATGAAAGCTGAAGATCTGCAAGGCTCTTCTGGGCATTTGCGGCATTCCTCTGTGCGACAACAGCCTCATACTCCTGCTGGCTTACGGCATTGCTCTCATACAGCTTCTGCATCCTCTCATAAGCGCTCTCCAAAGCCGTGGCCTGAGCCTCAGCCTGTAGCGCCTGAAGCCTATATGGCTCACTGTCTATTCTGGCAACGACCTGGTCTTTTTCGACCTCATCCCCTTCCTTGATTGAATACTCGAGTATCGTCCCACTTACAAAAGGAACGACCGGTACCATCTGATCGGATTCTATGTATCCGAGAAAACTCACACTCTGGCTTATATCCCCATGCGAGGCCTTAACGGTTCTTACCGGTGTCAGCGGAGCCTCATAACTCACACTCTCTCTTGATGTGAAATAAAAACGGAGTAACAGGAATGAAGCTAAAAGCACAATAATCAATATAACAAAGCGAAGTATCGCAGAGCCCAATTTTTTCTTCATGGTTCAACCACCTTTATCCAAATATTAAGAATAAAAAAAAGAGAAAAACATAAAAAAATTGAATCTTCATAAAAAAAATTAGTACACGTATACAAAAATATACAAATTGTCTGATTTTGTTTATTTTTCTATTATGAACCACCTATAATTTTTTGGTAATTCATACTCTCTTCATAAGAGCGAAAGCTAAAAACGGAAAAGAAATCATCACGATCTTTTTATTGACACTATAATATAAAATTGTAAAAATAAAATCATGAGTTCAATCGAAGAAGTATATAGAAAACAGAAAGCCTTCTTCTTAAGCGGAAGAAGCAGGGATATAAGTTTTAGGAAAGAGAATCTGTTAAAATTCAAAGCTGCGATAAATGAGTATGAACCGCGGCTAAAAGAGGCCCTGTACTTGGACTTGGGCAAGAGCTCAACAGAGAGCTATGCAACAGAGATCGGCATAGTGCTTTCCGAGCTGGGTCATACTATCAGGCACTTTGAATCATGGGCTAAGAGAAGAAGGGTACGAACCCCTCTGCTTCATTTCCCATCAAAGTCCTACATAATCACGGAACCGCTTGGAAATTCTCTTATAATGAGTCCTTGGAACTACCCGGTCCAGCTGACTCTTGTCCCTCTTATCGGAGCGATCAGTTCGGGCTGTACGGCGATAGTCAAGCCTTCAAGATACAGTGAGCATACATCCCTTGTTCTTAAGGAGATGATAGAAAACACGTTCGAAGATGAATACATCGCTCTTTTTCTAGGAGGGCGTGATGTCAATACCGAACTGCTCTCATATAAATGGGACTACATATTCTTCACTGGAAGCGTGAACGTCGGAAGGATAGTCGCAGAGAAGGCAGGCCGCGACCTGACGAAGGTAACCCTTGAGCTTGGAGGAAAGAGTCCTGTAATAATTGATGAGAGTGCTGATTTGAAAGTAGCTACCACCCGTCTTGCATTCGCTAAATTCGTAAACGCCGGACAGACCTGTGTGGCCCCGGATTACGTATTCGTCCATAAGAGCAGGAGCAAGGAGTTCTTATCCCTGATGGCGAAAGCCATTGAGCATGACTACGGTGTGGATCAGATAAATAACAGTGAATTCGGGAAAATAATAAACCATCACCATTTTGAACGGATCTCCTCCTTGATAGACGGATCTCCCGTGTATTACGGAGGAAAGAGGGATGAAGAGAAGAACAAGATTTCCGCAACTATATTATTCCCCGTAAAACCGGATGAGGCTGTGATGCAGGAGGAGATATTCGGCCCTGTTCTTCCAGTAATGGAATACGAGGATCTTGATCAGGTGATCTCATTCATACAGCAAAGGCCTCACCCTCTGGCTCTTTATGTGTTCAGCAGTAAGCGAAGCAACATAAGAAAAATACACTCCTCTCTTATTTTCGGCGGGGGATGCGTAAATGATGGTATAATGCATCTAGTAAGCCACTCCCTCCCCTTCGGAGGTGTCGGGGATTCCGGTCTGGGCTCATACCATGGAAAGAGGACTTTCCTGGATTTTTCCCATGAGAAGGGAATCCTTGAGCATTCAACCTGGCTTGATATCACACTCCGTGCCGCCCCTTATGGGAAGAAGGAGAAGATAATAAAAACGATGCTTCATTAGGAGGAAGTCAAGGATGAGAAAACTTTTTGTATTTTTTACCGTTCTTCTGCTCTCGCTATCGCTTTTTGCCGCATTCAACCCGGAGTACAGCGATTATCTTTATTACGCTCTTGAGGATTATGATGCAGACGAGTCCTATCTGAAGGACGCATTCATAGAAGCGGATAGCGATGAGGAGAAAAGCGAGATACTTTGGAGACAGAGCAGAAACAGTCTCGGACAGGGAGACAGGCTCAGTGAGGATGACAAGGACGGCAGATTCGCCAGATACGAGGAATCAGAGCAGTATGCAAAGGACTCCATAGCGCTCTGCCCTAATGCTGACGCATATCACTGGCTTAGTTCCGCCCTAGGTCGCTGGGGACAGACGAAGGGAGTTCTTGAATCCCTTTCCAGAGCGAGGGAGATGGCCGATTATGAGCTTAAAGCAATCGATGGTTTCAACTATGACCATACGGATGCATGGTATGTTCTCGGCATACTTTACAACCAGCTTCCAGGATGGCCGATCAGTTTTGGAAACAAGAACTGGGCAATAAGCTACATGAGAAGGAGCCTGGACACGAAAATCGATGAGAGAGGACTTTTCCTCACCCTGTATCTTGAGCTTGCAAACCAGCTTTATTCCAGGAACTGGAATGCGAAAAAGAGGACTAGCGAGATAAACAAGATGCAGGATGATTACGATGAGAATACCGTCCTTTCCGAGAAGATGAAATACTATGAGGGATCTGAGGGTGCATCTAAAGTCCCGTTCTACTCAACCGTCGCACTATCCGAGATGTCGGACAGGCAGGAGGCCGCGATGCTTTTGATGTATGCCGATGCGGTTTTCAAAACAAAGGCGAATCCACTGGATTCTGATGTGGAAAGACACGGCGAGATTCTTGAACGTCTTAACGAGATAACTTAATATTTAGGCATAATGGAATCGTATGCTAAAAACGCATTGAGAGGAGTCCTGACCGGGCTTCTCTCTGCACCCTTCATAACTCTTTTTTCAAATCTTGTCACATGGGCGAATGAATTCAATTCGGAGCACCGGATATTGATTCTCCTATTGCCCGTGGGTTCTCTTATAATCATATTGACATACCATCTGCTCGGCTATCAGAGCAAGAAAATCACAAGCATGGCGATTCACCAGATACACTATGCTGAAGATGGCAATACTTCCATGAAGGGAGAAGGAAGAATTACCATCAAGATGGCGGCAACCAGCTTCTTCAACTCCGTATTATCTCATTTTCTGGGAGCATCCGTTGGAAAAGAAGGCGTTGGAGTTCAGATCGGGTTTTCCGCAGCCTCAATCCTGGACAGCGCGGAAGAGAGGCTTCTTGGATCCAGCAGAAGGGATTACTACCTCATGTCAGGGGCATCAGCTGCATTCTCCGCCCTATTCGGAGCACCGGTAGCAGGAACTCTTTTCGGCATTCACATGGCTTCTCCGAGATTATCCAGATTCGATGCTTTGCTTCCTGCCTTATGCGCATCCTTCTCTGCATACTTTTTTTCCCAGCTCATGGGCATCCACGTATTGAGCGCTCCACCAGTGGTTCCTCTTGAATTAAATCTTACGAATGCGGCAACCGTATTTCTTTTCGCCGTAGTCATAGGCATCGTCTGTTCATTGAGCTGTAAAGCCCTGGAGTTCTTCAAAGAACAGCTGAAAGACCTTTATCCGGGCTCCGAGGCTTTCAAGGCAGTAATTCCGGCAACGCTTTTAACCGTTTTCGCAATCCTCGTTTTCATATTCACCGGTAAGTTCTGGTATAACGGACTATCAACCGATCTCATAAGGCTCTCAATGTTCCGAGCCGCAGGATTCGATGATTTCATAATAAAGCTTGTAATGGTACTTCTTTCTCTTGCTGCTGGATTCCAGGGCGGTGAGGTAGTCCCCCTACTTGTCCTTGGTGCGACTTTCACCTCCTCCCTTGCATCACTCTTTAATCTTGATGCCTCTGCATATTCAATCCTAGGAGCAATTGGATTCTTATCCGCAGGAATAAAACTCCCGTTCGTAACATTCGCTCTTGGCATGGAGCTTTTCGGCTACTCGGAACCGGCCCTGCTCTTTTTGATGACTTCGATAGCCCTAATCGCATCCGGTAAGACAGGAATATATTCACACCAGAGAATTTACTAACTTTTCTTTTTTTTGAACTCTTTTTTACAATTTTTGTATACAAATTTACAATTTTAATTTATTTTGATAAACTAACGAATATGGACGAGAGCAGAATCCGCAACATCGGTATTATGGCTCATATCGATGCTGGCAAAACGACTACGACAGAAAGAATTCTTTTTTATACTGGTGAGAACCATAGGATCGGCGAAGTTGATAACGGAGAGGCGACTATGGACTGGATGCAGCAGGAGCAGGACAGGGGCATAACAATCACAAGCGCCGCAACCACCTGCTACTGGAAGGACCACCAGATCAATATCATTGACACTCCGGGACATGTTGACTTCACGGCGGAAGTAGAGCGCTCTTTAAGGGTACTTGATGGAGCGGTCGCCGTATTCTGTGCCGTCGGCGGTGTAGAGCCTCAGAGTGAGACGGTATGGCGACAGGCTGACACCTATTCAGTCCCGCGCATCGCATTCATAAACAAGATGGACAGGCTTGGGGCTAATTTCTTCACAGTCCTTGAGGATATGAGGAAAAAACTCGGTGCAAACCCGATTCCTCTTTTCATCCCGGTTGGAAGTGAGAATACTTTTAATGCGATAATCGACCTTGTTAACATGAAGCTCCTCTCATTCTCAGAAGCGGATCAGGGAACTACCATAATAGAAGGAGAGATCCCAGATTCCCAGATGGAAATCGCCGAAGAATGGAGAGAAAAACTCATCGACAGCGCAGCATCATTTTCAGATGAGATAACAGAGCTTTATTTCGATGGCAAGGAGATACCTGCAGAGCTCATATATTCCACGCTTAGAAAAGCTACTCTTGAGAGGAAGGCAGTTCCTACGTTCGTAGGTTCCTCATTAAAGAACATCGGAGTACAGACACTGCTGGATGGAATAATAAACCTGCTTCCCTCCCCTGTCGATGCACCGGAGATTGAGGCACATGATGCTAGAAACGGAAAAAGCGTCATGATCCATCACAGCACAAGTGGCAACCTGGAGGCTCTTATATTCAAGATCCAGGTGGATCCTCAGGCCGGCCCCATGTGTTTTGTCAGAGTGTATTCGGGTGTGCTGAAAAAAGGGATCTCAATCTATAATGCCACAAAAGGCAAGAAAGAGAGAGTAAACAGGCTTTTAAGGATGCATGCCGACCGAAGTGAGGATTTAAGCGAGATAAAGGCTGGGGACATAGGCGTTATAATCGGATTCAAGAATGCACAGACTGGTGATACCCTTGCAGCTGAGTCATCCCCTTACCTACTTGAGAACATGGTATTCCCGAAACCTGTAATATCTATCGCGATTGAACCGAAGACCACGGATGCACAGGAGAAACTCAGGAAGGCATTAGAGGTCTTTGCGATGGAAGATCCTACTTTCACTTATAAGGATGACAGCGAGACTGGACAGCTTGTAATCTCAGGAATGGGAGAACTGCATCTTGATGTCCTTGTAACAAGGATTACAAAAGAGATGAAGATCGATGCCAGGGTCGGTAATCCACAGGTAAGCTACAGGGAGTCGATAAAGGGAGAGAAGACCGTCACAGAGGAGTTCTCACGCCAGATTGCAGGAAAGGAGAACTATGCCTCGCTCACAGTCTCTGTCAAGCCGAATGAGAGAGGAAAAGGCAACGAGTACATCGTATCGGCAAAGACGAGGGACATCCCTCAGGAGATACTGGATGCCATCCGAATGGGTATTGAAGGTTCATTCTCCAGCGGTATTAAATTCGGATATGAGACTACGGATGTAATAGCAGATGTCAAGGACATTAAATATGACGAGCTTACATCCACTCCTTTTGCGTTTACAAGCTGTGCCGTAATGGCCTTCGATAAGGCATGTCAGGAGGCCGGTGCAATCTTGATGGAACCTATCATGAAGGTACAGGTCGTCAGTCCGAGTGAGTATATCGGAGATGTAATAAGCTCTCTTACCCAGCGAAACGGTATAGTGGAGAGCATGGAGAGCAAAAGCGGAGGAGACATTGTAAGCGCACAGGTGCCGCTTGAGAAGATGTTCGGCTACTCCACTATTTTACGCTCATCGACTCAGGGAAGAGGCAGTTTCTCGATGGAGTTCAGCCACTACCAAGAAAAATTATGATCAACATAATTTGATTGTTAACATACAACAGGAGAGTACAACATGAAAAAAGTTAGCAACCTACAGCAGATTTTTGCAAACAACGTGAAGGTAAGGCGTAAGAGGAATGGGCTTACGCAGGCCGAGCTTGCAAAAAAAATTGGCGTCTCAACATCTTTCATAACTGAGATTGAGACGGTGAGAAAGGCTCCATCGTTCTCCACAGTCGAGAAGATTGCAGAGGTTCTTGAAACACCTGCATGGACTCTTTTCAGTGAATACAGCGAGAAGATCCGTGATGCGCAGGAGGGGGATGAGCTTTTAAAGTTCCTCCTCAAGAACAAGATCAATGATGCTATTGAAGAAGTTCTAAAATAATGATGAAGTCCTCTGAAATGAGGACTTTAGTTTTTTTCGCACCTTTTTCCTCTCTGCTTACAAAATAATTTGACTAATCAATATCGAGGTTTTAAGCTTTTAGAAAAAGCTTTTAATTTTCAAAAAGGAGGAAAATAATGAGCGTTGATACCAAAAACATCAGAAATGTGGCACTCATCGGCCATAATGGAACGGGAAAGACTAACCTCATAGAGCAGATGCTGTTCTACGCAGGCATTCTTTCCCGTGCTGAAACTGTAGAGAGCGGGAAGACCGTAAGCGACTACACAGATGAAGAGATTCAGAAGAAGATGTCCATCCATTCTGCTCTTGCCTCCCTTACTTGGGATGGAAAGGTTATAAACGTACTCGACACCCCGGGTACTGGCGACTTCATAGGAGAGGCTATCTCCGCATTCAGAGCGACGGAAGCCGCACTCATGATGGTGGATGGGCGTGAGGGTGCTCAGATTGAGACGATAAAGCTCTGGAGAAGACTTGATGAGAGAAATAAGCCTAGGGCCGTCTTCATCAATAAGATGGATAAGGAGAGGGCCAGCTTCAGGCATACAATAGATTCGCTTGTAGAGGAATTCGGCGCACATTTCGTACCAGTCGTCATCGCACTGGGAGAGGCCGAGGAATTCCACGGGGTAATCAACCTGATTGAGAACCAGGCATACGAGTGCCATGATGGAGCAAAAGAGACTCCGATTCCAATCCCTGAGAAATATGCAGCCGTCGTGGAGGATTTCAGGAACAGGTTGATTGAGAATGCGGCAGAGGGAACAGATGAGCTTATAGAGAAGTATTTTGAGCAGGGAACCCTTGAAGCGGATGACATCAGGCACGGTCTTGCTGTCGGAATGAGGGAAAACAGGGTTGTTCCTGTGTTCTGCGGAGCTACGGACAAGGGAGCTGGTATCACATCACTGCTTAACTTCATAAAGAACAACTTCCCATGGCCACTTGGAATCGAGGAATACATCATCGGACATGACGGAGAAGAGACTACTCTTGAGATCGACCCGGATAAGCCTTTCTCCGCATACTGCTTTAAGACGACAATCGACCAGTTCTCTGGAAAGATGAGCTTTATAAAGGTTGTCACAGGAACCCTTACTCCTGAGACCGACATATACAACAACGAGCTTGGTAAGAAAGCAAAGGCAGGTAAGCTATATAGGGCAATCGGAAAGAAGCTTATCGAGACCGACAGCCTCGTTGCTGGAGATATCGGAATCATTACGAAGTGCGACATAATCAGCACCAACTCCACTCTAGTCGCTGGACCGGAATACAAGAGAAGATTCCGCCCTCTTCGCCTTCCTCAGCCTATCTATCAGCTTGCAATCAGTGCTGATGACAAAAAGAGCGAAGATAAGATGAATGATGCTCTTCACAGGGTACAGGAAGAGGATCTCACATTCCAGATGACATATAATGAGGAGACGAGGGAATCCATCATCGGAGGCATGGGTGAGCTGCACATCAACATGATTCTGGACAAGATCAGGGAAAAACAGAAGATTCAGATCCATACCAGAACACCTAGGATCGCCTACCGCGAGACGATTACCAAGAAAAGCGGACTCGCAGAATACTCTCACAAGAAGCAGAGCGGTGGACATGGACAGTTCGGACGTGTCGTACTCGAGATTGAACCTCTTGAGAGGGGGCAGTACTATGAATTTGAGAACGTCATCAAGGGAGGTGCCATCTCCAAGGGATATGTTCCGGGAATTGAGAAGGGCCTACATGAGAAGATGGAGGAAGGATTCCTTGCAGGTTATCCTCTGGTAGACATCAAGATAACGCTTGTTGATGGAAAAGAGCATCCTGTAGACTCTTCAGAAATGGCGTTCAAACTCGCTGCGAAAGGTGCTATGGAAATCGCCCTTTCCAAAGCTGGATGCGTTCTGCTTGAGCCTTTCATGCGTCTTGAAGTATTCGTCGATGATGAATATCTTGGAGCAATTCTATCCGATCTTTCAGGAAAGAGAGGTCGTGTGCTCGGGCAGGAGGAAAAAGGTCATGTAGTAGCCGTAAAGGCTGAAGTACCGATGGCGGAGCTCAGAAACTATGCCATCGAGCTCAAGAGCATGACAAGCGGCACAGGTTCTTTTGAACTCGAATTCGACCATTATGAGATTCTTCAGGGCAAGCTTGCAGAGGATGTCATAGCAGAGGCGAAGAGAGCTAAAGAAGAAGCCAATGGCTGATTGACCTCATTTGGGCGGGTTTTTCCCGCCCTATCTTTTTTCCACCCAGAGTTCTCTTACCTCGTGCTCTTTTTCTATCCCTTTTCTCTCGAATTTCGTCTCTGGCCGCCATTGAATATGAGGTGCAAATCCTCTATACGGGTTATAAAGAGACTCAGTCTGGGAAAAATAGGAAAGGACCTCATCGGCGTATTCAACCCAGTCCGTAACAAAGTATATATAACCACCCTTCTTAAGCTTAGAAACCAAGAGATTTATGAATGAAGGCTGCATGAGTCTCCTCTTATGATGCTTTTTCTTCATCCATGGGTCTGGAAAGAAGATATGGAAACCGTCAATACTCTCATCCCCCACGAGGTTGTTCAGCACATCAACGGCATTGAACCTCATGACTTTTAGATTGCTAAGATCCATCTCCTTTATTCTCTTTAAGATCTTTACAACGCCATCCAGATAGACCTCAAGACCAAGGAAGTTCGCATCACTTCGATTTTTTGCGATTTCAACGGTAGCCGTTCCCATGCCGAAGCCGATTTCAATAATGAAAGGCTTATCATTGGCAAAAAGCGTTGATGAATTAAGAGTGCATCCCTCCTCATAATAAGTCAGATATCTGGATGACTCCTCTATGGTCTTTTCCCCTTTCTCATCAAGCACGTTGCTTCTGAGGACATAGCTTTTTATAGTCCTCTCCTTCCCTTGCCTTAACTCTATCTTGAATATCCTTGGATCTATCATTTCAATCTCCTAAGTTGTTCCAGAATGAAGAGCGCCTTATCCTTTAAAGACACAGAGCCGCTCCTCATACGGATATAATTCATCCTCTTTGGATCCAGTGATACCTTCCCTCCGCTCAGCTGAATCAGACTGACGAGCTTCCCTGGATCTATCGAGCTTACTTTCGACAGCTCAAACTCTATCACACCGTTCTTCTCCGTTATGTTGAAAATATCGAGAGAGGCTGCCAGTATTTTGATTTCAGCGATGCATAACAGGTTATCCACATCCTCCGGTATAGGCCCGAAACGATCCTCTATCTCCACTCTGAGACTCTCCAGCTGCTCCGAGCTCTTTACGGATGCTATCTTCTTATAAATCTCGAACTTCTCCACTCCGCTGGATATGTACGAATCAGGGATGAATCCCGAATAATCAAGTTCAAGAAGAACTTCCCTTGATTTCGAATCATCACTTCCCCTCAGACGGTCGATCTCCTCATCCAAAAGCTTCATATACATATCAAGACCAACGGCCTCGAGATGGCCCGATTGCTCCCTTCCCAGTATGTTTCCAGCCCCCCTGATCTCCATATCCTTCATTGCAATCTTAAAGCCAGAACCAAGGGCGGTATTCTCACTCATAACCCTCAGACGCTTTAGTGCATCATCATTTAAACTGGATCTATCCTTATAGAAAAGATAGCAGTATGCCTTCTTATCGGAACGTCCTACCCTTCCCCTCAGCTGATAAAGCTGTGACAAGCCAAGACGCTCTGCTCTGTCTATGATTATCGTATTGACATTCGGAATATCTATCCCGTTCTCGATTATCGTCGTTGATACAAGTATCTGCACCCCCTCATATATGAAACGATGCATGACGTCTTCAAGATCGTCAGATGGCATCTGCCCATGTGCGAATTCAACTATCGCCTCGGGAATCTCACGCCGTATCTCCATCACGACCTCTTCAAGATCCTCGATCCTGTTATGAAGGAAGAACACCTGTCCGCCCCTCTTTATTTCCATGCGCATCGCAGCAACGGCCTTCTCAAAATCGAACTGCTCAATGTATGTCTCAATAGGAAGACGTTCACGGGGAGCTGTGGTAAGAAGACTCATATCCCTCACTTTGAGCAAAGACATATAAAGAGTCCTAGGAATAGGAGTCGCACTGAGGGTAAGACAATCGATATTCGTCTTCATCTGTTTGATTTTCTCCTTATCCTTGACACCGAAACGCTGCTCCTCATCAACGATTAGAAGTCCAAGATCCTTAAAGCCGATTTTATTCAAGATCTTGTGTGTTCCAAACAATACGTCGATCGCACCGCTTTTAAGATCCTGGAGAATCTTTTTCTGCTCTTTCGTAGATACAAAACGTGTCAGCAGAGCAGAGCGCACGGGAAACTGCCCAAGCCTTTCTTTGAAGTTGTTATAATGCTGTTCTGCAAGAATGACTGTCGGAGCGAGAAAAGCAACCTGCTTACCCGACAATACGGCTTTGAATGCGGCACGGAACGCAAGCTCGGTCTTACCATATCCGACATCTCCACATACAAGTCGGTCCATGACCTTCTTCGTCTCCATGTCCCTTTTGATCTCATCGAGACATTTCAGCTGATCCGGAGTCTCAGAAAAAGGAAAGGATGCCTCAAACTCAAGCTGCCAATCATTGTCATGAGAAAAAGGGAAGCCCTCTGCATTCTCCCTCTGGGCATAAAGCCGTACAAGCTCTTGAGCAAGTGCCTCAGCACTTTTAAGCGCCCTCTCCTTCTTCTTACTCCAGCTTGAGGAGCCAAGCTTCTCGAGTTTTGGAAGTCTCTGGTCATTTCCAATATATTTCTGAACGAGATTAGCCTGTTCGATAGGAACATATATGAATTCCTTATCGGCATACTCAATCTTTATGTAATCCCTCTCCGTATAGAATCCTTTGACCCTTTCGATCTTAACAAAGCGTCCTATACCGTAATTTACGTGGACTACGAAATCCCCCTCCTTGAGATCGACAAAACTGTCAAGCGGAGAGGAAGAGGTATCAACAAGCTTCTCAGCCCTATGTTTCTTACGTCCGAATATCTCATTGTCAAGAACCACTAGGAGGCTCTCATCGTCGATTACAAACCCTGAGGATATGTCCTTAACGAGAATGTTGATAGAAAAATCCTTAAGTACGGAGTCAAGTCTCTCCTTCTGTACCGAGGACGGAGATAGGACGTAGATAGACCAACCTTCCTTAATTAGGGCGGAAATATCATCTTTAAAATAAGTTACATTACCGAAATACGACCTGGAAGGAGATATCGAGTAGTGATGATAATCGTTCTGTTTTATATCGTAAATCGTGAGCGACGGCCTCTCAGTTTCAATAAAGCGTTTCCACGGGAAGAGCATCTGAGCAGGTTTTGCAACCTCCTCCCTCGCCCTGTAGGCCTCCTTGTACCTTGCCTCGGCCTCTTTCTCAAGTGAGGCATAGCTAGTCTCAAGCCGCTCAGCTCCAATATAGGCGAAATAATCATCTGCTCTTAAATACGAGAGGAATGTCGTATATCCATCTCCAGAATGGGAATTCAAAAGCGAAATGCCAACCTTGCCGAGTTCTTTCACCGTCTTCTGAGTAAGAGCATCAAAATATTTGATCTGGGTTACCTCGTCCCACTCTGTGTTTATTCTTACGGGATTATCCTCTCCGAATGGGTAGACATCGATTATCTCACCTCTTATCGTAAAGGTACCCTCCTCATAACAGGAGCTTACACGCTCATAGCCAGAAGATAGGAGCTTCTTTGAAAGGCCATCAAAACTTATCTCATCGTGCAAAGCGATGGAGAGTGTCATCTCATCCATCATCGCCCTGGAAAGAACGGGGGATATGAATGCACGTAGAGAAGTTACGATGATGCCCGTCCTCATCCCATCCATTTCCAAAAGAGCTTTCTTCGCATCGTTATCAATGGAGGAAATGGATGAGGAATACAGCATCTTTCCATTTGAAGGGTAATAAAGGATCTTAAGATTTTCTACGTCTTTTAAATCAAGAAAAAGGGCCTTTGCCGTCTCCTCCGTCGGGGTAATGGCAAATAGACGGGCACCCCATTTCTGATCCATTAGCCTTAATAGCCTCGATATGGGGTAATTAGATATCCCATCGACCTTAAGAGGGGTTCTGGGATCCTTTACAAATGCTTTATACGCACTACTCTTTCTGATATAATCAGAGCAGATGCTGTCCAGAGTTGTTTCCACTAGGGCAAAATATAAATAAAAAGGTAAAAAATGACAATAAATTGTTTGGATGAAGATAGATTAGAGCAGCTTTATCAGATATTCATTGCTCTAAGTAGATACGCACGGCTGAAACAGAAGAATGTGAAAAGGAATTTCAAAAGCGATGGATCGGTTCTCACAGAGATTGATTTATACATCTCACATGAGATTTCAAAGACAATCAAGCACCTATTTCCCGATGCGAACATCATAAGCGAGGAGGAGGAAAGTCCTTTTGATGATGAGAAGCCCTATACGTTCATCCTCGATCCAATCGATGGGACAGACGTGTATTCCCAAGGTATGCCAAGCTTTGCATCAGCACTGGGCATACTGGATAAAAACCGTAACCCTGTTGCTGCCATGATAGCCGCACCGAGGTTCGGCATCGGAGAGGAGGAGCTTAACATACGCCTCTTTCCGCAGGGCAAATGCTATATGAACTCAGAGATCCTCCAATACGAGAAAAAGGGGGAAGATATAAAACAGATAATGATGACGAGCCAAGGGATTTCGAAATATGATTTCTCCGCATATGAGGGGAAGATCCGGACTTTCGGCTCCTCAATACTTCATATACTCAGCCCCGTCATATTCCCTCATATCGACGCATCAATAACACAGGCATGCTATGCCTGGGATCTTGCCGCAAGCCATGCCGTGTTAAAACATTACGGCCTGGATCTCTATTACAGCGATGGAACAAGACTGGAATATACCGATGAGATGCTCAAGGACAGGAAGAAATGCAAAAGCACGGTCTATGCCGCGAGCAAGGAAATGGCTGAAAAACTGATAAAGACAATTCCTTTCAGGCAGTAGTACCTTCGAGGAAAGTCTGAAGCACTTCATACGCCTTCATGCTCTCAGACCGTTCGACTACGAATGTCAGGACATTCATCGTACTCAGTATCTCAATGACATTTATGTTCTCAAGGGCAAGCTTTCTTACAGCAAGATATACTAGCCCTGGGGTCTCGACGAAATTTCCGCTGAATGCGATATTTATCGCAACAAGATCCGAGTACTCATTCAGTACATTTTCTCCCTTTATGAGTTCTTTGAGGACATCTGTGTATTTATCGCTTATTGAAATACTCATTTCAAATGTTCCAAGGCTTACATTCAGAAAATCCCCCTTCTCCAGCTGCACGCTGTCATAAAGCCTGTTCAGCATCTTAAGAGAAGAATCATTGCGCACAAGGTTAACATCATAGATATTCGTCTTCATACTCAGCTCATAATTCATCTTCAGCTTAGGCTTGTCCTTGAATTCCTGTCTCAGTTCATCCGAATATCTTCTAAGAGCCATTATTACGGCCGGAGTCTTTATGCTTTTATTCAGCCTCTCCTCAATCGTCGGCTTCATCTCCAAAGCAAGATTCGAATAACTTACTATGTCCCTTATGAGCATCTCCGATAAAAAAGGACTCTTATCTACGATTTCTTTTACTTCCTGACTGATGGTTGTAGCCAACTTAGACACCTCACATTGTTATTAATATAACAGTTTGTTAAAATTATGTCAAAACATTTTCTTGCATTACCCCTACTCATGCTTTTAGACTATAACAATGTTACTGACTGACATAATCAAGAAATACAAGAGAGGTAAAATCTGTCTTATCGATATTAATGCGAAGGAAATCCACTCATTACGCATTGCAATAGCATATTCAGATATAAGGGCAATAAGGAATATCGCCTTGAAATCCATTGATTTCATTATCACCAAGTTAATAAGGCTTAACGGTACGTATGCTATCCCCCTCTCAGAGATTAAGGAGTTCGCTTCAGACTCAGCAAAGAGAGGAAAGGGAGAAAAATACGATGCTATGCGCTCATACCTCCACTACTCTGCGAAAAATGCCAGAGGAAGGTATGAGAAGGCTCTCCTTATATCTCTTTATCATCATCTTGCGGGACTTTTTCACGAGCATTCTTTTCTCGATGCCCTGCTATTCGAATACTCATCAGCATTTCTGAGGGAAAACAGCGAAAAAGATATTGAGAAAAACGGAGAAGCTATTTTAAACTCCATCATCCTGGCAATCTCTGGGACTGAAACGGAATTAAAACGAATAAACGAGGGCATTGCGGATAAAAGCGACAGGATAAATACCGAGATGCTCAGATTATTCTCACAAAAAAGAGGTTGGCAAAACGGGAAAGTAAAAGACGCTACAATCAGGTGCAAGCGCAGAATATCCTATGAGACGGAAAATAAACTAAGAAACAAAAAATGCCAGCGTGTCAGGATAAGTAAAATGAGAAATGAGGTTGACAGCCTCTTTAATAGTCTTTGCAAACTGGAAGTAGAACATAGGAAAAGATATTTCAAAAGTCTTTATGATAAAGTCCGGTATGAGCTCATCACTGCAGACTGTACATATTCAAAACTCTTTGATGAGACACAACTCAGTCTGGAGGCTTTCAAGGAGAACAGACTGAGCAAAAGAACTCTCATGTTTAAAAGCTCATTAATAACATCCCATGCGACCTCAAAGGGAGGCAGAGAGCTTAAACTGGCTAAAATTGCACTCTCTGCAATGTTGGAAACCATATATGCGGAAGTAAAAAAGAGGGAGATCGCACTCCTATTCGACATTGCATCGGAAGGAGTGGACAAAGGCATGGGCATACTGAATAATGAGCTTAAAAGGATTGAAGAGACTAAGAGAGCAACTTCATATCCCCGTCCTTAATCCAGCCTTTGTGCCTCATGAACGTACTGAATAGAAGGGAAAGCAGTGCGGGAAGAATAAAGTGGACGATCAAGACTGGAACTATGCAGCCAGGCCCCATGACAGCTATTGCATTAAACTGACCGACAAGCCCGCTCGTTCCCATTCCGGCACCGCTTGAATTGTTCTCAAGGGCAAAAAGACAGGTGCTTATAGGACCTGTAATGGCACTTGCAAGCGTAGGAGGTATCCAGATTTTCCAATTCTTCCATATGTTAGGAATCTGAAGCATGCTCGTACCGAGTCCCTGGGCTATAAGTCCGCCGATGCGGTTCTCCTTATACGATGAGACTGCGAAGCCGACCATCTGGGATGCACACCCAGCGCAGGCCGCACCGGCTGCAAGACCGCTGAGTCCTAAAGATATGCAGATTGCGGCACTGGAAATCGGAAGAGTAAGAACCATGCCAACCACAACGGAGACAAGGATTCCCATGAAGAAAGGATAAAGTGTAGTTAAACTGTTTATGAATGCTCCAAGTGCGTTCATAAGCGCACTGACTACGGGAGAGACGAACTCCCCTACCAAGCCGCCTACAAGGATTGTAACAATCGGGACAAGAATGATATCGACCTTTGTCTTTCCCGATATGAACTTTCCCGCCAATGCACCGCACAAAGCCGCGATACATGCGCCAAGAGGCTCTCCGAGACTCAGAGAGACGAGCCCTTCTGTTATTTTAATCGTACCGGCTCCAATCGCTCCTGAGGCAGCGGACGAGAAAAGAGCCAGATTCGGAGCTTTTATACTCATTGCGACACCGATTCCGATTGCCGGGCCTGTCATGTATTCGGCAATCTGACCGAATGTGACCAGCATTTCAATACCTGTATAGGTACCTATCTGAAGGATAATAAGGCCGATGATCAGAGACGAAAAAAGACCTTGTGCCATCCCGTTAAGTACAGCAACGACGAAAGCGCCGATGCTTTGGGCCTGCTTCTCTTGCATGACGTACTCCTATGAATAATCGTGTTATGGAAATTCAGGATGACAGACATCGGCTGAAAATCATCAATCAGCAGAAGGCCTCCATAGAATAATTGGCATGATAATACTTTCTTTGCATGATGAGGTCAACATATTCATTGATTAATATTAAAAATGACTCGATAATCAGTACTATGAAATGTCCTCGCTGTGGTTGCATGTTAGATAAGGTTATCGAATCCCGTCCGGGAAAAGATGGAATGAGCATAAGGAGAAGAAGGGAGTGCACAGAGTGTGGTTGCCGTTTCACCAGTTATGAGAGGGTTGAATTAAAACCCATAATAGTAATCAAGAAAAATGGTAAGCACCAGAGTTTCGATATTAACAAGGTGGAGCACGGAATCAGGGTCTGCACGGAGAAAATCAATATAGATCCAGAGGATCTTCAAAGAACGCTCATAAACATTGAGAACAGGATCACGGACATAGCTGGAGCGAAAAGGACCGTTACAAGCGCGATGATCGGAGAAGAGACGCTCAAGGAGCTTTATAAGCTCAATCCCGTCGCATATGTTCGTTTTGCGGCGGTATACAGGGCTTTTGATGACGTTGGACAATTCATAAGTGAAATAGAGAAAATAGCAAAAGAAAGTAAAGCTGAGAAGTGAGTCTATCTTTATTCGATTCCTTTTTTCTTCTATTATAACCGACATGGATAATGAGTATCTGATTAAGGAAAGACCGCTAAAAGCCATAGCCGTCTTCACCCTTCCACTGATGCTGGCTGCCTTTTTTCAGCAGTTCTATACGCTTGCTGACTCGGCAATCGTAGCCAGGTTCGTATCAGAGAAGGCACTGGCTGCGATAGGTGCATCCTATGCGCTTACAAACGTATTCATCTCGATAGCCATAGGAGCTGGAACAGGCTCTGGTGTGATAATCTCCCGATACTACGGGGCCCGTGACTATCACATGACAAAAAACAGTACGAAAATCAGCTTGATCTCCTTTCTGCTGCTCAGTATTATCCTAGCAGCTATTGGACTTATTTTTTCAAAAGACATCCTTCTTCTTTTAAATACTCCGCTGGACATCCTTGATGATGCCAAAGCTTATCTCGACATATACTTCATGGGGCTTCCGTTCCTCTTCTGCTATAATGCCCTCTCATCCTGCTATAACGCTCTTGGCAAAAGCCGCTATCCCCTATTCTTTTTGATATTCTCATCAATATTGAACATCGTTCTTGACCTTGTTGCGGTCATCGTCTTCCAAATGGGACTTAGAGGGGCAGCATGGGCAACCCTTATCAGTCAGGCCGTCTCAGCGCTGCTTTCATTTATTCTTCTAATTAGACTGCTTAAGAATCTGGATTCTTCTCCTTTCGGACGTTTTTCACTCTCAGAGCTCAAAAAGATGTCAAAAATAGCCCTTCCTTCCATTCTCCAGCAGTCCACGGTCTCAATCGGCATGATGCTCGTACAGGGAGTCATAAACAGCTTCGGCTCATCCATTCTCGCCGGCTATAGCGCAGCCATGCGGCTTGAGAGCATAGCAACCGTTCCATTCACAAGTCTTGGAAACGCTGCCTCATCATATGCGGCACAGAATATAGGGGCAAACAAGAGAGATAGAATCAAAGAAGGATATAAGGCGATGGTCATCCTCACACTTTGCTCAGCACTCCTTATTTTCATGATATTCAATCTATTTAAAAATCAGCTGATATCCATCTTTATTGAGGAGAATTCCACAATGGCCTACGAAACGGCATCTCAGTTCTTCGTTTACGTCGTTCCAATGCTGTCATTCATAGGACTGAAGATGATAACAGATGGTATTTTAAAAGCATCCGGGAACATGCTTCCGTTTACAATAGCAAATATTGTCAACCTATCAATTAGAGTCGTCCTTTCGTATCTTCTTGCTCCGGTAATCGGGTTTGCAATATGTTACATGGCCGTACCACTTGGTTGGATTGCCAATTTCATAATCTCTGGAAGCGTATATTTCTCGGGAAAGTGGAAAAAGAAGCTGAGGATGGAATGAAAGACCACCCTCAGCAAAACAACTTAAAGACTATTATCTACGAATGAGAACGACACGACATCGAACAGCCCTGAATCAGTAAGCTTATATGCGGGAATAACAGGGAGTGCCATGAAGCACAGAGTCATAAACGGATCTATATCCTTATTAACGTGAAGTTCCATCTCCGCAGTCTCGTGCATCCTGTCAAGACAGGCTGTCACCTCTTCGAGGCTTTCATCCGTCATAAGCCCTGCGATCTCCAAGGTATGCGTACCAAGCTCCCTCTTATCTTTGTACATCGTGATTCCACCACCGATTTCAATAAGTTTTCTGACCGCAAGATACATATCCTCATCATTATCCCCAATGACAATTATGTTATGTGAATCATGGGCTATTGAGGTTGCAACAGCTCCCCTCTTCATTCCATATCCTCTGATAAGGGCGGTAGCGTGTAATCCTGTACCATGATGGCGCTCAATTACTGCAAGCTTAAGAATATCAGCCTCTGGGTCATGGATCCAGTTGCCTTTATCATCCCTCTTTACATATGCATCCCCGGCTCCAGTAACGACGCCTCCAGGGATTATGTCTATCACACGTACATGATCACTGGTTAATTTAAGTGAGAATGATTCTATTGAAAAATCTTTCACATTCATCTTGCCGGATACATTAAGTGGTTCCGTGTGCTTTGCCTTCTCAATAATCTTTCCACCTTTTGCAACGAGTTTTCCCTTGATGAAGACCTCATCAGGCTTTACTCCGTCATAGATGGATGAAGATAGGAAGAAGTCCGCTCTCTTTCCCGGTGCAATCGCACCCCTGTCACGCAGGCGATAGCAGGTGGCTGCGTTGATACTCGCCATTGAAATCGCAATGACAGGATCAAGTCCGCTCCTGATGGCAAGATTTACTCCATGGCTTACGTGCCCTTCATTGATTATTGACTGAGGCTGTCTGTCATCAGTACAGAAAAGGAAACGGGAAAAGTTCTTCTCATCAACGGCAGGAAGCAGCTGCAAAACGTTCTGACACGCCGTTCCCTGTCTGAGCATGACGTACATGCCCTTTCTTATCTTATCCCTAGCCTCTTTCGGGCTCTCACACTCGTGGTCGGTCTCAATTGACGCTGATGCATAGCTGTCAAGTGCATATCCGGTGATTGATGGTGCATGGCCATCTATTATCTTATCCCTTCTATATGCCTCATCAAGCTTTGAAAGAACCTCATCATCGGCTGAGTTCACACCTGGGTAGTTCATCATCTCACCAAGCCCCAGAACCCTCTCATCATCAATGAATGATTTTACATCACGGCTTGTAAGAACCGCACCGGAGTGTTCAAAAGGAGTTGCTGGGACACATGACGGGAACATGAGAAATACAGAGAGCGGAATATCTTTTGAAGCATCAAGCATATAACGCATCCCGTCAAGTCCGGTCACATTGCAAATCTCATGAGGATCGGCAATAACCGTTCCCGTACCGGAAGGCACGACTGCATCAGAGAACTCCGATGGAGAAAGATGTGATGACTCTATATGACAGTGTGCGTCTATGAAGGCTGGAACAAGAAACTTTCCATCAGCATCGAATTCCTCCTTAGCCTCCCGTTTTCCATCAAAGCCGACGATATATCCATCCTTGATGTAAACATCTGAGGAAAAGACTTCTTTGTTATAGACATCAACTACTTTCGCATTCCTGATTCTAAGATCTGAAGGGATACGGGATGCGGCGGCATCAATCAGAATTTTTACCTGAGCTTTATTCATCTAGAAACCTCCATAAGCAATTTACATTTAATATTATATGACGGTTTACTGCTGAAAGGAAAAAAACTTTATGCATTATATCAATATTATTTACCTATCATTTTAATATAATATTTAGATTATTTTTATTTATTATACATAATAACAATATTGCTATCATATGTTTATATCATATAATTTCATACTTCTTATATTTATATAATTTGATATGACCTGATTACATGTTTTTATTGTATGATTATAAGACTATTCAATTCAAAATATATTGCTAATCAAATAAGTTTTAATTAATTTATATGATTTATATATAGATATTAATTAAATTAATAATATATTAATATGATATAAATATAAAAATGTGATTATATTAATAGGGAGCGTCAAACCATTTTCCAGTCTGGCTCATCTCAATCTCATCGTTAAGATGCTCAGGCTTCAGTATCTCATTCGCGCAATCAAGACAGAAGTTATCGGTCATACCAGCGACATAATCCATTATCATGCGCTTATCGCTTCCTTCCCTCTGAATGTACATCCCATACATCTCTCGTATATGGTTATAGAAACCTGCGGCAAGCATGTTCTTCTCAGCGACATACCCCTTCTCGTCAAGGCCATACGAGCTATAAATCTCTTCCAGATAGTTCACAATCAAAGTAATGAGTCTTGTAAAATACCGCGTGTATCCATTGAGGATATCTGAGCGGTAGATGTATTTGTAATTGAATTCGCTGAATGCGCTTACCGCTTCAAATATATCATCTGAAAAACCAATTCCATTCTCAATGTCGGCTCCTTCTATCAAATCATTAACAAGAGTATTGATTATGCTGCTGTTACTCTCTCCGAGCCTGTCGCTGACAATTTTAGGAAGCTCTAGACCTTTCAATATTCCAAGGCGCTTTGCATCCTCATAATCCCTTCCAAGGTATGCGATGGTATCCGAGAAGCGAACCACAGCACCTTCGAAAGTAGAAGGAATCAGACCCTTCCGACTATTTATGCTCCCTAGATCCTTAAGCTTATATGTAGGGACGATTCGTTTTCTAAGATCTTCACCATTATGGGAGACGATGCCATCTCTTACTGCATATGTAAGGTTCAACCCTTTTCCATTATTTGAGAGAAAATCTACTACGCGAAGGCTGTTTACCTCATGCTCGAACTCCCCTATACCACGTTCCACAGAGAGTCTAGAGATTATCCTTTCTCCAACATGTCCAAAGGGAGTATGTCCGAGATCATGGCCCATTCCAATGGCCCAGGCAAGCTCCGTATCCAAACCTAGCGGACGGCAGATAGTGGATGCGATTGAAGCGACATGCAGTACATGTTCCATCCTTGTGCAAATATGGTCATTGCTCGGGGAGAAAAACACCTGGGTCTTATGCTTAAGCCGTCTGAACGCAGATGAATGGATTATTGCCGTCGTATCCCTATAATACGAACCTCTGATATCCTCCTTTCTCTCCCTCTCTCTTGATTTCAACGCCGCATCAAGCGATTCTTCAATCTTTAAGCCTTCCATGCTATAATGATAACATATACTTTGAGGAGCAGAAAGATTGACAGCGTATATTATTCCATTATCTTGTCTTCTGTTGACGCTGATGGCAAGTCTTACGTGCCTTAGGTTCATCCTTTCGAGGGAAGGACTATATTGGATCGTCCCATGCATAATCTCAATCATTCTCACCTTGGAGAATCTCGATACGCTCCTTATAGCAGCAGAGACCGCGATCAGGCCTGAGTACAACTCCATTGATGACATTGCCCCTGCACTTATCGCAATACTCTGGTATCTTGCGATAATAACTTTTCACTACGCCCTTAAAATCAAGATAAAAGTGAATCATTTCCGTAATGAGAACCGTAAAAACAGAAAGGAAGCTGAATTCATAGAAAAAATGGAGAGGCGAAAGAGGAGAAAAGAGTACATCCTAGAGGAGAAGAATAAGGAAAACAAGGCTGAAAAGCCTAAGCTTTACCAAGAGAGTGACGAAGAGGCCTGGAGCAACCTGTTTTCTGACTAGATGCAATCATCTCAACATGATGACTTTTTACTGTTTTTAAGTTAAAATAGCGCTTCAAGGTTATTTTATGCAGAACTTATTCATCTTAGGTATAAAACATTCAGGCAAAACTACTTTTGCACGTCTTCTTGCCAATCATCTCAGCCTGACATCGATTGATTCAGACGATTTGATTCTTAATTGTATAGCTCCTTTTACAGTAAGGGAATATTACAAGAAATTCGGAAGTGATGAATTTAAAAAGCAGGAGTATGCATCGGTTAAGCGCTTCATAAGAGAGCAAGACCATCCTTTTATAATGAGCCTCGGCGGAGGAGCGTGCGATAATAAGGCTCTCATTGAACTGCTTAAGGAGAATGGCAAACTGATATACCTTAGAAGAAACGAAGAGGAGATGCTACCCGTAATTTTAAAGCACGGGATACCCGCATTCCTGGATGAGAACAATCTTAAGTCCTCTTTCCACGAAGTATATGAAAGAAGGGATAAGGCGTATTCATCGCTTGCAGATAAGATAATCGAGATGGGGCCTTACAGGGACAGAGGCGAGACTTTATCCATGATGATTAACGCACTGGGGGATTTTATTGCATGAGTGGAAATACATTTGGAAAGAATTTTAGAATCACCACATTCGGAGAATCCCATGGCAAAGCCTTGGGTGTCATAATCGATGGATGCCCTTCCGATATTGACTTCGACCTCGATTTCATTCAGAGCGAAATGGATAGAAGGCGCCCGGGAGGGGCTGCAATCGGAACAAAAAGGGATGAAAAAGACCGAATAGAAATACTTTCCGGGGTTTTTGAATCAAAGACCGAGGGAACTCCTATCGCTCTCATCCTTTACAATAACGATCAGAAAAGCCACGACTATGACCAGATCAAAGACATATTCCGCCCAGGTCATGCGGATTACACGTATTATAAGAAATACGGCATAAGAGATTATCGAGGTGGTGGCAGAGCATCAGGTAGGGAGACGGCTGCAAGAGTCGCAGCCGGAGCTCTGGCTAAACTGATACTTACGAAATATGGGATTGAAGTAACAGCGGGAGTAAGAAGCATAAAAGGAATACGTGTAAGCGGAGAGTTCACCCCGCCTTTCCATGCTCCCCTTTTTACGATATCGAATGAGCGGGATGATGAGATACTCTCTCTCATTGATGAAGCAGTAAGGAATAATGATAGCCTTGGAGGTGTCGTTGAGTGTCACATCAAAGGTGTCCCCTCTGGCCTTGGCGAGCCAGTGTTCGATAAAACCGAGGCGCTGCTTTCACATGCAATAATGTCCATTGGAGCTGTAAAAGCAATTGAATTCGGAGAAGGTTTTGCTTCCACGGAGCTTTATGGAAGCCAGAATAACGACCAGATGGACGAGAGTGGATTCATCACTAACAGAGCAGGAGGAATCCTTGGTGGAATCACAACCGGAGAGGAGATCATATTCAAAGCCGCTTTCAAACCCACCCCTTCAATCGCAAAGAGGCAGGAGACAATCGATATAAACGGAGAGGAAAGAATCATCCAGATCCAAGGAAGACATGACCCGGTCATAGCAATAAGGGCTCTGCCAGTTGTGGAGGCGATGAGCGCAATTGTTATTCTTGACCTCTTATTGGAGAATAAGAAATATGCTAGATAGGGATAAACCACTTCTTATTCAAAGCGATAGGACCATTCTCTTAGATCTGGCATGCCCTGATGCAGAGAATGCAAGACTTGATATCATTCCTTTCTCAGAACTCATTAAAAGCCCTGAGCACATGCATACATACTCACTATCGGCACTATCGCTTTGGAATGCGATAAGCGCAGGGCTCAGCGCAGATGAGATAGTTGCCAGACTGAAGAAATGGTCGCGTTATGATATCGACCAGAGGGTACTCTTCTTCATAGAGGATACTGCAAGTAGATACGGGAATTTCATACTGACAGAGGATGAAAGCGATAATCAAAGGCTTCTTCTGAAAGTAAATAAAAAACTATTCTTCCTTCAGCTATCATCATCTGCTTTGGCAAAAAAATATCTAAAAGCAGAGGGCGACAACACATTCTCACTCTCTAGGCTGGAGCGGGGAAAAATCAAAGTTGAGCTTATCAAGATGGGATTTCCTGTGGATGATAGAATCCCGCTTAACAAGGGCGAGCATGTCGATATGAATCTTAAGAGCACGTTTTCAGCCAGGGATTACCAGGAAACGGCTGTAAACAGTTTTCTCGGCAGCGGAGAGAGAGGAACAGGTTTTGGAACAATCGTACTTCCTTGTGGATCTGGAAAGACAATCGTCGGCCTACTTGCGATGGCGAGGCTGAAGACGAGAACTCTCATACTATGTCCGAATGTTCAAAGCGTACATCAGTGGATGAGAGAAATCGCAGAGAAGACTGATATTCCTGAGGATATGGTCGGCGAATACTCAGGTGATTCAAAGGAAATAAAGCCGATTACCGTATCTACATACCAGATATTGACCTATAGAAAGCCTGGATGTGAGGACTATTTGCACTTCTCACTCTTAAGAGATGGAAAATGGGGATTCATAATCTACGATGAGGTGCACATGCTTCCTGCACCTGTTTTCAGAATTACTGCGGAGCTTCAAAGCATATACCGCCTTGGCCTTACAGCCACACTCATAAGAGAGGATGGAAGGGAGGATGAGGTGTTCTCTCTTGTAGGACCAAAGAGGTTTGACACTCCCTGGTCTGAACTCGCAGAGAGAGGCTACATCGCCCAGGCATACTGCCATGAGATAAGAGTTGCTCTTGATGAGGATGATGAGATCAAATACGCACTTGCTTCAAAGAGGGAGAAATACAGGATTGCAAGTGTCAATAAAAGGAAACTCAATATTATCGAAGATCTGGTAAAGAAGCATAGCGATGATTCAATTCTCATCATCGGGCAGTACATAGAGCAGCTTGAGGAGATTAAAAAACGGTTTTCCTGGCCGATAGTCACTGGAAAGACGAGCAATAAGGTAAGGGATGAGATTTATCAGAAATTCAGGCAAAGGAAGATTCGTGTGCTCATAGTATCTAAGGTTGCGAATTTCGCAATAGACCTTCCAGACTGCTCCGTTGCAATCCAGGTCTCAGGAACATTCGGCTCAAGGCAGGAGGAGGCTCAGCGCCTTGGAAGAATCTTAAGGCCAAAAGAGAAGTCCAGCCATTTCTATACGATCATCACTGAGTATTCAGAGGAGGAGGAATTTGCGATGAACAGGCAGAAATTCCTATCAGAACAGGGATACAGCTATACTTTGGAGAGAGCTGATGTCTAAAGATGATTGTGAGAGACTGCTCTTAACTCTCTATTCTGAGAATGGAGAGAGTATAGATGACTTTTATAAGAGAAATGAACTCGAGATAGCTTCTAATGTCACAGAAGAGGAGGCCGAGGTCATCTCTGCTTTTCACCTCATGCAGAAGCTTGATAAGAACCTGCTGAGAATCATGTTTCCACAGTTTAATGAGCGTAGGATTGAAAACATGAGGATGCGGGGACTTTTCGATATAAGCAGTGAGCATGTAGCATCCTACTACAGCCTCTTCGGTAAAGGCTCTCAGGGTGATTGGTCTCTGGGATTAAGCGACATTGTTAAAGCCTTCATCAGCCTGATAGAGAGCAAAGAGCTGTATCTTAACGAGCGAAGGATGAGTGCGTTCATATCATCAAAAGCCGTCGCAGAGATATTCCCCTCTGCTGAGGAAGATAAACTGGAAAAACTTTTTGATCGCCTTGTAAAAAACCTTTTCGAGCTTGAGGTGCTGACTAAGGATAAGAGAAGAATCAGGCTGGATCGAAAGAAGGCTTTTGAACTTATTAACCTTGATGAGATAAGACTATGCTCTTATATCATGTTTCCTCACCTCGATGAATGGGTAAGAAAGAAGAGTTTTTATTTCTTCCATCTTGTGAAAAAGATAAGAGGTGTAAAGACTGATGAGATAGAAAAGTATGTTAACAGGGCGGCGGTAATCTCAGGATTCAATTATGGAGGCATTGAAGATCTCTTTCTTTTCTGCATTTTAAAAGATCAGAGTGGCATCACGTATGCCGTACAGGATGAGAAGGCGGAAGGCCCTGTGATTATCTCATCCGATTATTCAATATCATTCACAGGAAATACAGCACCACTGATTTCGCTCATATGCACACCAGTAAGTATCGACAGGGTTAAGATATATCAGATTACAAAAGAGAGTATTCTTAATGCATTCAGCCTGTCATATACAGATGATGATGTAATAAGTTTTCTTCAGTCTCTTGCTGATTTCACAATCTCACCTACACTCTCTTCGCGCATCAAGATCTGGTTCGAGGAATACTCACGAATCAACTCAGAGCGGGTACTACTTCTCAGAACGGACGAAAAGAGTGCGAAGCTGATAAAGAGCATCCCATCTCTTGCTGAGTATATTCTTGAGGAGGTCTCCCCAGGCGTTTTCATAATGGATGCCATAGCAGAAGCGGAATGGAGGGAGATTCTCAAAAGCTCATCCTTCGATATGATGAGCGAGACAAAGGGCCCCGAGTTCAATTACTCACAATATGAAAGCGAAACCTCTTTCATGGACATGATACAATACCCGGAAATCAGGACGGAAAGAGAAATTTGCTATGACAGCACACTCAGAAAAAGACTTTTGAGTGCAATATGCGAAGAAGAGCCCATGATTCACAAGATAAAGGAGATGATGGTACTCAGCGGAGTCTTGTTCTCAAAGTCACAGGTAGAAAAGAAGCTCGAACTTGAGATCGTAGATGCATTCAACTACATGGAAAAGCACCGCATGATTGAGAAAGCCCTCAAAGATAAGTCACTAATACTTGTCGTAGAAAACCACAGCGGGAGAATCGCAGCAGGAAAAGTAGAGATGCTGGAGTCATTTGAAGAAGGGGACCACATGGTGCTTGGACATAAGGTGCTATCTGTTTCCAGGCTTTACAGGGTCACCGTATTACCGGCATGCCTACTCTAGCCCACTATCAACCCAATGTGGATAATGATACCCTGTGAAAGCCTCAAACTGAAGTTTTCCCTGTTCAAGAAGCATTTCTGAGCCATAATGTAGCTTACACCCCGCTTTTTCTGCCTCACTAAGAAGCTTCGTCATCTTAGGTTTATATATGATATCATATACGATCTCATTACCAGAGAAGTGGAAAGCTTCGATAGGATTCTGATCGACCTCAGGATACAAGCCCACACTCGTGGTCTGGACAATAAGATCAACTGAGCCCTCATATCTTGAGGCATTTTCTATACTGTCGTAATCACACAGGTTTATCCGTGCTATCGTCTCCGCTCTTGAGAGCGTCCTGTTAAGAATCGTCACCTTCACACCGTAATTCCTGAGAGCCCATACGATCGCATGACTTGCCCCTCCTGCACCTATTACCAGCGCGGTCTTTATTCTTCCACTGTCGATATCCGCCATAATAGGCTTTATAAAACCGTAATAATCGGTGTTAATTCCTTTCCACATGCCGGGAACCCTCACTACGGTATTGCAGGAACCGATCTGCTTGACTTCCCTTGTAACATTTCCAAGATATGAAAGCACGTCAACCTTGAACGGAACAGTAACAGAAAAACCACGTATCTTCATGTACTCTGCGAACATGAAAAAGCTTCTTACGCTGTCAACAAGAAAGGGAACATAAATAGCATTGAAGTTTATAGCCTTGAATCCCCTGTTATGCATCCTCGGGGAGGCTGAATGCAGTACTGGATTCCCTATTATTCCGTATATTGCAGTCCTGTCGTTCACATGATCCGCCCTGTATTCAAGCTTTAACTCTTTTGCACTGATCTGTCCCGGGGCCACTTCGTTTGAACTAGCAAAAGTGAGCATCGAACCGAGCTTCTTATAAAGGATCCTCGTAGCAACCCCATATTCGCCCATGCCTATTACGATCTTATCGACCCCCTTAAGCTCCTCCTCAACCCTGAAAAGGGTGAACACATCCTGGAAAGAACGAGGAGTGACTGCGACTTTCGCTATATCCCCCTTCTCTGAGAGATGATAGAGCTTAGAATAGATGTCTTCAGGCACCTTCTCAAAATCATGAAGGCTGCGGATTATCCTAACCCCCTTCTCCCTCGCCTTATCCTCTACCTCGCTCCTCTTCACATCCTCCTCGATATCCACATATTTGAAATCCCCATCAAGAGCAGAGACCAATATCGCACGCCTGCTCTTCTCGGAGATGTTCAAACATCCCCCATCCTGCAAACGGCGGAAGGTAAGAATAACGGGCAGATCAACGAGGGAAGGAAAGATTGATGCCCTCTTCTGCTCATCCTCAGTAAGAAAATCGAGCCTTAGCTCGCACATATCTATATACTCACGGTTTTCCTTCACAGCTCTGAGATCATCGCTAAGGGTGCTCCCGGAAAGAGTAAGACAAATCATCACATCTCCTAACAGCCGTCTGCACAAAAACGACAGCAAAAATCTATGGTCGATTACAGACCATGAAAGAATTGCCAAATGAATCCTATATCGCATTGTATCATTTGAATCAAAGTGTGAAAACCTTACACATTCTTGAAAACATTTTTTCCTACCGATAATATTATCAGGAAACAATACAGGATAAAGGATTCATATGGTCAACTTACAGGTAAGCAACCTATCGCTCTCATTTTCTGATCGCATCATACTCTCAGATATCTCATTCTCTCTTTCCGAGAAATCAAGAGTAGCCTTGATGGGCTCGAATGGATGTGGAAAATCCACACTGCTTAAGGCCATAAGCAATAACATAGAAGCGGAAAGCATGAATATCGCAATTTCAAAGGGAGCACGGGTATCGTATCTTCCTCAAAGCGACATAGTACCGGAGGGTTCAAACGTTTATGAGGCGGCAGAACATGGCTTTGACAGGTTTCTTACAAAGGTAGAGCAGTTAAGAAGGCTTGAAGAGGCTGATGCAAGCATGAAGACGGCCGAGTCGATTTCCAGATTGCATGAGGAGCTTGATGAAGGTGGTTACTATAGTCGCAAAAGAAAGATAGAACAAGTGCTTCTTGGCTTGGGCTTTGAGATGAAGGATATGGCAAGACCTGTCGAGGATTTCTCAGGTGGTTATCAGATGCGAATCGCACTTGCAAAGGTGCTTCTAGAAGAAAGTGATTTCCTGCTGCTCGATGAACCTACCAACTATCTCGACATCGATGCCCTCACATACCTCGAAGGCTTCATAAAATCATATAGCGGCGGGGTCGTCCTCGTCTCCCATGACCAAGATTTCATCGACAGCACCTGCTCTGAGATTTTCAGCCTTGAAAGAGGTCATCTGAAAGCATATAAGGGTAACTATGAAAGCTACCTCAGGCAGAGGGAGGAGGAGAAGGCCGAGCTGGAGAGGAGCTATCTCAGGCAGAGAGAGGAGATTGAGAAGACAGAGGCATTCATAGAGCGTTTCAGGTACAAGGCAACGAAGGCAAAGCAGGTTCAGTCCAGGATAAAAGCACTTGAGAAGATGGATCAGATTGAACTTGGCGAGAATCATAAAAATGTATCATTTACCTTTCCAGAGGCCTCTCGGAGCGGAGATGATGTTCTTATCATTGAAAATCTTTTCAAGGCTTATGGGGATAATATAATCTACGATGACTTCTCCATGCTGATAAACCGAGGAGAACGTGTTGCAATAACGGGAAGAAACGGTAGTGGAAAATCTACCCTTTTAAGAATGCTTGCCGGTGCGGACAAGGATTATAAAGGTTTAATCCGCTACGGCTCTAACGTTAAAATCGGTTATTACGCACAGGACAGCAGCGAATCGATTAATCCAGAGAACACCGTGCTTGAGGAGATTGAGAGCATTGCAGATACAAGAGACATACCGAGGGTAAGGAACATGCTCGGTGCGTTCCTGTTCTCAGGCGATGATGTTCTGAAAAAATGCTCGGTACTCTCCGGTGGAGAGAAATCACGCCTTGCTCTGCTGAAGATACTAATGCACCCTGCGAACCTTCTTATTCTCGATGAGCCTACTAACCATCTTGATATCGGAACGAAGGAGATTCTCCTTAATGCGGTAAAAAAGTTCGAGGGTACAGTTGTATTTGTCAGTCACGACAAGCATTTCATCTCCCATCTTGCTACAAGGATTTTATATCTCAACGGCAAGGAAAGAGAGGAGTATATCGGTGACTGGGATTATTTTAATTATAAGCTCAAGGAGAAGGAAGAGAAATTCTTAAGTCAGAAGAGTGAGAAAAAGGCAGAGCAGAGTTCTGCTACAAAATCCGATTATGAAGCTGATAAAGCAAAAAAGAACAGGAAGAAGAAACTTGAGAGAGAACTTAGCGAGCTTGAAAACATAATCTCCTCTCTAGAAGATGAGATCAATGCACTTGAAAAGGAAAGCATGAAAAGCGAAGTCTATTCAGATAGTGCAAAGATTACCAAGGTCATGGGTGAAAAGAGAGAAAAGGAAGAAGAGAAAAACAAAGCCGAGGAAAGATGGCTAAGCATCACAGAGGAGTTAGAGAGTGAATAGAATAATAGAACCGGATGAAACAGAGCTTGAATTCTCCCGTATTTTTCCTCAGATAGTACTTGCAAGCAAGAGCGAGAACCGTAGAGGACTGCTTGAATGCGGAGGCTCAAAAGTATTCCAGATACCGATGGATACAGAGGAAGAAAGGGAAAACAAAGAGCCTATGGATACTGTATTGGCAATTGCCAGAAATAAGATGAAAGCCTATCTCGAATCGGAGAGGATGATTGAGAATCTTCCAGCCCTTAGCGCCGATACTCTGGTTCTTTTTGAAGGAGAGCTTATTGGGAAAGCAGGAAATGAGGATGAGGCAAGAGCCACCCTTAGAAGGTTCAGCGGCAAAAAGCAGACTGTGATTTCTGCATCTGTCCTGTTTCTTCCATCCTTAGGAACACTTGAATTTGTCGATACATCTGATGTCTATTTCAAAGAGCTTGATGATGCAAGAATTGAAGAGTATATCCTTACAGGCGATTGGGTTGAAGCAGCTGGGTCATACCGCCTGCAAAGAAACGGATGGAACATCGTAGAGAGGATTGATGGAGACTGGACTACCGTAGTCGGTCTTCCTATGAGAAAGATAATTGATTGCATTTCTCATGGAGAAATACTTTGATTTCCCATAATTTTTCGTAAGAACTAATATTTATATGAAGTTTTATCGTTATTTTTGATATAATTTCATTATTATTTTAATATAATAATCATATTATTAATATAAAACATCATATCAAGTTACATTAATTCTTTATAATGTTCCTTACCTAATGTAAGAATCTTGTTTATATGATCGTCACAAAGCCGATAATAAGAGTTCTTACCATCCTTACGGAACTTCACAAGTCTGCTCTGTCTAAGCACTTTCAGCTGTTGGGATATCGCAGACTGGCTCATACCAAGACGATCTGCAATAGTAGAGACGGAAACCTCACTCTCCTCTACCAGATAAAACAGTATCTTTAGCCGTGTAGCATCTCCGAAAACCTTGAAGAAATCGGCGAGGTCAACTATTACCTCTTCGCTTACAATCTCTTTTTCCATACAAAGAAATATACATGAAAATGTAAAAAATTGTAATTTATTTTATATTTTTTCTATTTGTGGTAATATCCGCATATGGAAGAAAGAATTGGTTTTATAGGTCTTGGAGTAATGGGAAAGAGCATGGCTCACCTACTCCTTGCTAAGTTCGGGAATCTTAACATTTACTCCAGAACAAAGGAAAAGGCACTTCCTCTGATTGAAGAGGGAGCGAGTTGGTATTCTTCTGCTAGAGAAGTTGCTCAGAATTCGGATGTTGTCTTCACGATTGTCGGCTATCCCAAGGATGTGAGGGAGGTCTATGATAACATGATGAATGCACCATTGGAAGGCAAGTTATTTGTCGATATGACGACTACAGAGCCAAGCTTAGAGATTGAAATAGGAGCTGAGCTAAGTAAAAGAGGTGCCTCTTTCATCGATGCTCCAGTCTCTGGAGGAGATAAGGGAGCAAGGGAAGGAACTCTATCCATCATGTGTGGAGGAGATGATGAGGCAATCGAGCGTGCGATGAAGTATTTCCTTGTCATGGGAAAGAACATAAGGCATCTGGGCCCGGTTGGAAGCGGACAGCACACGAAGATGGCAAACCAGATTCTTATCGCAGGGACAATGATCGGACTGTGTGAATCCCTTGTATATGCGAGAAAGGCCGGACTGGATATAAACGAAGTAATGGCAACCATCTCTAAAGGTGCGGCAGGATGCTGGAGCCTTGATAATTACGGTCCAAGAATCGCAAGAGGCGATTTCGCTCCGGGCTTCATGGTAAAGCATTTCGTAAAGGATATGAAGATCGCCATTGATGAGAGCAGGAAGATGGGACTTAACCTCAAGGGACTTGAACTTGTCGAAAAGCTTTATGAGGAGATGGAAAAGGAAGGAGAAGGGAATCTAGGCACCCACGCGCTCTATAACGCCATTGATAGGCTCTAGGAGGAAGTTATGGGAGAAGAAAAGGCACGCTTGATTCTTCCTGATGGAAGAGAGGTGGATTTCGCCGTCATGACTGGCAGCATGGGCGATAAATCCATAGACATAACGAATCTCAGAAGTTCAACTGGTTATATCACATATGATCCGGGATTCGTAAATACCGGCTCCTGTCTCTCTAAAATCTGCTACATCGACGGGGAAAAGGGAATACTCCGCTATCGAGGCTATGACATAGAGGATCTGGTCGATCATTGTGATTTCATCGAGGTAGCCTATCTGCTTGTCAAAGGCCAGCTTCCTACGGCAGGAGAGAGAATCAACTACCAGAAGCTGCTTAATAAGCACTCCCTCCTCCATGTTAACATGAGGGATTTCTTCAAGGCATACCCACATGACGGACATCCGATGGCAATCCTTGCGGCCATGGTTGCAAGTCTTTCGGCCTTCTACCCCGAGATAGAAGAGAACGATATCGAAGAGAACATCGACCTCACCGTTACACGCCTACTTTCAAAAATGAGGACGATCGCCGCTTTTGAATACAGACAGATGAATGGACTTGATTTCGTCGAACCTCAGTACAACTTCTCCTATTGTGCCAATTTCCTCAACATGATGTTCTACTCATCAGTTAACAACTACACACCGGATCCATTGCATGTCAAAGCTCTTAATCAGCTGCTTATCCTCCATGCGGACCATGAGCAGAACTGCTCGACAAGCGCAGTCCGTCTCGTAGGAAGCAGCGAAGCAAACCTATACGCAGCGGTCGCTGCCGGTTGCTGTGCACTCTGGGGAAGCAAGCACGGAGGCGCAAATCAGGCTGTAATGGACATGCTCAACAAGATAATAAAGGAAGGAATCAGTGTTGACGATGTTATAAGAAAAGCAAAGGATAAGTCAGACCCGTTCCGTCTCTCAGGATTCGGACACAGGGTATATAAGACCTTCGACCCGAGGGCTAAGATTGCAAAAAGAATCTGTAAGGAGGTTCTCAAACAAAGCGATGAATCTGATCCGCTGCTGGATATCGCACAGGAGATTGAGGAAAAAGCAACGCATGATGATTATTTCATCGAACGCAACCTATATCCTAATGTTGATTTCTATACCGGCATCACATTCCATGCGATGGGAATACCTGTTTCCATGTTCACCGTTCTATTTGCCATGGGAAGACTCCCGGGCTGGATCGCGCATTACCTTGAGTGGAGGCATGACCCATACCAGAAGATAGGACGTCCAAGACAGGTCTACATCGGACCTGAGCTGAGAAAAGTCAAACCGATTTCAGAAAGATGATACAGAAGGCCCTGCAAACGCAAGGCCTTCAAATCAAATTAAATGAATGAGATTATCTGATCCGTAAACTCCTTAGTGCCCAAAGCCTTGGCCCTATGCCCCTCTTTTACGATTAAATCATAGAAATCCTTCGTAACCCTCTTTGTCGCTATCGCCTTTTCAACGGCTTCTCTTAATATATTTGCAGCCGCAGTCCAACCTATATAGGTCAGCATCATCTCCGCAGAAAGAATCAAAGAAAGAGGATTGGCGATGTTCTTTCCAGCTATGTCAGGAGCCGTCCCATGAGTAGCCTCGAAAATAGCACATCCTGTTTCATAGTTTATATTCGCACCGGGAGAGATTCCAATTCCTCCGACCTCTGCGGCCAAGGCATCAGAGACATAATCACCATTAAGGTTCAAAGTAGCAATTACATCGTAATCCTCAGGCTTTAAGAGGATGTTCTGCAGAAAAGCGTCACAGATCACGTCTTTTATCTCTATCCTATTACCGTTTTTAAGAGGAATGAACGTTCTTCCGTCCTCGATAAATGCCTTGTATTTCTCTTTTGCCAGCTGATAGCCCCACTCTCTGAATCCACCTTCGGTGAACTTCATTATATTTCCCTTATGTACGAGAGTGACGCTCTTCCTCTCATTCTTTATAGCATAATCGATTGCAGCCTTGATGAGCCTTTTAGAACCTTCCGGGCTTACTGGTTTTATCCCTATGGCACTTGTCTCCGGGAATCTTATCTTGTTCACGCCCATCTGATTCTCTAAGAAAGATATAACCTTTTTTACATCATCTGAGCCGCTTCTCCACTCAATGCCTGCATATATATCCTCAGTATTTTCTCTGAATACCACCATGTCCACGTTCTCAGGATGCCTGACAGGACTTGGTACCCCGTTAAAATACTTGACAGGTCTCAGACATACATACAGATCGAGCTGCTGGCGAAGCGTCACATTCAAGCTTCTTGCGCCTTTTCCCACGGGTGTCATAAGAGGTCCTTTGATTGCGATCAGATTATCCTGTATGCATTTTACCGTTTTTTCAGGCAGGCTCGTGCCTACCTCCTTAAAGGCCTTCTCTCCCGCAAGAAGTTCCTGCCATTCTATCCTCTTTTTTGAGTTATAAGCCTTGGCAACAGCTGCATTCGTGACCCTTATCATCTCAGCTGTAATCTCTTTTCCTACTCCATCCCCCTCGATATAAAGAATCGTCGGGTTGCTTGGGACCTTCAAAGATCCCTTGTCCATCTTAATTCTCGCCATAATCAGTTCCTAATCAGATTCAGTCTTCCACCTTTTTTGAGCATCTCCTTCTGCTCCTGCGAAGCGAAAAGATCCAGCTCAATCTCAATGTTCTTAGTCTTATCAATCAACGTGAAGGAGCCCTTATCAATTGATTTGATAACGTCCCTGAGCTCCAGTTCATCATCTTGCGATATCCTGTCATAATCCTCTTCATTGCTAAAGAGAAGAGGAAGAATACCGAAATTGCACAGATTTGCCTGGTGAATCCTCTCAATCGACTTGGCAATAACGGCTTTAAGTCCCAGATACTGAGGACATATTGCTGCATGTTCCCTGCTTGATCCCTGCCCATATGAAGAGCCGGCTACGATGAAGACAGATCTAGAAGAGTCTCGAAGCGCCTTTGCTCTTTCAGGGAATGTGGAATCGACATTCTCAAATACGAACTCAGCATATGCAGGAATATTCGAGCGGTACTTAAGTCGCGCACCTGCAGGCATGATATGATCGGTCGTGATCTTATCCCCAACCTTCAATGTACATGTTCCACTCAGATTGTTCTCTATAGGGGATGATTTTGGAGGCTCACCTATGTTAGGGCCTCTAATAATCTCGACGCTAGAGCCGTCTTCTGGTGGGAAGATGAGCATGTCATCATTCGTATAATAGCGCTCAGGAAGCTCAATCTTTTCAAAACCAACTTTTAATAGCGGATTCTCAAGCCTTCCAGTCACTGCAGAGAGTGCGGCCGTCTCAGGGGAGACCAAATAGACCTTTGCGCTCTTTGTACCACTTCTTCCCTCGAAGTTCCTGTTATTGGTTCGCAGCGAAACGCTATTACTTCCAGGGCTCTGATGATTGCCGATACAGAAACCACAGGCACTTTCAAGTATCCTGGCTCCTGCTTTAATGAACGTCGTCAGAGTCCCATCCTGGCTTATCATCTCAAGAACCTCTCTTGAACCGGGAGCGATGCCTAAAGATACGGTAGGAGCTACGGTTTTCCCCTCAAGAATCCTAGCAACCTTCCTTAGATCAAGGTAACTGCTGTTCGTACAGCTACCTATTAGAACCTGGTTTACCGCCATACCTTCAAGTTCGCTTACCTTCTTTATGTTTCCAGGGCTATGCGGAGTTGCAATAAGAGGTTCAAGTTCCGAGAGGTTGATCTCATATACCTCATCATATACGGCATCCTCATCGGCATGAATCTCCTTGTACCCTTCTTCTCTTCCCTGAGCCTTTAAGAACTCATAGGTCCTCCTATCGGAAGGGAATATGGAGAATGTAACACCACATTCAGCACCCATGTTACAGATTGTGGCACGCTCTGGAACACTCAGACTCTCAACCGCTGGACCGAAGTATTCAAATACCGAGTTGACATTCCCTTTTACTCCGAAACGCTCTAAAACCTTGAGAATCACATCCTTCGCACTCACACCGCTTCTAAGAGAGCCAGTAAGACGGATTCCTATAACCTTTGGGCATATGAGGGAGAATGGAAGACCTGCCATGGCAAGAGCGACATCAAGACCACCCGCGCCAATTGCGATTTCCCCAAGCCCTCCCTGGGTAGGAGTATGGCTATCCGATCCAATGAGTGTCTTTCCGGGAAGAGCGAACCTCTCAAGCTGCACCTGGTGACAGATTCCATTTCCGGCACGGGAATAGACAACACCTTTTTTCGCGGCTACTGTCCTCAAGTACTCATGATCATCGAAGTTCTCAAAACCGACCTGCACCGTATTATGGTCCACATAACTGACTGCAAGCTCATTAAGCACCCTCTCCAGTCCGATGGACTCGAATTCAAGATATGCCATCGTACCGGTTGCATCCTGCGTCAGAGTCTGATCTATCTTTATTGAGATTTCACTCCCTTTTTTTAATTCCCCTTTGACCAGATGATCTTTTAGGATCTTATAACAAATAGTAAGAGCCATTAGCATTCTCCTCGATATTTATACTATTTTAACTCATTTACCGATGCTATTAAAGGCTGATGCCTTTCTTTGCAAGGATGAAAATCACGATATTCTCAGCACAGAAAAGCACAAAAGCCGTAAGCGAGAGGAAATATAGAATCAATGAGAAAGAGAAATGCTCATATATGATTCCACCCATTGTCGCACCGAGTACCATGCCTATGTTAAGAAGCACCTCATGCACGATCATACGTCGCTCCCTGTTTTTCGCACCACTCGCACCATGGAATATGCTCATCTCATATAAAAGTGAGAAAAGAGTGCCAAAGAAGACAAAGAATACGGCGATTGAGAAAAAAGAGGTAAGGCGGGAGAAGATAAGAAAAAGGATGGAAAGTGCAAGCTGTGATAAAAGAACAACCCTTTTATTGAACTGCCAGAAACTTAGACGGGAAAAAAGCGTAAAGGCAAGACAGCTTGAAAGGCCACGGAAAATAAGCAGCGTTCCCGATGTTGCCTCATCATAACCCAGGATATCAAGGGCATAGAGAGGGAATATGTTTATTATAAGAGAGTAGCATGCGTAATTAAGAAAGTTACCACACCAGCTGAAATACCTGAGAAGAGTCGGCCTCCCAATGTTTTCTCTCCGCTCAGTTTTTACATCATTTTCTCCCGTAGTCCTATTGAGCTGAAGCAGGAAGATAAGGATGAGGATGAAGAGAAAAGAAGCGATTGCTATCGGTAGCTGAGGAGAGATTTCCACCAGGATGCCGGCTATCATCGTTGAAAGACCTGCCCCTAGGGACCAGGAGAAATTAAAACTGTTAGTTGCTTTTGAAAGCTCATCAGATTCACATCCTTCTGTTATCCAATCCTCCATATTAGGCCATAGGAAACTCATCGCCACGCCATAAAGTCCTAGCGAGACGAATGTGAGCACAACGCTATCACAAAGCAGCAATATGATGTTGAAAAAAGCCATACCGAAAAACGCTATGAAGACTTTTTGAGCTCGTCTAAGGTGTGGATACAAAGAGGAAAAGGAAAGACATGAGATGAAATAAGTGACGGTATATATGCTGGATGCGACTCCTATCAGGGATGAGGAGAGACCATATTTCCCCCTAAGATAATAAATCATCGCAAAGTTTATCATGCAGATGGAAAGCTGTGCGGAAAAAGATGAAATGCATAGAGATGTTCTTTTCAAATCCATGAAAAATAGATTAAGCGAAAGACATGCTCTGTGCAATAATATTGCCTCGTTGAAAGAAAATTAAGGAAAATGTATGATTGAAGTATGGGAAACAACATATTCGCAAACATACCGCTTATCGCAGCAGTAATAGCATGTGCGCTTGCTCAATTATTAAAGCCCGTATTTGCAAAGTTATCAGGACATAAATTCACATATCATCAGCTGTTATCAACCGGAGGAATGCCTTCAAGCCATACGTCTGCAGTTATCGCGCTCACTTCTTCAATCGCATCTCTTTATGGAGTTGAGAACGTCGCATTCGCCATATCTTTCGTTTTTTCAATTATAGTCATGCACGATGCGATGAACATCAGAATGGAGGCCGGTAAACAGGCGAAAGTAATAAATGAATGGTCAGAGATTCTAAGTAAGATGCATGAGAATGGACCTTTTGAACCGACCAACCTTAAAACGCTGCTTGGACATTCTTTCGCTCAGGTACTCGGAGGAATCGTACTCGGACTCATCATAGGCCTTGCTACGCCCTTAATTTTAAAATGAAGAAGAAAGAAAGAATCTCATTTGACGAATATTATTCTGCCCTATATGGTGATAGATGGCAGTTGATAAAAGATAGTTTTAAGATGGAAAAGGAGAATATCAACCTCTCGCCCCGTCTTTTATCCCCATACTATCTCGATCCAGCATCCATCATGGTCGCATCTCTGCTGCCGGTAAGTAAGGGAGACAGGATTTTGGACATGTGCGCAGCCCCGGGAGGGAAAACGCTCTCAATCGCACTGCGCCTCGAAGGAGATGGAGAGCTGATTTCAAACGACAGGAGCCCTGACCGCAGAGCCCGTCTCAAAGCCGTAATTGAGGAGTGCCTTAGTGAGAAGGAAAAGAGCATCATAAAAATCAAAGGCTATGATGCATCTTCATGGTGTCTTTACGAGAGGGAGGCATATGATGCCGTATTACTGGATGCACCATGCTCAAGTGAACGTCATGTATTTCTTGATCCGAAACATCTCTCAATATGGTCGCCCTCCAGACCGAAGAGGCTGGCAAAAGAACAGTATGCCCTTCTCTCCAGTGCCTTCATCACACTCAAAAAAGGGGGCTATCTACTCTACTCAACATGTTCAATCAACCCATGTGAGAATCAGGATGTGATCAGCCGTCTTTTCGATCGGCATAGTGATGAAGTAGAAGAGATTGAAACGGAAATCCACGCAGCTGAGCATATGCAGCATGGCCTTATGATAATGCCTGATAGAACTGATGGTCTGGGCCCGATGTATGCATGCCTTTTAAGGAAGAAACAATGACCGACATAGCTATAGAGAAAGTTAATGATTACGATATAGAAAAAGTAAAATCCTCACTTATTAAAATGTTCGACTTAACAGCTTTTCCCACTGTTGAAGGGAAAAGAGTACTCATCAAACCGAACATCCTCTCCGATGTGCCAAAGGAGAAGGCGATCACAACTAATCCTGTGATAGTAGAGGCTCTTATCGACATTCTCAAAGATAAGGGAGCTCTAGATATCCTGGTTGGAGACTCCCCAGGTCTTCAATCTCCTACTTTCAGTGCAAAGACATCGGGAATCAGGGGTGTTATTGAAAGAAAGGGGGTGCGATTCGAGGATTTTGCAAAAAACAACAGACCTCATACCATCTACAAGAAGATAAAAGTCCCCATGGCAAAGGCTCTCGATGAGGTGGATGTCGTAATAAGCGTGGCTAAGTTCAAGACCCATCAGCTGATGATGCAGACAGGAGCGGTAAAAAACATGTTCGGCCTTGTCCCAGGGCTGAATAAGAGTCCTCTTCATTTGAAATGCCCAAGTGTTGAGGAATTTGCCCGCCTGATCGTCTCAATATTCAAGGAAAGCCATACCGACTATGCAATCATAGACGCAATAATGGGTATGGAAGGTGCGGGACCGGCAAATGGAACTCCCAGAAAAGTTGGGCTTTTAATCTCCTCTGCCGATGCGTTCGCAGCCGATTATGCGGAAGCTGTCATCATGGGTTATGAGAAAAAGGACATGCCTATATTCCTTGAAGGAGAGAAGGAAGGACTGACCGATGAAAGCACATACAACTATCCCCTATTAACTGCAAAGGAATTGGTAATTAGTGATTTCAAGAGGATAGAAGCAAAAAAGAAGTCGCTTTTTTCCGCACTTATACTCCCCTTCTTCTCACGATATTTCGAGATGAGGAAAGCAAAGAGGAGAAAGGCCCCTGATTTCCAGGATAACTGCGTAAAGTGCCACAGATGTATCGACATATGTCCAGCAAAAGCCCTGAGCATGGGAAGCAGGCATCCAGAGATAGATACAAAAGCATGCATAAGATGCTACTGCTGTCACGAGATGTGCCCTGTGGATGCAATTAAAATTACACAGTAGAAGAAAAATCTAAATTGTTCTATATGCTAAGGTTTTAGTCGATTCGAATACATTAATATTAAATCGTTACTTTAAGATAAGATAGTTCCCCTCTTTATCCTCATGAAGGAAAGATCCAACTCCTTTTTCTTTTATCTCCTCATAGGAAGGAAGTTTTATCTCTATCGCGTTGTCTGGATTGAACTGGCCTGCAATTTCCAGGCATTTATCAATTGTCGCAACATGTATCGCAACACGTTCTGAAATGCTTATTCCATCCTCTGGATAATCGACTCCAGAATATCCATATTCCGCTACCTTATAAAGGAACTCATCCTTTCCCGAGACAATCATTTTTCCTGTCATCGCACCAGGGGTGCGGTCTATGAAAGGAGTTGGAACCTCGATTAAGAACGGGTGAACGCCATCTACTCTAGCCCACTCTGAATGCGTGTAGCCCTTGTTACTGCTGCTTGTAGCCTCTACTCGCAAGGATATGCCTTTTTCTTCAAGCATCAATGCCGAAAGATATGCGATGTCAAAGCTAATTTCAGGAGCTACGATATCTAGATTCACAGGATATGTCACCGATGCCTCATGCAGGTCGAAAGCATAGTCAATCCCCTCTTTTTCAAGAAGGGTCATTATCGCATTAGAAGCCCTTTCCAATGGACTTCCATTTCTTCTGCCAGGGAATGTCCTGTTGATATTCCGTGCCTCCTCATAGCTGAGGCGCTGAGCGGATGGATAGTGAACATAGAAAGGAGGATCCGGCCACTGATCGAGAGGAGATGCGACGCGCGAACCGACTTTGAAACTCTTCTCTCCCCATTCTGTCTGCAGCGTATAGTATTCTGGATATCCATAACCGGGAAGGGTGTTCAAATATGCACTCATATTTGCAACAGGAAGGACAAACACCCTGCCACTTTCAAGTTCGATATTCTCCATGATGATGATTGCCGAGAGAATTCCTCCTGACTCATTTGGATGGGTACCTCCCATTATGAACACATCCGCCCCCTTAATGCCGGAGTCAAATACAAATACAGGTGCATCCATCTTTGTGCCTAGAAGGGAGGAATCATAATCGGATAACCGCACTGTGTATGAATAAGAAGCTGAGGGAACAAAGGTATCATAACTCGTCCTCTCTCTTACAAAGCAGAGAGAGGATAAGAAGGCAAAGAACGCCATTACGGCAAGGACAACTATCTTAAATACTCTTCTTTTCCTCATTTCTTTTACTTACAACACCGTAGACGAGAATCGAGATGGAGAAAATCAAAAAGACAGCAGGTACCCATGATCTATACTCAATATCCGTATATACCCCACTTTCGCCAACTGAGGAGAACGGAACAGGATCATATACCATTCCATTATCAGTTGCGAGCTTACGTACATTGAGCATGTTTATTACGGGTACACCGAGGGCTGCGAACTCGTAATTAAGCCCTCTGTCATCTGTTGTAGGAATCGTTGGTGGCTCCAGAACAAGACCTTGAGGGAAGTTCAGGGTGTAGGAACTCGTTCCGCAGTTCGGACTTGCGCCTCCCACGTTTACGAAAAGATCTATATCCTCCCCGTAAAGAGAGAGTCGGTAGCGGATGTTTTCAGCCATGTCGTCGAAATTCAACACAGGAAAACCGGACTCATGGCAAAGACTTCTTGAGAGTTCATCAGTTCCCGTGTAGAGTACTCCTTCAAGTACGCCTCCACCCTGGTCATTGTTACCTCCTGGAGAGACGGCAAGAACATCAAAGTCTGCGAATCCTCCTCTTTCTAAGGCATGTAGGATGTCAAAAATATTATAATCAGGGCGTGTCGCTCCATGCATAGAAGCCCCAAGAGAACAGATCAGACGGACATTAAGATCCATGACATCTGCGGCAATCAGGGATGCGATCAGAAGACCGGGGAAGGAACCGCTGGAACCGATTGCTATAGTATCCCCTTCTTTTATTCCCGCCTGGTTGTAATAGCGCACCATCAGAGCTGCGAAATCAGGGCTGAGGCTGGTTCGCTTTGCATCAACATCCCCTGGAGTTGATGTAAGCTCTGTGAATTCAGGGCCGAGAAGACCCGTCTGATTGAGATCCTCAGCTTCGATGGGAATGCCTAGGGAGAGAATCTCCTCCTTCATATAAGCTTCAGCTTCAAACATCCTACTAGCCGCCTCAATCTGGTCAGCCTTATAGGGGTTGTCCTCAACATGTCTGGTAAAATGGGTCAGAACTGCTCCTATTAAAAGTACTGCAAGGGCAATGACTATGTACTTCAAATCTATTTTACTTGATTTCTTCATCTTGTAAGGACTCCCAGATGCATACATAAAAAGATGATCATGGATATCACAAGCACGGCAAGCAGTGTCTTCAGAACACCCTGTTTCTGCATGTCATTTGCTATCAGGCCAGGAATGATATATCCGATGATTCTGAAATCCTGACTGATTCCAGAGACATATATGAAGTTATCCTCGATTATCGCAGAAAGTATTATGCTCAGCACCACAGTGAGCATGAATCTCCTCCTGCCATAGATAATGAGCCAGTTCTGAAGTAATTTCACGACATAGCAGACTATTATTGCAAGCAACAGGGTTGATAAAACCCTGAACGGCTGCTCTAGAAAGAATGCAAGGTATCCCGCACTGACGATTCCACCAGGAAGAAGACCTAAGAACTCAATTGAAACAAAACCTAGAATTATACTTAAAGCAACAGCTGAATGAAGCATGGCAACACCTACATACAAAGATTTATAAGGCGCTCTCCCGCACCTTTTATATT
>CALXOL010000017.1 GCA_944390015.1 uncultured Spirochaetaceae bacterium
CCAGCGTTCGTTCTGAGCCAGGATCAAACTCTCCGTCATCGATCCGTCCCGCCGAAACGGGACGTGTTCTTCTACTTTAAGTTCTCCTGCCTTCTCGCTCGAACATCGGCTTTTTTAATCTTCGCCTTTGTTGTTCTTTTCTTGAATTGACAGAAGCACCACGCTTCTGATGCTGAAAATTGCTTTTCAGCTTTCCTTCTCTCTTCCCTTCTCTGATATATCTGTTAAAAATCATCTGCTACGCATTATTTGCGTGCCCAATTAACCTAACTCAAATCAGGGGTATTTGTCAACAAAAATTTTAAAAAATTTTCCATTTTTTTATATTTTGGTCTTATTTTCTTCTACCAAAACAACATATATTCAGATAGAAAGCAAATCACCTATTACAAGAGCAAAAGACTTGCCACCGTAAAGTTCGGTAACATATGTTGGGGGATATTTAAAACAGTTATAAGCATCAAGAACCCTTTTATTCCCAACAGATAACCTAAACGATTGAAAAAGTGCCTCATCATTCAAACTATCGCCAAGAGCAAGGGAATTCTCGTATACCCCTGTTAATTCCTCTTCTATACCAAGAATATCCCTCAGTTGAGGAAAAAACACATCAAATCCTTTCTTCTTGCTTATAGGGGAGAACAAGACATTCACATGTATGGAGCTGACAAGAGCTGTACCGTTCAAGGATTTAATAATTGAATAAAGCTTTTCCTCCCGATCCCGACTTAAGGCTTTTTTCTCATATGCCACATCGTAAAGCCTGGCATACTGATCGGAGGAAAAGACATAATCCCTGGTCTCCTTTAAAAGACGGGCCCTTTTTAGTGCAAAATCCTTATCTTCAGAGATAAGCGGATTAGTCATATATGTTATAGAGCCTCGATTCTTATAAATCAGGACCGCGCCGCTCTCCGCAATTACAGCATCAACGGGCCATTGCCTGATATACCCATCCGCCCATCCCGCGGAACCACCTGTGACTAGAATCGTCTTTATACCACTTTCTCTTAACTTATATAACGCATCAAGTGCCTGAGGAAGGAGTAGCCCATCGCTAGTGATTGTGTCATCTACATCACTGATGACATATTTAACCCTACTTTTCTCTGATTCTGAGAAGCCTGAGAAGATATTCACTATCAGCGAGTCATCCCGGAAAGAGCACGGCTCTTGAAAATCGAATTCAGATATGTGACGAAACTCATAAGAGATGCCAGTGCCGAAAGTGCGAATGCAATATGCAAAACGGTAATACATGTACCATTGATGCTTGAGATATCAAAGAATGTCTCTGCTACTATGTATACAATAGAGAGAATACTGGTCGCGGCATAAAGGCATGTCTTGCTTTTTCCCCAAATATTTGCAGGCATGGCCTTACCGACTTTCATCATGAGCATCCTTAAAAAGAGGATTGAAAACTCCCTCCACATAATGATTATGAAACACCACGCCGGCATTATTCCCTTATCCATGAAACAGACAAAGAATGTAAGATGGCTAAGCGTATCTCCGAACGGATCCATCACCTTCCCCAGATCTGTAACAAGATTGTATTTTCTAGCAATCTTGCCATCGAGAAGGTCTGAAAGCTCTGCGGTAACATAACAGATCAGCATGAGCACCGTACTGAGCACATTCAGGCTGGGGCCAAACCAGGAAGGCAGATAATAGGATATGAAGAAAACAGGCACAAGGCAAAGCCTCAATACTGTAAGTTTATTTGGTACGTTCATGTTTCACTCCTCTCTCGAAAAGACACTGAATGCCTTCCCGCCAATATTCAGATGATAATTCCTGTAGCTGAGAAATTCCACCCTTACTCATCATTTTACCCCAAATAAGTTAGAAATTAACATTTCCCAAAACAAAAAGAGGGAAGAACGATGTCCTCCCCTCACTTAGTAGAATAAAAGTTAGGCTTAAAGCTGCTCTTTGCTATCGACTTTCGCCCTGATTTCAGCAAGGAAGTCCTCATAACTCAAGCCGTAAGCCTGTTTACCGTTTCTATAACGGACAGACACGGTTGAAGCATTCATCTCTTTCTCTCCGAGAATCAGCATATAAGGAATCTTGAGCTGCTGTGCCTTACGGATCTTAGCGTTCATCCTGTCATTTGAGAGATCGCTCTTCACTCTTATACCATCCTTTTTAAGCTTCTTCTCAAGCTCTATGGCATAATCGTTCGCAACCTCGGCAACAGGGATGAGCATCACCTGCTCAGGAGCAAGCCATGGTGGGAAAGCACCTGCATAATGCTCTAGGAGCACACCAAAGAATCTCTCAATCGATCCAAGCAGGGCGCGATGAATCATATAAGGCTGCTTCTCAACGCCATCCTTATCTACGAAAGTAAGGCCGAAACGCTCTGGAAGATTGAAGTCGAACTGAACAGTCGAAAGCTGCCATTCCCTTCCGATGGCATCCTTGATCTTAAGATCGATCTTCGGACCATAGAACGCACCACCACCCTCATCGATATCATAACTAAGCCCTTCTTTTTCAACCGCCTTCTTAAGAGCCTCCGTAGCCGCATCCCATTTCTCCTTAGGACCGACAGACTTCTCAGGCTTGGTCGAGATATAAGCATGAATCTCATTAAAACCGAATGAATGAAGCATATGAAGGGAGAAACGAAGAACCTCCATTATCTCATCATCCATCTGCTCCGGTGTTACAATCAGGTGGGCATCATCCTGAGTGAATCCCCTTACCCTCATCAGGCCATGAAGAGCACCTGCCTTCTCATATCTATAAACAGTTCCAAGTTCTGCCCAACGGCAAGGAAGATCTCTATAACTCTTCTTACTGTTCTTATAGATCATGATATGGAACGGACAGTTCATTGGCTTGACATAATAATCCATGTTGTCCATCTCCATAGGTGGATACATCGAATCCTTATAGAAGCCTAGATGCCCGCTGGTCTCCCATAACCAGGACTTTCCGACATGAGGAGTATAGACCATCTCATAACCGTTCTCATAATGCTCCTTTCTCCAGAAGTCCTCTATTATCTGCCTGATTCTTGCTCCCCTTGGATGCCAGTATACAAGCCCAGGACCCGCCTCCTCATGCAGAGAGAAGAGGTCCAGCTCCTTTCCCAGCTTCCTATGATCCCTCTTTTCGATATCAGCAAGATGATCAAGATAAAGTCTGAGATCCTTAGGATTCTCCCAAGCTGTTCCATAAATCCTCTGAAGCATCTGGTTCTTCTCATCCCCTCTCCAATATGCACCAGCGATTGAAAGCAGTTTGAAAGCCTCGGCATTTAATTCCTTTGTAGACTCCACATGAGGACCTCTGCATAAGTCTGTGAACGCTCCCTGATTATAAATGGAAACATCCTCGCCATCAGGAATCGCATCAAGAAGTTCCAGCTTATATTTCTGATTCTTGAAAATCTCTTTAGCCTCATCGCGGGAAACGACACTGCGTACGAACTTTCTGTCGCTCTTGATGATTTTCTTCATCCTCTCCGTAATATCTTCCAGATCCGCCTCTGTCAGCGTGCGAGGAAGTTCAAAATCATAATAAAATCCATTCTCGATTGAAGGCCCGATTGCTATCTCGGCATCCGGGAAGATCTCTAAGACCGCCTCTGCCATGACATGAGCCATCGAGTGCCTTATCTTTGCCAGTTTCTCTTCGTTAGCCATTTCTCCTCCAGTAAAAAATAAAGCCTTTCAAGTTTCATCCTCGCAAATGCGCAAGGACGAAGCTTAAAAGGCTCCGCGGTTCCACCTTGCTTCCCTTCCCCTGAGGAAAGGACGCTCAATTCTCTTTTAACGCAAGATTACGGCAGGATATACTCGCTATCTTTCCACCCTGCAGCTCGGAAGTGGTTTTCGAACCCCTATCTCTAAGCATCTTCCTTCCTAGGACGCTCTCTCAGGAGAGAATCAAGGCCTACTCGTCTTCGTCATAGCTGTTGACTTAAGAATAATGATATAAACAGTTTTTGGCAATATCTATTTCTTCCTCAAGCATCATTTCATCGATACAACAGATCTGATACGCTCCTCCCCGGCTCTGGAGATGGTGAACTCGTTCTGCCTTAAAAGACCTCCCATATAGACATGTCCGGGATGGAATGCCATCTTCGAAGGTATGCTGGAAGAAAGCCCCATATGGTATTCCTTTGCCCCGATCAGATTCTTTATCTTATTGAAATTCCTCTCATTTATCCCACTTCCCGGCATAACTATCATTCTCTCTCCAGCCCTTTCAACAAGGGCCCTGAGAGTATCCGCACCTTCAAGGACAGTCGCCTCAAGTCCGCTTGTAAGGACTCTATCCACACCAAGGGAGAGGAGTGTGTCAAGAGATCTGAATGCATCACGGGTCATGTCAAACGCACGGTGAAATGTGACAGGAAGCGGTCGTGCTATATCTATAAGTTCCTTAGTACGGATCTTATCAATCTCCCCATCGGGAGTAAGTATGCCGAAAACAAGAGCATCTGCTCCATTCTCCTTGAAGAACATGGCCTCTTTTTTCATCACTTCAAACTCGATGTCACTATAACAGAAGTCTCCACCTCGTGGACGTATCATCACATTTATCGGTATATTGGTTCTCTCCTTTGCAAGCAGAAATGTTCCGACAGTAGGGGTAAGTCCACCTTCAAAGAGATCAGAACATAGCTCAACACGGTCTGCACCCGCACGTTCTGCGATAATTACCGATTCAACAGAATCTAGACAGATTTCAATTTTAATTGACTCTTCCATAAAGAGAGTATAGCACAATCAGATGAGAGATTTGGAAATAAGGATGGCAAGATCCTCTAATAAATGCCTCTCATATTCAGAAAATCTATTTAGAAGAGGACTATCGATATCAATCACACCAAACAGACTACCCCCATCCTTGATAATCGGGACAACTATCTCACTCCTGCTCTTTGAACTGCAGGCGATGTGCCCTGGAAAATGAGAGACATCGGAAACGATTATGCTCTCTTTTTTCTCTGCAGCTGTACCGCAGACTCCGCGCCCTAGCTTTATTTCTATGCATGCAGGCTCCCCCTGGAAAGAACCTAACACAAGCTTTTCTCCATCAAAAAGATAGAAGCCCGCCCAATTCAAATCAGGAAAATATGAATATATGAAGGCGCTGAGATTTGAAAGGGTCGCCATGAAATGAAAAACATCCCTCTCTTTTTCAATATAAGAGGATGCCACCTCCAAGAAAGAAGTGACATCCTTATCATAATTTCCAGTTGCGCTAAGTGGCGAAAATATCATGCCTTCTTTGCAGCGGCAGCTTTATTAGCCTGTCTTAAGCGTAGTGCAACCTGTGGCTTTACAATAGTACCAGGACCGGCAATACATCCACCCTGGCATACCATTACTTCCACAAGATCAGCATCCGGGGCCTTCTTCTGCCATGTACCCATCAGACGTACGGTCTTCTTATCGATGCCGTCGATATTCATGATCTTCACGGAAGATGGGTCTTTCAGGCGTGAAAGCACACAAGAAGCCACACCTCCGGTTACCGCATACTCCCTGCAATCCTGGAATGATGCATCATCCCCGAGATTCTCTGCGGTCATCTCACGCACATCTATGTCCTTTGCCATGAAAATGGAAGCAAGCTCTGCAAAAGTAATAACTCCATCTATAATATCGCGGTATTTTGATGCCTCTACCCTCTTTGAAAGACATGGCCCGATAAATACCGTCTTGTAATCAGGATGTTCCTTCTTACAGATCTCGGCAGAATATGCCATCGGAGAATAAGCATCACTGTAACGCTCGGAAAGGAACGGCAGATGCTTTGGAATAAGTTCCATATAGCTTGAACAGCACGATGTAGTCATGTACCCTTTCTTCTGCTCAATCTTCTCAACAAGCTCAGAACCTTCCCTTACACTTGTGACCTCGGCACCCTTAGCGACTTCGAACACATCTGCAAATCCAGCCTTCTTCAAAGCTGCTTTTATCTGTCCGAGCGTTCCAGGGAACTGTCCGTCGATAGCAGGTGCGATCATGGCAATGACCTTATCACCATTCTTGAGCATCTTAAGCACATGCAGAAGCTCGCTTCTCTCTACGATTGCACCAAAAGGACAGGAACGAACACATTTTCCGCATCCGATACATTTCTCGTGCTCGACTTCGACAAAGCCCTGCTCATTCTTATGAATCGCATTTACAGGGCAGGCCTCCTCACATGGGACAGGAATATGTACTACGGCGTGGAATGGACATACTTCCATGCACTTTCCACAGCGGATACATCTATCATCCTGAATATGGGCCTGTCCATTTATGAAGACGATTGCATCGCGAGGACAGTTCGCCATACATGGACGTGCAAAACATCCGCGGCAGGCGTCACTGATCCTATACTGGTCTTTAGGGCATCCATAACAACCGCTTTTAATAGTCGTAAGAAGAGGAAGGCTTGGCTCATCCTTTTCCAAGACTTCTTTAACATATTCACCAAGCGGTTTGAACTCATCATCATCGTTATCTAAATCCACGCCGAGAAGGGTCAGCACGCGATAGCGTACCATCGCCCTCTCCTTATAGATACAGCAACGGGAAGGAATCCTATCCTTCGGAATGATCTCAATTGGAAGCCTATCAGCAGTTTGCACCAGAGTATCGGAAAAGAATCGACGTACGACCTCGGAGTCTATTCTCCTCTTCATTATTGTAAACTGGTTGTTCAGCTCTATCATTCCTTAACAGCCTCCCTGAGAAGTTTACAGAACACATCCTGCGTGACACCATCATAAATCTTTCCATTGATCTCAACAAAAGGAGCCTGTCCACCACCTACCTTACACTGCTCAAGACAGGAACAACCTTCAATCTCACAATCTGCGAGAATTTCCGGATCAAGGAAATCGTTATAAAGGAGAAGATCCGCTCCTCCCTGTACGAAACATGCCGTGCCAAGACAAATTCTGACTTTTACCTTTGGCTTTTTCATAAATACAACCCTCCTACAGGTATTCTACTGAAGTTTCTTTTATATAATTCTCCTCAAGAGCTTTCCTCAGACGAGCTATTATCGTCCTTCGGATACCGATCTCAAAAGGAATATTAGGATCTTGATGCGCTTCATTGATCTTCGTACCGACTATTATATGTATCTGATCTGAGTCAAGTAGGATCTCAACGAACTTCTTCGATGGGTCATTAGGCATGTCCGAGACATTAACCTTCTTCTCCAGCGCCGATACGACCTTGCTGAGCGTAAGCATACCTTCCGTTACAAGATCTATGCCTTCCATTTTTGAAGCAGGAGGAACATCCGCAGACCAACAGGAAAGATCTACCTTCAGCTTCTTATTGAAAAGACGGGCGACAATCTGCGCCGTCGTACCACCTGAGACAATCTTACGCCCATCGAACGCCCTGATTTTCTCCCCAAGAACGGCATCCGCCTCTTTTGTAAACGGAGGTCCGGTTACGATCAGAGTACGTCTTGGTCGCCTTATATATACGACAACACATGTGATATCATCCTTACTGGAAAAACCATCCAGGGCACAAGCCTTCTGTACGATAGCCCGGCTAAGCTCTCTTGAGGAGATATCAGGATTTGCACTTATCTCCTCTTTTATGAACTTCCTTACCCCGTCAAGTCTCCATCCAAGGGGAAGGCTTTTGCCTAGTCCAGACTGGGTAACCCCATCTGAGAACATGATGAGACGCTCGCCGAACTCCATCTTGAAAGATGAATGGGAAATGGTCTCCTTCTTGAAGGCAGCCTCCCTCTTAAGCTCCGTCTTAGTCCTCTCCCACTTTATATCCTCCGCATCCTTAAAACGGAGAGAAAGGGGATTATCATACTCGACGAGGTTCACATCTATGCTCTCCATATCGCTCTTATATCGGATATCAGCAATCGTGAAAGTGGAATAACTGATTTTCCTCTCCTTACATACGGGAAGGGTATCCATGATGATTTCTGCTGAATGCTCAAGAGCAATCGGAGAGAATGAGAGCTTATGCGCCATATGCGCGGTAAGAGATGCAAGCACATTCGCTTTTACCCCGCTTCCAAGCCCATCGGAGAGCGTCGCTACGATCTGATTGTTGTCAGGGTTTCTGGAAAGAAGGAAAACATCGCCTCCTATCTTCTGCCCATGTTTATAGATCTGTGCATAATCGACATCAATGAAGATATTGTTCATGTGATATCCCTGTCGTCCTCCATCGTGAAATCCTTGTCCTCATCACCTGAGGAATGAACACTGAAAGCATCAATAAGCGAATTGAGCATGATCTCTGTCTCTGCCGCATTCTCACCAAGAAGGGATGCAATCTGCTGAACCGTCTCTAATGACTTCTGGATTACATCCTCAGCCTTCTTTACTACCGTCTCCCTCTTTATAGTAGGATTTGTGATATCATCAAACATCGCACCGAGAAGTCTCTGCTTCTCAACAAGGAAGAATGTGACCCTTATGAACTTATCCTTATAGTGCATCCTGTACTGTCCTGGATGAGAGAGGTAGAACTGATCCTTGAACTTATCTGCGAACGGTACGAATCTCTCAACAGGAAGGCCACGAACCATGGAAAGCATACTCTGGTCGATAAATCCCTCCTCCATATCACCGAATAGATCTAGGAACTGTGTATTACAATCTGCGATTTTCAAATCGCTATCCACAATCACGACTCCCATAGGAATAGTTCTAAGAAGAACATCGACCTTGCTCTGCGCTTCTTTCCTCATCTTCGTGACGCACATCTCAATCTCAGCCATTCCATCGAGGTATGCGATTGCCATGTCACGGCATGTCTGATAGCCGCAGCCTCCACAGTTAAGCTCATCGGCCTTGGTAAGCTTACCGAGTTCCACAAGAGCCCTCTTTATCTCATCCTCGCTGTGTTTCTTCTGGAAGGCATTCTCCTTTTCTGGCTGACTTCCACCAAGAATACCATAACCGTTTGCCAAGATATAATCCGTGAATTCATCATCACCTGTGAACAGATTCTTCTCTTCAAGGCGAGCCTGGACATAGTCGCTGGATGCCTTCTTTCTGAAAGCGATTGAGTAATCCCTCTCCGTTCCAGGACCGTTTACGCAGCCTCCATCACATCCAAGAAGCTCCAAAAATGCCGTAGGCTCATGCTTATCCCCAAGAGCAGAGAGAACCTGATCCATACCGGAGAGAGCAACCGCCTTGGCATGAATCGGATCGTGTCCCCAGATCTCACTGGAGGTAATCTGCCCCCCTTCAATCGGATAAATGCTCGAGACCCCGGCTTTTGCAGGAATGAAACTTACATTTTCCTTTACTTCAAGATTATCTAAATCTATGTTCTCACTCTTGAGCCAGTTCTTCAGCTCTACGAACGTCAAAGAGAAATCAGGATAGCCGGGATACATGTCCGCCTCATGTTTCTTAGCTGCACATGGACCGATGAATACGATTATGATGTCATCCCCGTACAATTTCCTCAAATATGCACTATGACACTGAAGCGGAGACGGGACAGGGGCCAAACGATAAAGGCTGTCAGGATAATACTTCTTTACAAGCTCAACAACGGAGGGGCAAGCGGTTCCAATCCAATTGCACTCCCCATTATTACTTCTTATGTGTTTATCAATCGCCTGTGTAACAAGATGAGCACCTATTGCGGTCTCACTTACATCAGAAAATCCAAGCAGTTTAAGCGCATATAACAGCTCTGCCTCCTGGAAGCGGAACTCAGAAGAATATGACGGGGCAAGAGAACAGATTGCCCTCTTCCCACTCGAAAGAGCGAGCTTTACGCGTGATACATCATCCCTGATCTTCTTAGCATTATTGGGACAGACATGGACGCATTTTCCGCAGAATATGCACCTGTCCTTGATAATCATGGCGTGTCCATCCTTTATCTGGATTGATTTTGTAGGACAAGCCCTGACGCATTTATAACAATCCCTGCAACTCGTAATCTCTGTATAAATCGGGTACTGCATATATCACTCCAGTTCCTTTTTGAGTAAATCAATGACATTGTCCTCATCCAGAGCTGAGTACTCCTTTCCATTTATAGCGACATGGGGTCCCGTATTGCACTTACCAAGGCAAAGATGTCCTTCAAGCTCCACACGGTCGCCTAAATCATTCTCGTTAATATAATTCTCTATCGCGGATAACACACTGCTGTTACCCCGAGCAAAACAGCTAGAGCCCATACAGAGCTCGACCTTGATAGTCGTATCAGCCATTAAAATATCTCCCTCTGTTAAAACTTAGGTTAATTCAACTACGGGAAATAGTCAATAAAACACTTTGTAGAAACAAATTAACTCCCATTTTTACTGTTTAAGAGCAAATAAAGCAGCAAAAATAGGAGTTTTATGTGAAAAATAGAAGATTATATTTTTTTACACCTTAAATCATGTCCTCATCGGAATCTAAATCATCGATTTCCGCTAATTTCTTTCCAAGCTTTACCGAAAGAACCGCAAAACTGGTGGCAAGATCCGTACGCTGAACCACTACACTCTCCGGTACTTTCAAATCCTTCGGTGCGAAATTCCAGATTCCACGTATTCCGCACTTGACCAGCAGATCGCAAACGGCCTGAGCCTGAGCTGCGGGAACGGTGATTACCGCAATAGCTATCCTGTTTTCCGCAATGAACCTGTTAAGGCTTTCCATGCTTTTAACGGTGAAACTTCCAACCGTCGTTCCAATCTTCTCTGCGGCTTTATCGAAAATGGCTACAATCTTCAATCCGTATGAGGCGAATCCATCATAACGGGCGATGGCACTGCCAAGGTTTCCCGCACCGACGATCAAGGCATCCGTGGTGTTATCCCATCCAAGGACATGGGTTATGTACTGTGTAAGCTCCTCTATGTCAAATCCGATCTTAGGCTTGCCTTCGATTCCCGTGGATGAGATATCTTTTCTCACCTGTATGGGATTCAGACCAAGCTCTTCTGCAAGATTGGTAGCACTGATATACGTTTTTCCCATCTCCTTGGCCTGATTCAAAATCCTCAGGTATGAAGGGAACCTCTTAATAGTTGGTATTGGGATACTCATATGTTCTCTAATCTCCTGATTACCCTATCTATCACACTGGCTGGGGTACTACTCCCCGCAGTAATTCCAACCGAATCGAAACGACTGATGAATGCCTCATCAATATCCGTATCATCTTCCAAGAGCATCGCTTCCAATCCGATACTCCTAGCCTCGGAAACAAGTGCGTTTGAATTAGCACTTTTTTTATCACCTATCACATAAAGAAACGGAACCTCTCCTTTCAGCTTATGAACCGATGTCCTACGCATCTCACTCGCCATGCATATGGAATTAGAAACCACATAGGAAAAGCCCCTATCCTCAAGCTCTCTCATCAACATTTCATACCTGCCGCTTTCAAGCGTAGTCTGCACTATGACGCGATACTTCCTGTCTTTGGGAACATCGTCAAGATCCTTTCCATCCTGGATGACATAGTATTTACGCCTTGCAGTTCCTTCAACAGCAATTGTCTCACTATGACCTTTTATTCCAAGCAGAAGGACATCAAACTCACTGGAGCGCATGATATCCTGATTCTTCTTCACAAGAGGACAGGTTGCATCTACTATATTGACCCCTTTTTCTACAAGAGAAGCCCTCTCCCTGTCGCTGATTCCATGCGCACGTATGATGACCGTAGACCCTTTTACGGCATCAGAGGCCCTATAGATGGTTTTAAATCCGTGTTTTCTCAAAGAATCCATCACATGGCTGTTGTGAGCGAGATCTCCATAGATGAAAATCATTTGCCCATGATTATTCATCCAGACATCCTTGAGCATGGAGAACGCCCTTTTTATACCGATGCAGATTCCCATTTCCTCAGCTTTAATTACTCTCATACGCCCTAATCGATAAAATTTTACCCTTTAAAGCCGATAATTGCAAATGAAAGAAAACAAAAAAACTGGAGCGTTAACTCCAGTCTCATTTTCAAGAAAAAAGCTTTTACTTATCTTCCTTATCAGGAGTCTCAGTACCCTTCTCTTCCTCGCTCTCAGGTCCAACCATTTCAAGAACAGGTGCTTCCTTCTTTTCCTCTGCGACCTTCTCATCCTTCTTATCAGCCTTTTCATCTTTCTTTGCTGTAGCAGCCGTATTTACCTTGTCTTTGCTGCTTACTGTGGAAATAGCAGACTTTGAGAACTCAATACGAGCGGAATCGTCTACCTTTACAACAACTGTCTGCTCTCTTACAGCTACGATGGTTCCATGAATTCCACCGATTGTTACGACCTTATCACCCTTCTTCATAGCATCAATCATGGCCTTTGCTTCCTTATCCCTCTTCTTCTGAGGACGAATGATAAGGAAATAGAATATAAGGATAATAAGTACGAATGTAATAAGTGTGGCGCTCATGGATCCGCCAGCAGCTGGATCGGCAGCCATCAATGAAATTGCGTTCATCTAAAATACCTCTAATTTATTTTCAAGCTGAGAAAAAAGTAACATGAATGAAAACAACAGTCAATAAAAGCATATGAACTAGATGGAAAAGAATTTTTTAAACAAGAAACTACATCCTTCCAATATGTAACATTACTTTCCCCCCAGAAGAAAAGTTAATGTCAAAAAGATATATGATATTACCTTTCTTCTCGTAATTCTAATAATGTTTCCTCTTTTTTTTTGCTTTAATATAGTTTCGGAGCTCTACTCTAATTTTAATTTTGTTATGAAAAAATCATCATCCTATGCTATCTGATGTCAATTCTCCCTATGCTGGTCTTCTCCTCAGCCACCGTATTATCAATGAAAACAGGATATCTTACTGAATTTTCTAGATATTTCTTTTAATTTCTCAATGGCTACGGACAATTTATGCAATAGATGTTTCTATCATATCCAAATCAACAGACACTGTCTGTTAAATTGAGTTGGTCACATCACTGTGAACTTCTGACAATTTCCGATGATAGAAAACGTAGCTTTTATGATGAAAAGTGTATTGAATCCCAATGGTCTGTCAGACTGAAACGACAGCTTGATTTCTCTATATGAACGTCTTTTTATCTCCCGTAAAAAGAGAAGTATACTCTAAAGTGCTTAAAAGAAGCATATGAAAAATGGACTAGGGATTTTCTCCCCAGTCCATCTGGAAACTTCATCAGAAGCTTATCACATCATGCCGCCCATTCCAGGATTTCCCTGTGGCATCGGTGGTTCCTTAGAAGGAATGTCCGTTACTGCACACTCCGTAGTAAGAATCAAGGATGCGATGCTGGCTGCATTCTGAAGTGCAGATCTTGTAACCTTTACAGGATCGAGTATGCCTGCACCGACCATGTCGCACCATACCATCTTATTGGCATCGAATCCGACTCCTTCCTTTTCCCTCTTACATCTGTCAGCGACGATTGATCCATCGACACCAGCATTCTCAGCAATCTGCCTGATTGGCTCCTCAAGAGCTCTCTTTACGATCTTATAGCCGACCTTCTCCTCCTCATCAAGAGCGGAGATATCCTTCTTATCAAGAACATTGACAGCCTGGATAAGAGCTACACCACCTCCAGGAATTACACCCTCTTCAATAGCTGCTCTTGTTGCGGAGAGAGCATCCTCTACCCTGTGTTTCTTCTCCTTGAGTTCGACCTCTGTAGCTGCTCCGACATTGATTACTGCGACTCCGCCAGCAAGCTTTGCAAGCCTCTCCTGAAGCTTTTCTCTGTCGTAATCACTTGTGCAATCTGCAATCTGCATCTTAATCTGAGCAATCCTCTCCTTAATAGCCTCAGCAGATCCTGCACCATTGATGATTGTGGTATTCTCTTTCTCAACCTTGACGCTCTTAGCTCTTCCAAGCATTGAAAGGTCTGCGTTCTCAAGCTTGAATCCAAGCTCTTCTGTAATAACCTGTCCACCTGTAAGTATTGCGATATCCTCAAGCATTGCCTTACGCCTGTCTCCGAATCCAGGAGCCTTTACAGCAACAACATTAAGAGCACCGCGTACTGCGTTCACAACGAGGGTTGGCAGAGCCTCACCATCGACATCCTCTGCAATGATTAAAAGAGGCTTATTCGTCTGAACGACCTTCTCAAGAATCGGGAGAAGATCCTTCATGTTTGAAATCTTCTTGTCATAGATAAGAATATACGGGTTATCGAGAACACTGATCATAGTGTCCTTGTTGTTACAGAAGTAAGCTGAAAGATATCCTCTGTCGAACTGCATACCTTCTACGAAATCAACAGTGGTCTCAATAGTCTTGGACTCCTCAACAGTGATAACACCATCCTTTCCAACCTTATCCATTGCGTTTGCAATCTCATCTCCGATTGCTCTGTCGTTATTGGCACTGATTGAAGCAACGCTTGCAATCTCTTCCTTATCCTGGATGATCTTGGCTTCCTTCTTGATAGCATCGACTGCATCTTTTACAGCCATATCGATACCGCGACGGATTCCCATAGGATTAACACCTGCCGCAACGCTCTTCATACCTTCCTTGGTAATTGACCAAGCAAGAACGGTAGCGGTAGTTGTTCCGTCTCCAGCTACGTCATTTGTCTTTGTCGCAACTTCCTTAAGAAGCTGAGCACCCATGTTCTCAAACGGATCCTCAAGTTCAATCTCGCGGGCAACGGATACTCCGTCCTTAGTTACCGTAGGAGCACCATATTTCTTATCAAGAAGAACCAGACGGCCTTTAGGACCAAGAGTAGTCATAACCGCCTTTGAAATCTTTTCTACACCATCAACAAGGGACTTACGAGCCTCTTCGTTGAACTGAAGCTGTTTTGCCATATGTTTATGCCTCCAAAATTAACTCTAAAATGTAAAATATACATAATTATAAAATTCGGCAAGTAAGCTAGAGAAAGAATGCGAGCAGAAACGCTATAAGAACTGAAAAAAATCCTGAGAGAAGATTCACCATATCATTATCCATGAAGGGAATACCCCGCACCCTCTCATTCTTCTTACCATCACTCTCACCATGTTCGGTAAGACTTCCATCCTCCCTTCTATAGTGCACCTGAAGTGTTGCCCCAAGCAAAGAGTCGAAAAGAGCACCCAATATTCCGGCAACTGTTATTATGGGAAGATATATCAGGGAGAGCGTGAAACATCCTACGGAAAGTAAAGCGACAAGAGCTGAGCCTAAAAGACCTGCAAGCGTTCCAAGCGCGCTTACCCCGCCACTAAGCCCTTTCGGCACTCTTGTGAATGTGATTATTGATACAGGATCACTCTTACTCAGAGATCCTATCTCACCGCTCCATGTATCAGCGACGGCCTCAGCTATTGCAGCAGAGAACATTACGATGCCGAGCGTATGATATGAGGTGAATCTTAGAAGAAAGATACCGGTCAATGAGGGGATGCTGTTTGCAAGCACCTGCGCAAAATCCCTGTTTCCTCCCTTCTTATGGATTGACTTCGAAGCATCAGGTATTACCTTACCTATTATAGCAGCAGAGAGGAAGAAGAAAAGCATAATGGTTAGAGCTGAAAGCCCTGCTATATATGTCAATATGGAGCCGATAACAACAGCAGAGAGGATACCACCTTTAGTCAGCTGTTTCTTCCTAGCTGCGAATATTGCAATAACTGCCATTAACAATAGGATTATCAAAAGCCTGATAACAGGAGAGAGCGAGAAGAAAAGGGAATCAATATAAGCCATTGAGAACTCCTAAGAGTACCGCAGAAAGAAGTGGAACGGTAATATTATCAAACCCAAGAGGTGTAATATTTTCAAATACAGTTGCAGCCAAGGCAACTGAGAGAGGCAGATACCAGGGGCCATGCGGATAGAGAATTAAAAGAATTACAAGCGAGACTATGAACATGGCGGCGCTGCCCTCCATGCTCTTCTTACCTCCAAGGGCTTTATAGCCATGCCTGCCAAAATGGCTTCCTATTATTGCGGCAAGGCCGTCTCCCAGGCCCATTATCAGCACAGATGCCGTCACTATGCGCCCATCAGAGAGACCGTTATACATCATAAGAACCAATACTGTAATGGAAAGAGGATAGTATATAAGTCCGTTATCCCTCTTTCTGTTTCCCATACCGAGGTACTTTGAAAAGCCAGAGTATACGAACACGGCATTCACAACAATGAACACCAGCGGCCCAAGCAATGCCCAAGCAAGACTTGTATACATTCTGACCAGAATGAACACCCAGCCTGAGACCAGGATGTGTATGAATTTCCTCACATCCTCGCTTCCAAGCGGAGTGAATCTGAATAAAACAAATGCTATCCCGATTATCAAGAGTATATAAGCAAACGAATAGATCGTAGCTAGAAGATTAACGTTCACCAGCTCCTACCTCCTCCACCGGAGAATCCCCCTCCAGAAAATCCAGAGAAACCGCTATGGCTCCCAGATCCACCCTTAAAGCGGTTTTCTGGTGGTGGAGCGATTAAGCTTCGTTCAAAAGCATAAGAGCGCCTCCAACCTGTCGAGAATGCGTGCCACATCATATAAGAACCGACATAGCTGGAAGATGCGTACCAGGATGGGGATGAGACGCTGAGAGCCTCGAATTTCCGACTGTACTTCTCTTCAAGGTTAAGCGCAACGGCATACGAAAGATTATGATAATAGAACTCCGGATCCTCTTCGATAAGCCTTCTCAGCTGATCCATCTCCACCTTTTCAAGAAATTCCTTATATCCGAGTATCTTGGAAAGCATCTCATCGGCATAATCACTTCTCTTATTCACGGCAAAAGAGAAGAAAGAGGAAGAAAAGACCATCGCCGCATTAAGAATGGATAGCAAAGCGGACATGAAAACATCATAAGTGGCGATTATAAGCAGATATGAACATACAAAAACCAAGATTGCCAGAAGAAGAGAGACCACGGCAATCTGCAACGCCATAATGGAATTTCTTACCCCGTTATTCGAGAAATACCTATGCCCTATCAAAGAAAGCAATGCAAAGACCACCAGGGATGAAAAAAGAATGAAAAGAGTAAGCTCGCCCATATCCGAAATAGAAGTGAAAACAGAGAAAATGATTACAAAAGCCATTCCAATTGCCCTGATTATCGATGCTCTCTTTAGACTCTTAGGTTCGAATAGAGGATGATTCTTCTCGTATGAGCGTTCCACCTCAGGAGAAATCTTTGAAGAGGCAAGCTCAGAGAAATTTCTTCTTGCAAGCTCCTTGATATCCACGCTCTCCGCTCTCTGGAAAATCATGGAAAAAAGCCGGCGCTCATAAGAAGGACGGTCTTTATCAATATCCTTAAGCTTTGTAAAGAGGAAATCGTCCTTCCCCCTCTCCTCTATCTTCATATACCCCTTATCGGCAAAATAGAAGAACATAGAGAGGATATCCTTATCGAATGTAACGGTATTGTCTATTATATATCCGACATCCAGGCTGCTTAGCCCTTCAGGAGGAGTGAAACAGACAGGGGAGATGAGCTCTTTGTCCCTGCCGAGTTTCATATAAGAGTAATATATGAAGGCCAGGACAATCACTGCCAGTACTATGTAAATAAGATTGAAGGTATTTCCGTACTCTCCCTTCAGCTCTTTTGAGGCAAAATAGCCCTCATCAAACTCCGCCCTGAGCGTAACCGCGCTATACGGACCGAGATCATGGGCAACTGCGGATACTGTCAGGCCGTCACTCGAAATAGTATATTCAAGAGGATTTACAGAGCCATACTCTCCATAGGTGACCCATATCCTGTTTCTATCCACGGGATGCGGGAACGTAACGGAAAAAGAGAAGACACCTATATTGGTATCCCATGCGGGAGAGAGCAGGTTCATATACCATTCATCGTATTCCCTGTTGCCATCATCCTCTAAAAGATAGTCGTACATTATATGGTAATAAACTGAGCCGAACACATACTCATCGGGATTGCCAAGCCTTAATGAGAGATAATCGCCATTATAGCTGAGAAGTGCATCCACACTCGCCTTTATATTCGATATATCCGCAGTAAGCGTCTTAAAAGGATAGGGAGAAAACCTGTACTGTATATCTCTTATGATACCGTGACTAGGGGTGATAAAATCCAGGTCAAGGAACTCATTGAACGTACTCACGCTGTCATCAGATACCGAGACATCCACGTGGTAGCCGTCAACGATGAAGTTCTCCATCGCAGAGAGAGAAGTAAGCGTAAAGAGAAACAATAATACAGGAATTAGTTTTTTCATGGCTAAAACTGAACCTTCACATTCTCTTTCTTCTCATCGGAGACATCCACATAACTCAGCTTCTTAAAGCCGAGAGAGGATGCGATAAGATTTGCTGGGAATACCATCATCTTATCATTGAAGGTACGGGCCGTAGCATTATAATACTTTCTGGCATTAAGAATCTCACTCTCAACCTGATTAAGAGAGTTCTGCAGATCCATGAAATTCGTATTAGCCTTCAAATCAGGATAACTCTCGGCAAGCGCAAAGAGGTTGCGTAGCGTCCCGCTAAGGATATTATCCGCCTTATCGCGCTCATCAACACCTTTTGCTGCGATACAGGCGTTTCTTGCCTCAATGACACTGCTTAGTGTCTTCTCCTCATGCTTTGCATAGCCCTTTACGGTCTCAACAAGATTAGGGATGAGGTCATAACGCTTATTAAGATGCACGTCGATACCGCTTTCGGCCTCCTCCGCCCTGTTCTTGGCCTTTACAAGCCCGTTATATACGCCTATGGCCCAAATTGCGATAACAATTACGATTGCAAGTATGATGAAAAAAACAGTCATAAGATCTCCTCAACAAGAATATTAACACATATTGGGGAAAATGCCTTTCCCCAAAATCAATCTTCAGAGCAAACAGAGAAAACAACATATTGATTATCCAAAACTTTTGGGTTAATATTGCATAAATATGCAATTTGCATTCATTTTGTGGAGGATGTAATGCGAGAGAGACACAACAGGCTGTCGGTAATCAAGGAACTCATAAAAAATAACCGTATCGACAATCAGGACACCTTACTGGAAATGCTGAAGAAAGAAGGATTCAGCGTTACTCAGGCCACGCTATCTAGGGATCTGAAGATGCTCAAAGTCGGAAAAATCTCTGACGGATGGTCTGGCTATTATTACAGTCTACCTGAAAATGATTTTGTTTCAGAGAGTGAAAAGAGCTATATACAGGACGTAAGACGTGGTATCATATCCATTGAGTTCTCGGGTGATATCGGAGTAATAAAAACAAGGCCAGGACATGCAAACAGCGTATGTTTCGCATTGGATGTCCTTGCCTTACCGGAGATTCTCGGATCCATCGCTGGAGATGACACGATTTTCATCATCTTGCGCGAGGGAATGACAAAAGAGGACCTTCTTGAAAGCTTCCAGACGAGAATACCAGAGATTAAAGATTAGGGGAATGAAATGGAGTACGTCAATTTAGACAAGACAAAGGCCTTTCAACAGTTGAAAGGAATGGAGAAGAAGAGCGTAAAGGATCTTCTGACAAAAAATCGCATAAAGAGCTCAAACATCAAACTCGGCGGTGGCCTTACTTATAATTATGCAGCAATGAACGTATCCGATGAGATCGTATCAAAGTTGAAAAATCTTGCTACTGAGATGGATTTGATTAGCAAATATAAGGAAATCCTGAAAGGCAGCGTAATGAATACGGGAGAAAAAAGACTCGTGCTTCACCACCTGACAAGGGGCAACGTTCTTGGATGCAAGGTAGAGGCTGACGGAGAGGATAAGGAGGCTTTCTACAAAGGAGAGCTGGAGAAGATCAAAGCGTTCTCCAAAGACGTTCATGAAGGGTTAATCAAAGGAAGTACGGGTAAGGCCTTCAAGACCGTGTGTCAGATTGGAATCGGAGGCTCAGATCTTGGGCCAAGAGCCCTTTATCTAGCACTCAAAGGGTACGAGAAGAAGATGAATGCTGAGTTCATCTCCAACGTAGACCCAGATGATGCAGCTGAGGTAATAAGCCGTCTTGACTTTGAAACGACGCTATTCATACTCGTTTCAAAGAGTGGAACCACTCAGGAGACTCTCACAAACAGGGATCTGGTACTTGAGACACTTAAGAAATCACCTATAAAAGGACTTGTACCAAACAAGCACATGGTTGCCGTAACAAGTAAGACAAGCCCTCTGGCAAAGGATGAGACGCTACTAAAGTCCTTCTTCATCGATGACTATATCGGAGGAAGATATTCTTCTACAAGTGCCGTTGGAGGAGTCGTCCTTTCCTTGGCATATGGCTATGACGTATTCTCATCCATCCTTGAAGGAGCTCATGAGGAGGATGTACTATCACTTAACGAGTGCCCTAAGGAGAACGGAGCCTTGATGGATGCGCTAATCGGATTCTACATGAGAAACATCATGGATTATCCATCGACAGCGATTCTTCCATATTCACAGGCCCTATCCCGCTTCCCCGCGCATCTTCAGCAGCTGGATATGGAATCAAATGGAAAACATGTGAACAGATTCGGAGAGAAGATTGACTATGTGACGGGTCCAGTAATCTTCGGAGAGCCTGGAACCAACGGGCAGCACTCATTCTACCAGCTTCTACATCAGGGAACAGATGTCGTACCTCTACAGTTCATCGGATTCAAAAAAAGCCAGTATGGAATGGATATAGAGACCGACGGGTCGATGAGTCAGACAAAGCTTAATGCGAACCTCTCCGCACAGATTGTGGCTTTCGCGCTGGGAAAAGACGATGCGAACCCGAACAAGGAGTTTGATGGTAACAGGCCTTCTTCCTTAATCTATGGAGAAAAGCTTACCCCGAAAGCACTTGGCGCACTACTTGCACACTATGAGAACAAGGTCATGTTCCAGGGCTTCTTATGGAACCTTAACTCTTTCGACCAGGAAGGAGTACAGCTTGGAAAAGTTCTTGCAAAGAAGGTTCTTAAAGGTTGCGAAGGCGATGAGGTACTTAAGGCATACGCCGATCTACTCATCTAAAAGGTATGATGATAAAACATGGGCAGAGGAGAAAAATCCCCTGCCCTTTTCATTAAAAGACCGCACCGTATAAGCGATGCGGAAACACTAAAAACCATTTAAAAAGAATTCTAATTTAATCTACAAATATTTTTGAAGAAAAGAATTGCACCTCAGGCACAGAATCTCTCTTTCCAGTCACACTCAGATATCAAGTGCTGCATGGTATCCCTGATAGATTGCCGCAGTGATGTTCGCCACTCTTGTACAGTCTCCAATCTCACGAACCCAAGGTGCGGCTTCACGCATTTTTTCGATACCTTTTCTTTCTGGAACCTGTCCTGCTGCACAGATCACTGTATTTCCCTCGACTAGGGCCTCCCTACCGAAGGCATCTCTGCATATTAACCCATCATCCGTTACTTTCAGAGCAGTATGGTTGAGGAAAACAGAGGCGTATTTTTCAACCATGCTCATGAGGATTGGGCGATGTCGTATGTTGCAGTCCGAAGCAAGTTGGTCTTTCATCTCAACAATTGCGACCTTGTGTCCCTCCATTCCAAGATGGACTGCGCACTCACAACCTGCCAGTCCTCCCCCAAGAATAACAACAGTATCAGCAACACTATTCTTCTTCCGGTAATAATCATTGACTACGATGACATTCTCCCTCTCAATTCCCTCAATTGGAGGAATAACCGGCCTACTTCCTACTGCTATAATCAGAGCCTCGGCATTCAGCTCCTTTATGATTTCGGGGGTTGCTTCTGTATTAAGTCTCAAATCTACCCCGGCAAGCCTAGCCTGTCTCTCAAGAGTCTTGCCAAGTTGATACATTTCATACTTGAAAGGAATTGCCTGTTCACTGACAAGAATACCACCCAGCACATCTTTTTTCTCAATCAGCGTGACCTGATGTCCACGTCTTGCTGCAATTACTGCAGCCTCAAGACCTCCCACACCACCGCCTGCGACAACAACATTTTTCTTACATGGGGCAGGAGTAAGATGCAGTCCCTCTATCTCTCGTCCGATCAGAGGATTGACTGCACAGCGTCGCGTGCCCGTCATAGGCCGTTCTGCCATACAAGTGAAACATCTCAAACAGTGTACAATCTCATCATCCCGACCTGAACTAACCTTGTTGGGCAGTTCAGGGTCAGCAAGCAATGCACGGGCCATTTCCACCACATCTGCCTTACCACTGGCAATAATCTCCTCCATCTGCTCTGGATCATTTAGAGCTCCTATAGTAGCTACGGGTTTTGAAACATGCTTCTTTATCTCCGAGGCAAGCCAGACATTGTCCCCATGAGGAGCGAACATCGGCAAATGAGTTCTAAAGAACCCAAACTGATAACTACCGGCGGAAACATGAATCAAATCAACCAAATCCTCAAGCCCCTGAGCGATTGCGATACCATCTTTGATATCGTATCCGCCTTCAAAAAACTCAGATCCGCTCATACGTAATTCAATCGGGAATCCATCTCCGACGGAATCTCTGACCGATTGCAACACACGTCGTGCGAACCGAAGCCTGTTCTCGAAAGATCCACCATATTCATCACTTCGGTGATTGAAAGCAGGAGAGAGGAATTGATTAATCAGCCAGCCATGACCGGCGTGAATCATGACCATCTGGAATCCCGCACGTTTCGCTAATGCTGCCGTTTCTCCGTAGGACTGCACGATATCATCAATCTGTTCGTCGGTAAGAGCTTTGACAGAAATACCATCTGGACGCACCCAGTCGCTTGGGCCATATTGCGTCAGACCTTGCTTTCTATCCTTATCAATGAGATAAGTTCCAGCATACTGTCCACTGTGACTCAACTCGACACTGGGTACTGCGCCATGTCTTGAAATTGCGTCGGCTACGAATGTCCAGCTTGCCAAGCTACCAGGAGTCTTCAAATCAAGATGAAACATGTGGGAAGCGTCTGTCTCTGGATGGACGACAAGCTCGCTGGCAGTAACAGCAGCGGCTCCACCCATTGCCCTCAATTCATAGAAACCTGCCGTCCTAGAACCGACACAACAATCCGCCGTGATATCTGTTCCCCCCATAGGAGCAGAGAACATCCTGTTACGGAATATAACGTTACCAAGCCTAATCGGCTTACACAGATGCGGATACCTTATGCTCATTTCCACCTCACTTGCTCATAATAATTTACATGTGTTTTAAATATAGTTTACCAGAGCAGAAAAACTCCATACCGCATCATGGCGGTGTGGAGTAAAAATCCAGCAGATAAAACACATATTGGATATTTAAGTTGCATCAGTTCCCATATAAAGAAGCTTTCCATCAACTTTTGAGAACTTTGACATGAACTGATCCCAAGATGCCCAACTCTCCCCTGGGTAATTGGCATGGGACATATCACGAACTGTTCCAACTGTAAGCATAGGAACCTTCTTCTTGTTTAAATACACATAGTAGCTGATTTCTCCACATGTATACTTCAACGGAATCTCATCCAGCTTGTATATCTTAATCAGGTTTCTAAGAAAAGCCGCAATGTCATGAGCTGCGTGATATTCCATCTCTCCATGTTCCAGATCTGCACATAGCCAATCTTTTTCTCCAAAGAGAAAGAAGAAAGGTACTGCAGGATCAATTCTCTCAGGCAAACACAAATCTTCGTCAGGACTTACCAATGCAGACCAAGGAGCAACTGCTGCAAAGACATCCGGGGCCTTCTGCGCAAGTGTTGAGGTCATCATACCACCACTGGACTGTCCACAGGCAAAAATACGGCTTTCATCGACTTCGCATCGCATCTTCACATCCTCGATGAGGCTAAGGATAAATTTCACATCGTCAATTTTCTCACCTTTATATGAGCCTTCCCACAAAAGCAGGTTCCTTAGGCAGCCAGGTTTCTGCTGGGAGACACAAGCTTCGGGGAACACGACGATAAAATCCCTTTCTTCCGCAACCCTGCTCATACCGGAAAGACTGATAAAACTCTCCGCTGTTCCTCCTCGTCCATGCATACAGACTACAAGAGGAGCCCTCTTGCCGCTCCTAGCCACTCGACTTGGCACATACTCATACCACAGGCGGGTCCACCCATCCAGTTCCATCGTGTGGCGTGTAAAACCATACGCCTCTGGATCGATGCGAATCCGCAACTGCTTGGTTCCAAAACCACGGTGACGACAGGACTTGCTCAGATAATCCCAGACAGCATCCAAGGAAGAAGGTTCCATCTTGCCATCATAACCATTAGTTATGCGAACCTGGGCAATGTTCTCCTCGTTTATCTGGCTCTTAAGGCATACGGCTGATGGAAAATAAATCTCATCAGCCCACTGATTCGCAAAGCATTCATCTGAACATCCGTTATTTTCCATCCAGTAGAGGAAAGCAGATTTGTTTGCGCCTTCCTTCGCCTTCCATGACATCCATACAGGAACTGGTACTTTTGATGCAGAGATCACAAGCTCTGTCTTACCTGTATTCTGCGCTCCCGCACTGACTGGAGCATTGATGGTTACTTTATCGTCAAGATCTCCAAAAGTTGCCAGTCCAGACCATTCGCTCGACATTTTCATTACAGCCTGCTGGGCTACAGTGGCTCCATTGCCAATACCGAATGCATAGATATTGTCTTGCATGGCAACATAACCACGTCGTCCGTTTATCTGGACATAGACCCTGTTCATATAATCAGCATCCGTTCCATCAAAGTTCCAACCACCATTCCCGCTCTTGAGCACATGAAGGAACACATGGTGCCTGTCGGCAAAGTCAAGCCATTGACTATGCCCAAGGTAATCAAGAACATTCTCATCATCAGGTGCTGCGACTACCAGACAAGGCCGATTATAAACAAGATCTTTTGTAATATAAGTATAGAAAGTACGAATCTTACCATCAACTTCCACAGTCTCTTCAAATAAGCCATCGACAAGGCATTTTCGAGGCTCGTTATGATCCACATCCAAGACACTCATATCTTTTGGAAAAGTCTTTACTTCAAGCATGACTATTTACTCCTCTATCATTAAGAATACATTGGGAATACCGTCATTATCCATGTGACGTTCACAGCACATAGTAGAATTGCAGGGACAATGGACTGCTTGACAATCGACTTTAGGTCGTAGCCACCATTTGCCATACACATCGGAATGGCAGGTGTTGCCATAGGAGTCATGAATGAACTTAGACATGCGGACTGAACCAAAAGGACAATTCCTACAGGATTTGCACCCATTGCTTTACATGCCAGAATTGCAATCGGAATGAAAATAATGATAACAGTACGGTTCATCATGACCTGAGTAAGCAAGAATGGGACTATGAAGAATACAAAGCCAATCAGGTATGGGTTGGACAGCCTATTTGCAAAGCTAGCAAGTATACTTCCGACAACCTCTCCTGCTCCTGTCTGACTGAGAGCACCACCCATTGCCAGGGATCCTACGAAAAGAAAAGCCATTGGAAGATTGATTGCACTGACAGCTTCCTTCTCTGACAAAACACCAAAGACAACCATGGCGACAGCACCTGTCATACATATGACCCAGGTCTGGATTCTTAGCTGAGGCTGGAATAAAAGAGCAAGGGTTGTCACGATGAAGATAATGTAACCTGCACGTTCCTTAAAAGGAGAGAGAGGTTCACGCTTATCTGCACGACTCTCTATGGCCTTTCCTTTAAGAGGAGACTCAGCTGGACTGAACTTCGTTGAGAAGAATACACAGTAGATGAACATCACAATCATGGACGGAAGACGAGCCTTCATGCAGTCGGTAAGCGCAACTGTATATGTTGTGTAGTCGTTAGCCTCTAGATAGCCATTCATCTCAGCAAAGACTGTTGCACCTGCGCCAAGTGGCAATACAGATACAGTAGATATACAGGCAATTGCTATTGGGAACAGTACTTTGGAGGGGCTTATGTTCATCTCCTCACAGGTGGCGATAAGCATCGGAGCCATAATGCCATAAACAATAACCGAACTCTGGATGAACTGAGATAACAGCATCGTGATCAATATATAGCCGAACATAACCCGGACAAGGGAACCTTTAGCGATTCGATTGACACTGGCAGCTACTTTACGTACGAACTGCGTCCTGTTAAAGCCTGCGGCGACAACGAACATCGACATCATCATCAGGCCATTGGCGTTACCGAAATATCCTGCAGCGGTGGCAGGATCCAAACATCCTGTTAGTACAAAGGCCAGCATGCTGACCAAAGCAGTCAGTCCCATCGGCCATTTGCCGATGATGTAACTGGCCATCGTAAGAACACATATAATCAGACAGATTACTAGGTGACTCATTTTTCCTCCCTTTTGTTCTGTTTTAAGCAGCAAAGATACCTGACATCCTTTCCCTGGCAGATAACCATGTTTATTTACAATTTCATTATGTATTGCCTTAAAACAATAAACAAATTTATAAATTTTATGTTTTTATAAAATTTTTTTATAATAAACCTGTCTGCTGAAGGCACCCCCTCTCCAGCAGACATTTCCGTTTATACAAAGCGGCATACATGGTCTACAGCGATGTCGGAAAATCCGTAAGCCTCCGCTTTCGTAAGCTTTCCATTGCTGATCTCTATAATCTCATCCAGAAGCTCCTTCCCCATTTCCTTACTGGTCTTCTCTCCCCTGACAATAGGAGAGAGGTCATAGTCCATATTGTCTTCCATATGCTTATAGGTATATTCATTGGCAGTAACTTTCATTACGGGAACAATCGCATTACCCGTAGGAGTTCCACGCCCCGTAGTGAAGATTACGACCTGACAACCTCCTGCGACCATGGAAGTGACGGATGAGATATCATAACCTGCAGTATCCATTACGATGGCACCATGTCGAGTAGGTCTCTCAGCCTGCTCCAAGACCTCAACAATCGGCCTCTTCCCACCCTTCCTAATACAACCGAGACTCTTTTCATCAATTGTTGAAAGCCCTCCAGCCTTATTACCCGGAGTCGGCTGTCCTGCTCGACAGTCCTGCCCAGCTCCTTTCAAATGCTCTTCGTAGTCACGGCATACATTTATGATTTGATTATGGATTTTCCTACTTGCTGCACGTTTTGCTACAACATGCTCTGCTCCTATCCACTCAATGGACTCACTCATCATTGATGTAGCACCATAATCAACAAGAAGGTCACTCAATTCTCCAACAGCTGGATTGCTCGCTATTCCTGATGTCGCATCAGATCCGCCACATTCAATTCCCAAAAAGAGTTCTGAAACATCAAACAGTTCCTTTTGTTGCCTCCCTGCTTCTGCTACCATCTCACGGGCAGCTCTTACTGCTTTTTCTATTGTCTTAAGAGTCCCACCTTCTTCCTGGATACCGAAGGAAACGACAGGTTTACTCGTCATTTTCTGTATTTTTTCTCTTAACTGCTTATGCCCGACCGTCTCACAGCCAAGCCCTATAATTACAACTCCATAAACATTAGGATTACATGCGAATCCTGTAAGAACCTTCTGAGACATCGCCGTATTTGCAGCAACATCCGAACAGCCTGTATTAAATATGATATTGACAGCCCCTCTGACCTGGGAGGCAACAATGCGAGCACTTTCACTGCCGCACGCACAGCTGGGAAGAATAAGTACATGATTGCGAATCCCTGGTCTTCCTTCAGCTCTGCGGTATCCCCAGAACTTGAGGCCTTCCTTAGTTCTCTCAAACTCAGGAGCATCAACACCATCATCCTCAACAAGCTCGCTCTCATAGTCCCTGGGAACGCTGTGTATATTCTCATGATTGACTAAAAAGCCTTTTCCTATCTGCCTATCGGCTCTTCCTATAAGTTCCCCATATTTAAGGACATCACCATCTTTCTCTATAATCTCAAGAGCAACCTTATGACATGATGGAATATCTTCCTGAGCTTCAAGAGAAATAAACTCACCCTTTTCACTCTGGTAAACCACATCATTACCACGAGAAACATCAGAAACACAGGTAACAACGTTGTCTTTCTCATCCATTAATAATGCATTTACCTGCACTTTAATTTCCTCCTTTTTCCGTATCTGTATTTACACTAAAGCGACAATATCATATAGTCAAATTTATACTTTTTATATTTATATAAGTAGAATTTATACAGAGGTTAATATGGCACCAGAATTAACTTATTTATATGCGGTCTATACGGAAGGAAGTTTCTCTAAAGCCGCAGAGAAACTGTTTATAACACAACCTGCACTAAGCATAGCAATAAAAAAAATAGAAGATGAAATAGGAATGCCTCTCTTTGATAGGAAGAAGAAACCGCTTACCCTTACAGATGCAGGGGAAATATACATTGATGCAATTAAAAAGATGCAGATTACAGAAATGGAAAGCATGCAGAAGATAAATGACATTAAAAACCTTAATACGGGACTGATAAGACTAGGAGGCACGCATTATATTAACTCTTATATATTGCCATCAATTTTAATGGAGTTTACAAAAAGATATCCCAACATATCACTTCAGATATATGAAAGGAGTTCTTTTGAACTGTTAAGTATGTTATCGTCCCAAGAGATAGACCTCACATTCAGCTGTGACCCACAGGTGATAAAAGAGTTCCCTTGCTACGAGATATTTGATGACCATATACTTTTCGCCGTTCCCTCTTCCGATCCTTTTAATAAAAGACATGAAGATAAGGCCCTCTGTGCAAATGATATATTAAGTAGAAAACACCTTGATCCAAGCTGCAGGAAAATAACAATTGAAGAGACCGCAAAAGAAGAGATAATACTTCTTAGAAAAGGAAACAACCTGCAGGAAAGGGTACTTGAAATGTATAAAAAGGCAGGAATAAAGGCAAAGGTGAAACTTGATTTAAACCAGCTTGTCACGGCATATCATATGGCAGAAGCAGGATTGGGTGCTACATTCACAAGTGACAGGGTCGTGGCAAATGGAAATTCAAGTCTCAAATTTTATGCCTTAGCTGATCCGTTAGCAAAAAGAACCTTCAATATCATACTGCCAAAGAATACGTATACCCCGATTGCAGTACAGAAATTCATTGAATTATCAAAGAGAAAATGAGCCTTTTTGAGATCTATAAGAAACAAGTCATGTACAAAGGTAGGCAGATAATGCCATCTTCCTTAATTGAGAGATTCCTTGGATGCAGTACATATTTATTTCCAACACGGCTTTCATATTTTTCTGAAAATCTCTTAAGCGAGACATATCTGTAGTTTTCCGTTGACTTGACTTCTAGTGGGATTATCTTATGGTTTATAAGATATGCCGCAAGAAAACCTGACAGGCTCGTCCTGCAGGATGAATGCGGCAAGACCCTTATGTTCCAAGATGTGAATGGAAACACCATCCGATGAAGAGAAGACGAGCAATCATGCGGACAAGACCTCCTTGGTAAATTGAATTCGAAGAATATGACGGCAGATGCAATCAGTCCTGTTACTTTTTGCTTATTACAATTTAATTGTGTTTTTTTGAAAGAACTTCTTGAAACGTGCTATGTTACATACATGAGAAGGTCGATAACTGTTTTTCCAAAGCTCACTGATAAGGAAGTCTCCGCTATAGTTGAGACAGGCAAGCAGTATGCGAGGGCCTTCAACATGGCATCAGAGTGCCTAATCAATAACAGCAGCACATCCAAGAGGTTCCTTCACAATGTCCAGTATGGGAGGATAAAGGATGAATGTCCTTCTCTTCCCACAGGTCTCGTACAGTGTGCCCGTGATGTCGCAGTGGAAGCTGTGAAAACATGGAATGTTAAGAGGACGAAGCTTAAGCAGAAACATCCGAAGAAAGCAGAAAGGATGAAAAGGCCATCGATGAAGGAGAAGTGCACGATGCGCTATGACGTGCGTACTGTCACGCTCAGAGGCAGTCAGCTCACCTTCAGCACCTGTGACAAGAGGATAAAGACGATAATAACAATCCCTGAGTTCTTTGGAGAGAGATATTCCTCATCAGAGGGCTGGAAGTTTAAAGGAGCGAACATAGGGATAGATAAAAAAAGAAGAGTGTTCGTCAATCTCATCTACGAATGCCCCGATTACGAGATAGTTGAAAACGATGGGAAGATAGTGGGACTGGACAGGGGTGTCTACAACATCGTTACGACCTCTGAGGGAGTCCACTATGGAGCAAAGGATGCAAGGCGGGTGAAGAGGAAATACAATTATGTGCGCTCTGGGCTGCAGGAGAAAGGCACCCGCAGTGCGAAGAGGAGACTCGTCTCCATCTCGGGCTGCGAGAAGAGGTTTGTCCATGACCAGAACCACTGCATTTCCAAGAAGCTTGCCAATACTGATGATGTATCCGTATACGTCCTTGAAGACCTGTCATCCATGAACATGCTGAGACTCAAGGGGAAGAGCAACAAGACCATGAGGAAATGGATATCCAACTGGTCGTACTCCGACCTTGAGTTCAAGCTTACATACAAATGCCAGAAGAACGGCATAAAAGTTGAGTTCGTCGATGCGCGCTATACTAGCCGGAAATGCTCGGTGTGCAAGACGATAGACAAGGCTTCAAGGAATGGAAACAGATACACATGCAGGCATTGCGGCAGCAGTATGCATGCAGACGTAAATGCGGCCATCAACATCCGCGACAACTACATCACCCGGGCCCAGAAGTCCGGGCAGGCTGCAGTCAATCAGCCGTATGGATGGGGTGCCAGAGGCAAACCGGAGACGGAACCTCTGGGACAAACGCTCACGTCCAAGCCTTCAGGCTCGTCCTGAAGGTCGTTGACTTTAATCTTGTATTTTCAGAAGTTCACATAAGTGATGTTTTTCACTCAGTGGTTTTTCAAAAGTAGACAGAGGCTCTTCCACAGAAGGAGGAATATCCTCTTTTCTCCACGCCCATTCCGCCTTGATGTTGTTCAGCTCTGCCTTCTCTTCTATCTTTTTCTGATAAACTTCAGAATTTTAGAAAGCGCTCTCAAATTAGAATATTCCTACGGGAGTAAATCAACCGACTTATTTCCATAATCCCGTTTTCTACCGAATAAAATATGAAATAATTATTAACCTTGATCTTATAATATGTTTTTTTCAGTTCACACTGTGGTCTATATGGTGCAAATATTGTTGGATTCTCTGATCTTTTTAATATTGCATCCTCAATATCCTCCAGAAGCTTATTGGCTGCATTTGGATTCATCAAAACATCTCCTATATAAGAAATCGTACCAAGCAGATCATGATAGAAAGTTGGGAGATATCTTATTTTTGACTTATTTTCCACTAGAAAGGTACTCCTTCATTTTCCCAAACACCTCATCATGCGTATATCTTTTTGGATTCGAACTTGCAACTATTTCTGCTTCCGATAGTTTCTCATCAATTAAAGATGTCAGTCTTGAGTACTCTTCAATACTTAAGACAACCATTGTCCCATACCCATTCTTCGTAAGATAAACAGGCTCTCCTTCTGCTACCTTCTCCTCTATCTCAGAAAACTTATTTCTTAAATCCGTTACTGGTCGTATGTTTATCATATTAAACTCTCCATATACGTTATTCTATCATAATTAAGGCAGAATTATATACAAAAAATAGTTAAAAAATCAGAACATACAAAAAAGCCTGTACCTCATTTGAAAGATACAGGCCGAACTTAATTAATTGCTGTCAGCGAGAACGCAGATGCGAATTCACTACCGAATTCATCAAGTATCTTATCTTCAACCTGGAGTGCAATGCGCCTCGTAGCCTGTGCTATCGAACGGTGCCCTTCCCTTCCAGAATAAACTCCGGAAAGAAGTGTTTTTCTCTCATCCCTGTCATACACGTCGATGAAAATATCATAATCGACATAGGCCATACCACGTCTGGGAGAGGGAGAAGGATAGGTTTCAACACTTCCTTTTATCAGATAGCGGGAATCATCGGATATTGCAATTCCATACATCTCAAGCAATCTGGAGATACTGGTCTCAAGGCTGCTCTGGACATCGCTGTCAATCTCAATTGCGAGAGTGAATACGCCTCTCAACTGAGATACAAGATTATTTATCTCATCCAGCGTGACATAATCCCTCAACAATGCGGAAAGCTCCGGTGAGAGTATTCTCAAAACAGCCAGGTCAGACTCAAGTCGCTTGCCATCCTCCAAAAGAGAGGTCGCTTCGGAAAAAGCGGAGACTTCACCAATGTTGCTCTCAATCCTCTCCATACTTGATGAAATTGATCTTGAAAGGCTTCTTGCCTCCGCATAGTAGTATGCAGATGCCTCAGCCTTATCCATGACAGCAAGAACATAATGCAGACCATCTTCCTCAACATGCTCTCTGAAGGTAACCCCCGCAAGATTGTTCATACTAACGGACAATTTTGAGTCTGACTGGTATAATGAAGAGCTCGATAAGGTATCATCTGTCACACTGATCTCAGTCAAACTTTCTACCCCTACTCCAAAGAAAGAGGCAATTGAGGAGACGGCATCCGACTCTGCCTCACTCTGGGTTTTTCCAAATCCTGATGCGCGACATACTGATTACTTGGATAATCAATATAAGGATTGGCAACCCATTCCGGCATCGCTTCAAATGCCGGAACAGTTACAAGTAAAGCAACCAGAAAATAAACTATCTTGCGCATGATGCAAATACGACATTCAGATTTCTATCTGAGACTTCCACACAATTGAATGTCTTTACCACGTCTCCTGATGCAGTATGGAATGTCATGGTAAAATCATATACTCCTGGATCGAGTGTCAAACCACCAACACAGACAGTATCAGGGAGGAACCTTGCCATCCTTATATCTGGAATCTCAGTCTCATTAACAGCAGCAAGTGCCGCTTCCCTTGCCGCCTCCGCTGCTTCTACAGCCACATCATATGCTTTGTCCGCAGCCGCTTCAGCCAAACCACGTACGAAATCATTCTGTCCCTGGACTGCCTTCTTCGCCTCATCCCTTGCCTGAACGGCAAGCTTGATCGCCTCATCATAAGCGGTATCAGCTGTTACCTTTGTCGCCGTCATCTTAGTCATGCCGCGGTAATAGCTTCCTAGATATTTAGAAGCTGCATCCATAGCGACATTCGCTCTTGCGGCATCACTGACATCTTCAAGAGTTGAAAGCGTTGTAGTCTCGCCATTTGAACATGTTATATCGACGCTGAAAACCGAAGAGCCTTCATATTCCGGGATATATGGCCAGGAAACAAGGTGTCTGATAGCCCCTGTCTGTGCCATCGCAGATGCCGCTTCCTTATCAGCAATAAGCCCGTTAAAAGCGATGAAGTTAACCCTTGCTTTCCCCTGAGGATATATGAAATCCTATTCAGATACGGCTACAGATCCAGATTCAACAAGAGCATCATAATCAATCGAAGCATTTCCCTCATCTTTTAGGGCGGCATACATTAGCATGCTCAGATATCTGGAGAAGGAAGACTCCGTATAGTCAGAGACCTCAGGAATGGAGAAATACTGATACGGATTAGGAGTCAAAGCGAGAACCAGTTCCTCTATCCAGGAAGACTGAGCCTCAGGATTCAATGCAAAATCCCTTGCAATGACATTTGCCCTGCGAATTTCAACCATGGCGCCTTCCAGATCACCAAGAGCATAATAGCTTAAAGCCTTTACCCCCCTTTATGTAGAGATCCTCATAATTCGCACCAGAGTATGCTTTTACATTATCATTGGCAATAAGGCCGGCAGCTCCTTCGGAGATGCTTGTAATGCGATTATTCTCAATCACAGTCTCGGCAGCCGTAAGAGCGTCTATCGCATTCTCATAATCTCCGTTATAGAACGACAACATGCCATAATCGAGATTGTATACCGACTCATCATTATATGACTCTTTAGCAGATGCAAGCGCCGCCAATGCCGCTGCAGTATCATCCTTGATGAGTGCGCTCTTGATTGCATCCTCTTCCTTCTCGCTAGGTGAAGTTGTAGCACATGAAGAGAGAAACAGCAGAGGAATAAGGCAAAGAACTATTAACAGTTTTTTCACTTCCTCGCCCCCTTATTACCATCTAACTGAAGCTTCTGTAACTTCTTTGCTTATCTCACTGTTCTCCCCAGACCACACAAGGCGTCCGGTCTCAACATCGGTCAGCTGAGCATTTACATAGAAAGTACGGACCTCATGGCGTCCACTCTTCTGGACAATCGTGCGAACCGTACCCTGTAAAAGAAGATCTGGAGCACTCTCGTTACCGATGCTTGCACTCTCATCTGGATTTGCATAATCAAGACCATAGTCCTGCTCAGCATGAAGATCATCGAGGAAACTCCTGTCAGCGACGAAATCCGCAAGTCCGCTATTGAATATAGCATTCTGCATGCTTGATGTGACTATCGAAGTGTCGATGTGCTCGTCACTTTCGTTTCTGAACGAACCGACCCTGATCAAAGGCCTACCTTCAATACTCTGTGCATATTCCTTATATCTTGCGGAATAGAACATATCGTCCAGAAGGGAAGTACACACAATGTCAACATCCCTTTCATTCCAGAATCCTGAAAGCTCCCTGGCCGTGCCAGTTGCAACTCTGTTAACAGATGTCGCACACGAAGTCATAACTAAAACGAGAACTGCTATGACAATGTAAAATAGTTTGTTTTTCATCTCTATAAGCCCCTATTTTTTGTCAAAATACCCCCCCCCCTCGACCAAATTCGTCAAGCTTTTTTTCTTTTCTGATGAAAAATAAAGGAATTATATTTGCCCGCTTTGAAAAACAAATTATTAAACTGAATTTATCAAAGTGGTATCAATCATATTTCAAAATATCGTAATGATGCTCTTATATGATAGAGTAAATCAGTCTCATGTCCTTTTGCGAACTTCCATTCACTGTAATAGCCAAGACATGGACAGATATAGTTCACACCACTCTTTTCCACCTCTTTCCTGTAATGTACATGCCCAGAGATTGAATAGCACACTTTATTGTCCTCAAACATCTTGCCAAAGCTGGTGGAACCAAGGAATGCGTTGAAATACTCCCATTCAGGACGTGCATCCTGGACCGTGAAATCTCTTATGGGAAGCATGTGTGTAACGGTAATAATTTTCTTATCCTTTACTCGCTTAAGGCTATTTTCAATACTATCAAGCTGCAAGGAGCATCTTCTCCTATTGTCCCTTGTCCAAGGATTTTTTATACCATCCTGCCAGGTGCGTCCCATATAGCTCATCTTTTCAAACATATCATCTGTAAAACGCGAATGATTGCCGAATGAGTAATCATACCAACCTACATCACCGATGAAAGCAACATCACCATCGACCCACTCTTTTCCAGAAAGGCACCTCTCATCGTCCTTAAAGAACGAATAGATATAATCGATTTTGTATCTGCTTGGCTCCGGCGACCAGAGATCATGGTTTCCAGGCACATATAGAACAGAAAAAGATGAATTTTCATCAAGCTCCTTCATAGTAGCACTTGCAAGACGGAAATCCTCCGTTATATCACCGGCAACAAGAAGGTATGAAGCACCACTTTTCTCCACCTCATCCTTAAGAACCCTTAGAACTGGATAATTTCTGTTTATATCCAGATGTAAATCAGATACCGCAGCTATTTTCATTCTTTTCTCCACCTCTTAAAGGATAGTGACATGAGACAAAATGACCGGACGAAAGTAATGATAAAGATGGTTTTTCTACCCTGCATCTATCCTTTGCATATATGCATCTTGTATGGAACGGACATCCTGAAGGAGGATTCATCGGGCTGGGGATCTCTCCAGATAGTGTTGCAGAGATATCCGAAGAAGCGGCAAAAAGCGCTTTCGTATAAGGATGGGCCATGGCACCAAGGATATCCTCTGTTTTCCCAAGCTCGACAATTGAGCCCAGGTACATCACCGCAATACGATCTGCGATATATGAGACAACATTTAAATCATGGGAAATGAAAAGATATGTCAGCCCATGCTTTTTTCTCAAATCAAGAAGAAGATTGAGAATCTGGGCCTCGACAGAGACATCAAGAGCGGAAACGGGTTCATCAAGGACTATCAGCTTTGGTCTGATGATAAGGGCAAGGGCGATGGCAACCCTCTGCCTCTGTCCTCCGGAAAGGCTTGCAGGATAGCGCTTTGCATAAGAAGAATCAAGGCCAACCTCATCAAGGCTTTCCGAAACCTTCCTCTCCATCTCTTCATCACTCATGCCTTTCTCATGAATCTTAAGGCACTCCTTTAAAAGGTATCCTATGCTCTTTTTGGGATTTATGGATGAGTATGGATCCTGGAATACCATCTGAATCTCTCTTCTGAATTTTCTGAAGGCTCTGGCAGAAAGAGATGAGATTTCAACCCCGTTAAATACAATCTTTCCCTTATCGGGAGAAATAAGACGGACGATGATGTTCGCCATGGAGCTCTTTCCTGAACCAGACTCTCCTACAAGTCCGAGAATCTCCCCTCTCTCTATCTCGAGAGAGCTCTCACATAATGCCCTGACCCGGCCATATGCACTCTTATATTCCTTAGAGACACCATCAAGCTTTAAAAGGCTATCCATTCATCCTCTCCTCTATCTCATCAGGGGAAAAGAAACATGAATAAGAGTGCCCCTGAATGTCTTTTTGCTTAGGAAAATTAGAAAAGCATCTATCCGATCTGATGGTGCAGCGTGGGGCAAACGGGCAGCCACAGTTACTTCTCTCTTCAAGAGAAGGCACTGTTCCCGCAATCGAATAAAGCCTCTTTCCCCTATTCTTTACATTTGGAATGGAGGCTATCAGGCCACGAGTATATGGATGAATCGGGAATGAGAGAATATCCTCAGTTCTACCACTTTCCACGATTGAGCCCGAATACATGATATACGCCCTCTTTGTAAGTCCCTTAACCAAAGAGAGGTTATGGGAGATAAGAAGAACCGCAGTCCCCTTCTGCTCGTTCATTCTTTTTATCAGATCAATTATTTCAGCCTGTATTGTTACATCAAGAGCGGTAGTAGGTTCATCCGCAATCAAGAGCGATGGATTGTTTATAAGAGCCATGGCTATCATGATTCTCTGCCTTTGCCCGCCTGAAAGCTGATGGGGATAGCTCTTATAAATCCTCTCCTCATCTGCAAGATTCACGCTTTTAAGCATTTGAAGAACCATCTTTTTCGCATTTTTCTTGTCAATCCGCTGATGCACAAGGAGCATTTCCATAATCTGTGGTCCAACTCTCAAAAGAGGATTAAGAGCGGTCATAGGTTCCTGGAAAATCATGGAGATGCGCTCCCCTCTTATACTTCGCCATTCTCTCTCATCAAACACTGCAAGATCTTTTCCTTCAAAAAATATGTGCCCAGTATATTCCGCATCATCATTTGAAAGGCCCATGAGGGAAAGTGCGGTGGCACTTTTTCCACACCCGGATTCTCCAATAAGGGCAACCATCTCGGACTCCTCTATGTCGAGAAAGATATTCTTCACTGCATTCAGCAAACGCCCCCCTTCGTTAAATGACAATGTGAAATCCCTTAAGCTGAGAAGACTCATTTGACACCTCCATTCATCTCCTGAAGACCATCTCCTATAAGATTGAATGCGATTACAAGGAGGGCGATTGTAATGGTAGGTATTAGGACATACCAAGGAGCTCTGAGCATGTAATCCTGAGCCTCACTGAGCATTATTCCAAGGCTTGGAGATGGTGGTTGCATACCAAGCCCCAGATAGCTCAATCCAGCTTCAGACATGATTGCGGAAGCAAAAGATAGGGAGGCTGTGGCTGAGAGTTCGCTTACTATATTCGGTAGAATATGCGAAAACATGATTCTAAGGCTTCCAGCTCCTCTTATTCTCTCCGCTTTAACGAAATCAGAATCCCTTAATTCCATATATCCACTACGGGTTATTCTTGCAAAACGAGGAACTGCCATGACAGAGAGTGCTATTATCGTATTTAAAAGTCCATTGCCGAATACGGCAATAAGCATCATGGCAAGAAGGACGCCTGGAAATGCCATCAAGGTATCGATTATCTTCATGATAATCTCATCCAACCTCCCGCCGAAATATCCAGAGAAGGATCCTATCAAAAGGCCAAAGAGAAGGCCGGATGAAACTGCCATGAATCCGATGAGAAGAGAAACTTCTATCCCCTTCATTACGCGACTTAAAATGTCCCTGCCAAACTGATCGGTACCAAGGAAATGCTCCTGACTCGGCTTTGCAAGCTTATTGGCAAGATCCATCGCCGTCACATCATATGGGGTATGGAAAAATGATATGACAAGAAGCGCGAGCATCATAAAAAGGATTATCGAACCTATAAGGAAACTTGGATTGCTGAAATATCTCTTCATACCTACCTCAGCCTTATTCTCGGATCGACAAGCGAATAGACGAGATCAACTATGAAATTACATATTACAACAATCAAAGAGAGGTATAGTACAAGTCCTTGGATGAGAGGAAGATCACGGCTTGATATGGAGACGGTTATAAGCCTCCCAATGCCAGGGAGAGAAAATATGTTCTCAATGATTATGCTTCCTCCTAAGATATCCGCAGTAAGAAGTCCAAGTATCGTTATGACTGGAATCAGGGAGTTCTTAAGGACATGGGCATACATTATGCGCCTTTTAGAAAGTCCCTTACTGCGGGCGGTGCGCACATAATCCTTTCCCATCTCCTTCAAAACGGAGACACGCACATAGCGTATCAATATCGCACTTGATCCAAGTGCTATTGAAAGAGAAGGAAGAAGCAGGGATTTAAAAGATTTGAAAAACCCCTCTGATATCGGCGTATACCCTATGGAAGGAAGCAGGTTCAATCGCACTGAGAATATGCTTATCAGCAATATTCCCATGCAGAAAGAGGGAATGGAGAGGGAAAGCTGAGAAACAATGGAAATAGGTATTGAATACTTTTTCCTACTGTGCGATGCAAGGAAAAGCCCCACGGGAATTCCAATTGCAACAGTAAAGATCATGCTATAAAGAGCAAGAAGGGCTGTAACCTTCAGCCCCTGTCCTATCAAGGAAGAAACACTCTGATTATATCTGATTGAAATACCAAGATCTCCATTAAATAGCCCTTTTATCCATGATATGTAACGCTCCGTAAGCGGTCTGTCCAAGCCAAGAGTGCGATTAAGGGCCTCTATCTGATTAACATCCGCATCCAGACCAAGGATTATCAAAGCAGGATCCCCGGGAAGAATCTGGAAGACGAAGAACGTGACCAGGGAGACCAGAATCAGCGTTACGACAAGACCTATGAGCTTACGCAGGTAGTATCTCAACTTATCTATTCCTCATAATAGAGAGCACTTAAATCCGTAAACGCCAGAGGATAGGATTTATAGCCTTTCAAATCGCTTCTCATCGCAATTACGAGATTAGGATCACACGTCCAGACACATGCGGCATCCTCAGTGAGGATCATCTGGCATTCCTTATAAAGTTCAGCTCTCTTATTTTCATCAGTTTCAACCATCGCTTCTTTTATCAGTTTATCATACTCCCCATTATTGTAATGGAAGAAATTACGTCTGAAATCAGAGACGAAACGTACTAGAATCTCATAAGGATCCAGTTTTCCAGTCAGCCCGATTATTGTCGTCTCGTAATTTCCATTAGAATAGACATCCTCAAGCCATGTTCCCCACTCTACGAGCTGAATCCCGGCTTTAATACCAACAGCCTTAAGATCCTCTGCTATTATCTGTGCGGTATTGACATGCTGCTGATAGTTCGACGGAACCGTTATGGTAAAAGAGAAACCATCGGTATATCCAGCCTCTTTAAGCAATTCTATCGCTTTTTCAGGATCATACGGATAGAAGTTCTCAACATCGCTGTTATAATAAGAAGCCATAACAGGAGAGAAATTAGAATCCAATCTCGTAGCATAACCATCGAATGCACCGTAGATGATGTTATCCTTGTTTATCGCATAATTAAGCGCCATTCTGACTCTTATATCATTAAATGGCTCAATTGCATTATTCAAAGCAAAAAGGCATACCATGTTCTGGGGATTTGAATGGATCGTGAAATTCCTGTTCAAGACCTCTGCATCGGATCCCGTTACCTGAGCCATATCAAGCTGTCCCGACTGAAGAGCTGTTACAATAGCGCTTTCATCCGACATGATATATATTTCCGCCCTATCTATACTACCCATCCGGCTTTCATCATAATACTCATCGTTCTTTTCAAGCACTATACGCTGCCCTGGGGTATATTCGACAAATTCATACGGTCCCGTTCCAATCGGAGCAGTCGCACTATCCGTATATCCCTCAGGGATTATACCAACCCTTGTGCCCTCCAGAAATGCCGCATTAGGCTCACTCAGATTCAATATCACAGTGTATTCATCAGGGGTCTCAATCGCTGTTATAGTACTGAATCTGGAAGAAATCGGCTCCCCAGTACTCAGACCTGATATAATTTCGAATGAATATGCGACATCCGCAGAATCCATATGCTCTCCGCTGTGAAATGTGACATCATCCCTCAGATGGAAGGTATATTCAAGGCCATCATCACTTATCTCCCAGCTCTCTGCAAGACCAGGGATAATCGAACCATTCTCATCAAAAAGGACAAGCCCTTCATAGACGTTATGCATCACCGCCTCTGTATCACTGGCAGTTGATATATAGGGATCAAGGCTATCTGGTTCAGAAGGCATGGTCAGGCGTATAAGGCTTACTCCTTCATTGTTCCTACCAAGGCTTTCAGTACTTGAGCTATCTTCATTCTTAGCGCATGAGGTAAGAGTAAGCACTGCCAAAAGGAAAACCAGTATTTTCTTCATATGAGCCACCTCCGAAAAAGACATTTACTCTCACGTTACCGCATTCTGGTTAACCGGCCTTATACTGAATGTGAAAATCTCGTTAACCATATGAAATATTATCAAAAAGAGAATCTTTGTTAAATCATGGGAGGGCACATGAAGAAAAAGATTGAGGGAGGGAAAGAAAATCTTTCTTTTTTTGTAATATCATAATCTGATTACTTTAAAAAAAAACTGTCTTTATCTTATAATTCCATCAATTATTTTCTTTTTGAGGAGGAAGATTATGCATAGCCAGACAGAACAGGTTTATCAGCAGGTCCTGGCAAGGGATCCGGGAGAAAGGGAATTCCAGCAGGCTGTTTACACTTTCCTGCTTTCCATTGACAAGATCATTGACCAGCTCCCAGAGGTAACCTACCACAGGGTTCTTGAGAGGATGGTAGAACCGGAAAGAATCGTCATGTTCCGTGTTCCATGGGTAGACGATGAGGGCATCTGCCAAGTAAACAGGGGATTCAGAGTTCAGATGTCATCTGCTATAGGACCATACAAAGGAGGACTTCGCCTCCATCCTTCCGTAAATCTATCAATTATGAAATTCCTTGCGTTCGAGCAGGTTTTCAAGAACAGCCTTACTGGCCTGCCAATGGGTGGTGGAAAAGGTGGTTCGGACTTCAACCCAAAAGGAAAAAGCGATAACGAGGTAATGCGCTTCTGTCAGTCATTCATGACGGAGCTATGCCGCCACATTGGCCCGGATACGGACGTGCCTGCAGGGGACATCGGAGTCGGAGCAAGAGAAATCGGTTATCTTTTCGGACAGTACAAGAAAATCAGGAATCAGTTCTGCGGAGTACTTACGGGAAAAGGTCTTGACTATGGTGGATCATATATACGCCCAGAAGCAACTGGATACGGTCTGGTTTACCTCTCCGAAGCGATTCTGCGCGATAAGAAGATGAACTTTGACGGAGCAAAGTGCCTAGTATCAGGAAGTGGAAACGTCGCACAGTTCACCGTGGAGAAGATCAACGCTCTTGGAGGAAAGGTAATAACACTTTCTGACTCTTCCGGCATGATCATAGACGAGGCTGGAATCGATGGGGAGAAGCTTAACTTTGTTAAGATGCTCAAGAACGTTAAAAGAGGAAGAATCAAGGAATATGCCGAGAAATACGGGGTTCCATACATCGAAAGAAATCCAAATGAGCCTAATCCAATCTGGGATATCAAGGCAGATTATGCATTCCCATGCGCAACCCAGAATGAGATTCTCAAAGAGGATGCACTGAATCTCGTAAAAAACGGAATCAAGCTCGTAGGAGAAGGTGCCAACATGCCATGCTCAATGGAAAGTGAGGAGATTCTCACGAAATCCGGTGTGCTGCTTGCCCCAGCAAAAGCGGCAAACGCAGGAGGTGTAGCGGTCTCAGGTCTTGAGATGAGCCAGAACTCACAGCGCCTTAGATGGACACCGGAGAGGGTTGATCAGGAACTCAAGGCGATTATGAACAACATCTACAAGAATATCAGCGAGGCTGCAGAGACTTACTCCACAAAAGACAATTTCATCGATGGAGCAAATATCGCAGGATTCATGAAAGTGTCGAGAGCTATGATTGCTCAGGGTTACGTATAATGCATAAGATTGGCTTTGACAGTGCAAAGTACATAAAAGAACAGACCAAGTACATCCTGGAGAGGGTTAAAACCTCTTCAGGTCGTCTTTATATCGAATGCGGAGGCAAACTGCTTCACGACAAGCATGCATCAAGAGTCCTTCCCGGCTTTGATGAGAATAACAAGATGAAGGTCTTCAAAGAACTTAAGGAACATCTTGATATAATAATCTGCATCTATGCAGGGGACATAGAGCAGAGAAAAATCCGGGGAGATTTCGGCATCAGCTATGATGCGGATGTACTGAAGATGATTCATGACTTCGCATCATACGGACTTAAATGCGATAAAGTCGTAATTACCAGGTTTGAAAACCAGGTAGCAGCCGTCCAGTTCAAAAGGAAACTGGAGCAAAGAGGAATAAAGGTTTATGAGCATACTGCAACCCCGGGCTATCCCTCGGACATCGATGTCGTGGTATCAGAGGAAGGGTACGGGAAGAATCCATACATTCCTGTCGATGCTCCTGTCGTAATAGTCACCGCTCCTGGTCCTGGTTCTGGAAAGCTCGCCACATGTCTTAATCAGATGTATCATGAGGCGAAGATGGGACAAAGACCAAATTATGCGAAGCTTGAGACATTCCCTATCTGGAATCTTCCGCTAAACCACCCAGTTAATATCGCATATGAGGCGGCTACGGTAGATATCGGGGATGTGAACTTAATTGACCACTTCCACCATGATGCTTACTCTGAGGTAACAGTCAACTATTCAAGGGATCTTGAAGCCTACCCAATCCTCAAAAGAATTCTTGAGAAGATCACAGGAGAGGAGTGCATCTATAAGAGTCCAACAGATATGGGAGTCAACAGGTGTGGCTTCGGTATCATCGACGATGAGGTCTGCCGTCATGCTGCGAACATGGAAATCATAAGAAGAGTTTTCCATACAAAAACGGATTATCTTCAGGGAATATGTTCAAAGGAAGTGTACAACAGGGCCTTGGCTCTCCTAGATAAGGCGCACCTGAAGGAAGAAGACCGGCCAACCGTCGTTCCCGCCAGAGAGGCACTAAAAGAGGCAATCGAAGCACATAAGGGAAAAGATGACGGAACGGTATGTGCAGCGGCGATAGAGTTAGAGGACGGAAGAATCATAACAGCACACAATTCAAACCTGATGCATGCCGGCGCGGCTTTGATTCTCAACGCCTTAAAAGCCATTATCGGGATAGATAAGGATATCGATCTGATTCATAATGAAGTCATTAAAGCCGTCACGCATACAAAGAGAGACATCCTTTCAAGCAAAGGAGTATCTTTGAACGTTGATGAGATTCTTATAGCACTCTCAATCTCTGGAATCTACGATGAGAATGCAAAGAACGCCTCCGAGGCCCTTATGCAACTAAGGGACAGTGATGTGCATTTTACGCATATTCCATCGGCTGGAGATATCGACGGAATGAGAAAACTAGGTATAAACTATACCTCTGAGCCTCAATATCCAGGCCGCAACATATAATTTATAATCGGGAGAGAAAAAAAATGGCAGAAAGAGAGACACTTTCTTCTCGCCTAGGGTTCATACTGCTTTCAGCAGGATGCGCCATAGGACTGGGAAACGTATGGCGCTTCCCATATATAACAGGACGTTACGGTGGAGCTGTATTCGTACTAATATACTTAGGCTTCCTCCTTATAATGGGACTGCCCATCATGGTGATGGAATTCTCAATTGGAAGGGGCGGAAAGCAGAACATCGTCGGAGCATACAGAAATCTGGAACCGAAAGGCAGCAAATGGCATATCGCAGGACCGTTTGCCATTATAGGCAACTACATGCTCCTGTTTTATTACATTCCTATCACAGGATGGCTGCTTTATTATTTCCTCTCTTCAATCGCAGGTACGTTCCAAGCCCTTGGGACAGCAGAGGTGAACTCTTTCTTCCAGGATCTCCTTGCTCACCCACTCAGACAGTTCGGATGGGGAGCTTTGGCACTCTTAATAACAGCAGCAATTGCCGTCATGGGTCTTAAGAACGGAGTTGAGAGGATATCGAAAATAATGATGGCTCTTCTTTTCATCCTCATGGTCGCACTTGCTATTCATTCTGTAACACTTGAAGGAGGAAAGGAAGGACTACTCTTCTTCATCAAACCGGATCCCAGCAATCTGGTTGAGTACGGACTAGGAGAGTCGATATTCGCAGCAATGGGACAGTCATTCTTCACCCTATCGCTTGGAATCGGAGCAATGTCCATCATGGGTTCATACTTCAGTCAGGAGAGGTCTCTTACGGGAGAAAGCATCAGGATAGTCTGCCTTGATACATCCATCGCTCTTCTTGCGGGATTCATCATCTTCCCAGCCTGCTCTGCTTTCGGAATTGAAGCGGGAAGCGGCCCAAGTCTCCTGTTCATCACACTTCCAAACGTATTTGCAAAGATGACTGGCGGTGTATTATGGGCAACCCTCTTCTTCCTTGCAATGTCCTTTGCCGCACTTACGACACTTATTGCCGTATTTGAGAACATACTCTCTTATTGGATGGACATAAGGGGAATGAGCAGAAAGAAAGCGACTTTACTCAATATCGTAATCTTTTTAATTCTGATCCTGCCCTGCATATTCGGCTATAACATCTGGTCGGGATTCACTCCATTTGGAGAAGGCACTGGAATAATGGATCTTGAGGACTTCATCGTCTCCAACCTCCTACTTCCTCTCGGTTCTCTTGTAATGGTCATCTTCTGTACATCCCGTTATGGCTGGGGCTGGGATAAGTTCATTAAGACGGCAGATATGGGAGATGGACTGAAATTCCCATCAAAACTCAGATTCTACTGTGCCTACATACTGCCTCTTATCATTCTTTTTGTTACTATTAAAGGTATAATAGACATCTTGTTCTGATGAGGGAAGAATGAACATTAAAGCTATTGCAGGAAAAATAGGACTGGACTGGGAAAATGCCCTTGAATACTATGGCGGGGATATCGGTATGTTAAAGGAGAAGCTCGCTTCTTTTGAGAAGGACACAGCCTTTGACGAGCTTAGGAAAGCCATAGAGCAGAAAGACTCCGAGATGGTGATAAAAAGGGCGCATAAGATTAAGAAGGCCGCAGAAAAAGTAGGTCTTAATACCTTGGCTAAAAAAGCTGGAGAGCTGGAGAATGCTAAGGGACTTAAGGAGATGCCGGCTTTTCTAGAACTTGAAAAAGAATACCAAGGTGTCGTTAATGCCTTGAGAGACGAATGAGAGAGGAGGTCGAAAGGCCTCCTTTTTCATAACTCAACCAATGGTTTGTTGGAAATAATCTATACTTCTATATAATCAGAGGCAAGGAGAGAAAAAAGTCCATGCTTGATCAAAGGAAAACAGGTGTTCTGATAGCAAAAAAGAGGAAGGAGAAGAACATTACCCAAACTATCCTTGCCTCATACCTTGGAATTACGGACAGAGCGGTATCAAAATGGGAAAGGGGTCTTGCCCTTCCAGATGCATCAATAATGCTGAAACTATGCAACATACTAGGCATAAGTATTACGGAACTGCTTACAGGAGAAGAAACAATGGAAGAGAACTATAAGGAAAAGGCGGAAAAACTCATTCTGGAAATAAGGAAAAGAGAAGAAGATAACAATAGATACCTCCTCAAACTGGAGACGGTAATAGGCGTTCTAGCCACAGTATCCGCCCTCACTATTATCTTCATTGCAGCATTCCTGATTCCAGGAACCGCACTCATGTTCTTTCTGATTCTAATTGCGCTCGCAATACTCTCAGTGGGGATTTATTTCGCATTAAAGATCGAGAGAGACGCTGGATACTACGAATGTAGGCATTGCCATCATAGATATGTTCCAGATTTCAACTGCGTCCTGATGGCTCCGCATATAGGAAGAGACCGCATGATGAAATGCCCTAAGTGCGGGAAAAAAAGCTTAATGAAAAAAGTACTGCTGCCAGAAGACTCAGAGGATCGGAATTGAGCAGAAATGTGGCATACTCTTTGGCGTCTTAAGAATAGATGTATTAAAGCCTTCAAGCGATAGAAGCCTTTTCTTACGCTCTATTCCTCCCCCATAACCTGTAATATTGTTTCCGCTTCCAATCACACGATGGCAGGGTACGATTATCGAAATCGGGTTATGCCCCACAGCTCCTCCGACTGCTCGAGCGGACATCCTCTCAATTCCTTTTTCCTTTGCGATTTGGTCCGCAATCTCCCCATATGTAACAACCTTTCCATAAGGGATTAAAAGGAGCTGAGACCATACCGCCTTCTGAAATTCCGTTCCCAATAGATGCATGTGAGGAGTAAAATCTGGTTTTTTTGCAGAAAAATAGATGTCGAGCCATCTCTTTGCCTCTTTTATAAAGGCACACTCTTCTTCTTTTATTTCCTCTTTCTTATCTTCATAAGAGAATCGCTGGTTGGAAAACCCAACCGATGTCAGTCCGTAATCATCAGAAGTAAGAAACATGTGACCCAAGGGAGATAAATAGAAACTCAAGTACTGCATACATTTCATTTTATTTAAAGAGATTTTCTATTTTCAAGAAAAGAAGTGAAAAAATTCTGTTTTGCCCCCTAGGAAAAAAATAAAAGGAGGAAAGAAAAATCAGGGGCAAAACATAATCGAACGACCATTCGATAAAATATTTAAAAGAAACCCAACCATGGAAAAAAGAGTTTCTCTTACATACCTTTAAAGTTTCCCATAATAAGGATTTGTATATATCTGATTCCCTAGAAAACCGTATATCTTATATACGATAATTACCACTATGTCAATTGGAGAAGAGAAAAATATTTCCCCCTGCATAATAGGATGGATCCATTGCGATTCTGGTTCAATCAAAATTTAAGTATATAAGCAGTAAAGGAAACATTCTTTCTAAATTAGAAATACGTTAATAGAACTTTATTAAAATTAGTTGCTCCCATTAATTAGAAATTTTTCTTTCTGAGAAGCTATGATATTCTTAAATATTTCCTCAACTTTATTTCCTTTCTCATACGGATATAAGATGAATTCCTGTCCACGCATTGGAAGTTCCTTTGTTAGGGTCGGTTCAAAATAACCACCCGTAGACGGGAAAATAAAACCAATCGAGGTCGGAAAAAAGAAACCATAGG
>CALXOL010000018.1 GCA_944390015.1 uncultured Spirochaetaceae bacterium
GATAGAAGAATCGATGTCTATGTAAATGAGAACCTCCCATATGCTAACGACCTCATCGATGCAAGAATCAACACATATGTAGATGAGAACATCGGTTATGTAGATACAATCGTGGATGATAGGATCAATGCGTTCGTAAACGAGAATCTTCCATATGTCGATGAAATAATCGATGGAAGGATCGATGTCTATGTAAATGAGAACCTCCCATATGCTAACGACCTCATCGATGCAAGAATCAACACATACGTGGATGAGAACATCGGTTATGTAGATACAATCGTGGATGATAGGGTCAATGCGTTCGTAAACGAGAATCTTCCATATGTCGATGAAATAATCGATGGAAGGATCGATGTGTATGTAAATGAGAACCTCCCATATGCTAATGATCTCATTGATGCGAGAATCAACACATACGTAGATGAGAACATCGGTTATGTAGATACAATCGTAGATGATAGAATCAATGCATTCGTAAACGAGAATCTTCCATATGTTGACGAAATGATCGATGGAAGGATCGATGTCTATGTAAATGAGAACCTCCCATATGCTAATGACCTCATTGATGCGAGAATCAACACATACGTAGATGAGAACATCGGTTATGTAGATACAATCGTAGATGATAGAATCAATGCATTCGTAAACGAGAATCTTCCATATGTCGATGAAATAATCGATGGAAGGATCGATGTCTATGTAAATGAGAACCTCCCATATGCTAATGACCTCATTGATGCGAGAATCAATACATATGTGGATGAGAACATCGGCTATGTAGATACAATCGTGGATGATAGAATCAATGCATACGTGGATGAGAATCTCCCATACGCAGAAGATCTTGTAATCGATATTATTGATGAATATGTTCTTGAGAACATTGTATCTGATGATGGTTCTGTATATGTGACGAATCCTGATACTTCCGATATGGATGCAAGGATTCAGGAATATGTTGATGAGAACCTTCCTTACGCATTGGATATTATCGATGAGAGAATTAACAGCTTTGTTAATGATAATATTCCTGCTGCAAAGGAATTTGTTAACGATGAAATCGATGTATATGTAAATGAGAATCTCCCATATGCTAATGACCTTATCGATGCAAGAATCAATACATATGTAGATGAGAACATCGGCTATGTAGATACCATCGTAGCAGATGGAATCAACGAGTATGTAAACGAGAATCTTCCATATGCAAATGATCTTATCGATGCAAGAATCAACACATACGTAGACGAGAACATCGGTTATGTGGATACAATCGTGGCAGATGGAATCAACGAGTATGTGAATGAGAATCTTCCATATGCAAACGATCTTATCGATGCAAGAATCAATACATACGTGGATGAGAACATCGGCTATGTTGATGACATAGTTGCAGAACGTGTAGATGCGTATGTGGATGAGAATATCGCATATGCGGATGACTTCGTAGATTCTAGAATTGATGCATATGTAAATGAGAACCTTCCATATGCTAATGATTTGATTGATTCTAGAATCGAGAAATATGTAGATGAGAACATCGGCTATATCGAGAGTGTTGTTGCCGATGAGAAAGAGGCTGAGGAGGAGAGCGTTCCTGTAGAGGAGAGTATCCCCGTGGTAAGCTCTTATGAGGATGAGCAAGAGGCTGTTGCGGAAGCTGAACCTGTAAGAGTCGTTTCTAATCCCGTATTCAGTTTCGATGAGACTTCTTCGCTCGGTTCTCAGAGCAGAGAAGATGTCAGGAACAATGCTATAAGAAGCATTCTTGATTCATTGGTTGACTGATTCTGATTTCTCTGGATAATCCCTCTTCCCTTGGAAGGGGGATTTTATTTTCCACATTCCGTTTTCCAGTCCAAGGACATAGTTTTCTGTCAGAATGACTTTTCCACCCCCTTGAGGAAGGTCTATGGTGTACTGCGGCATGGCAATCCCGCTAAGACGCTTTCTCAGTTCTTTTTCTATTTCAAGCCCCTTTTTCAGCGAACATCTCAGATGTTTTGTTCCATCAACCAGATCACCTTGAAAGAGGTAATAAGGTTTTATTCTGTTATATAGAAGCTTGTTTGAAAGTTCTTCTAATACATCTACATCATCGTTAACCCCTTCAAGAAGCACAGCCTGGTTGAAGGCAGGTATCCCCATGTCAACAAAAGCACTGACGGCTTTTATCGCCTTATCATTGAGTTCTCTTGGATGATTGAATTGGCACATCAAAAGAAAAGGTGCTCCATGCATATGCTTTTTTATGATTGCCATCAGTTCAGAAGTGAATCTTTCAGGGGAGGCAAGTAGTGCTCTTGTGCATAGCCTGTATATGATATCTTCCCTTGCCGCTTTAAGCGTGCCTAGGAGCATATCGATTTCCCCGTCATTTAAGGTGAACATATCGCCACCGGTCAGAAGGACCTCCTTTATCTCCTCATGTTCCCTAAGGTATTTAGCAGCTTCCATCAACTCCGGCTCTGTAATCTTGCCGTCGTCATTCGAAGTGAACCTTCTTCTAAAGCAATGCCTGCAGTATGCGAAACACCTTGATGTAACCAGTAGGGCCGCTCTGTTATTATAACGGTGAATCAATCTGTTTGTTTTAGAGTTTGCGACCTCTTCAAGAGGATCGATACTCTCTTCGCTGGCTATGTTTTCATTGCATGTGGGTACGAATTCCCTTCTAATCGGGTCTTTCGGATCTCTCTTATCAATCAGGGACAGGATATTATCCGATATGAGCATTGAAAGGCTGGGGCCTTTTTCACTCCAGGCTTTCTCATCTTCTGTTAGATTGATTATTTTTCCTAATTCATCAAGATTTGATACTGCCATTGCTAGATTTTTCTAGCACTTTACCTTCTTCTTTTCAAGGAGTATATGGTAAGCTTCTAGTATGGAGGCATTATGGAAGAAGTAAAGAAGGAAAAGAAAAGCCTGAAGGGATACTGGCTTACTACATTCCTCATCGGGTTGGGATTTTTCACTATGGGGCTTATGGATCCCCTATATGACAATTATGTTCCAATATTCCTAGGATATTATATCGAACAGAATAGCCTGATTGGATTGGTTATGACGCTAGATAACATCCTGGCTATCATACTGATACCTATATTCAGCGCACTTTCAGACAGGACGAGAACAAGGATAGGGCGAAGGATGCCTTATATCATAACGCTCCTGCCGATTAGTGCGATATTTTTCGCTCTCGTACCTATTACCGCATATGAGAGTCTGATTCTCCTGGTAATCACGATATTCATGCTTAACATCTCCAAGCAGGCAGTCAGAGGTCCTGTCGTCGCATTGATGCCGGACATGGTACCAGGGGATTTAAGGAGTGAGGCTAACGGTGTGATCAATACAATGGGGGGAATCGCCACGATTCTCGGCACGATTCTCCTTGCTCGGCTGATGGATGTATATGTGACCCTTCCAGGACTTGGAAGAGTTGATAAGGTACTGGCTTTCCCCGTTGCTTCTATCTTTGTCATTCTTGCCGTAGTGCTTCTCTTTATCTTCGTAAAAGAGAAAAAGAGCAAGGTAAGCACGAAAGAGGACAGGGAGGAGAAGAACAATGAACCTATTTTAAAGAGTTTGAAAGCTGTAATAGCAGAAGAGGAGAAAAGTGCTCTTTTCATACTTCTTTCCCTCCTTTGCTGGTTCATAGCCTATCAGGGGATACTTCCATTCGTAGGAAAATATACGACGGAGGTATTGGGTACCAGCGCAGGAACCGCTGCTCTCTCATCAGGTATGGTAGGAGTCGCATATGCGATTTTTGCGGTTCCTTCTGGAAAATTCGCACATAAGCATGGCAGGAAGAAGACTATAAGAATGGCCTTGATTGCAATCGTGATTGTGTTACTTCTTGTGTTCATTCACTCGGCATTCCTGACTAATCTCCCTGCGACCGTCAGACTGTTAAGTTTCTGGGTTCTTCTTTTCTTCTTTGGAATATTCTGGGTAACGGTTGTAACCAACTCATTCCCCATGCTCTGGCAGATGGCTGATTATAAGACAATCGGAATTTACACCGGGCTATACTATTTCTTCTCCCAGGCGGCATCCATCATCAGCCCGCCTCTGGCAGGTGGTGCTACGGATTTATGGGGATATCCGGCGCTCTTCCTATATGGGCTCTGCTTCATGCTTGTTGCGTTCTTCCTGATGGGAAAGGTCAACAGGGGAGAGCCTGAAGACGACTAAAAAACATTTAGGAGCTTCTTTCTTTTGAGGGAAGCTCTTTTTTTTTTGTAAGAAATTAATGACCTCTTTTCCTTATTTTGTTGACTATGTAACGAAAATCATATTTAATCGTTTACTGTTGTGAAACCAACAAAAATATTTTTTCTGTTGGTTTTTTAGAAGAGGTCATAAAGCAAGTGAGAAAGCTATCATATATATTGGCTATCTTGATAGTCATTTTATTTTCATCGTGCCCTGCGACACCACCTTCAATACCGCCAAGCGGTCTTAAGCCCCATAGGGCTCCTGATATCCCCCAGAATGTTCAGGTTACGAGCGGACTTAGAGACAAGTTGATCGTCTCATGGGATGCGGTTGAGAACGCAGATTCCTACAGGGTTTTCTATGTTGATGCCGGCAATCCATCGGGTAAGGAGATGCCTCTTACAGCGAAAGCTGTGACAGGTACAAGTGTAAGCGTTGATTTGACTTCAAATTACAAGGCAGATCTATCTTCTGGAACCAGCTACTATTTTTATGTGACTGCATATCGTGCCATAGATGGAGAGCAGTTGGTCTCTTCTCCCAGCCTTTATGTGGAAGGTGCCATAGCTCCTCACAGCGAAGATATTTTCTATCATGGGTATATCACGAAGACCATGATAAACCTTTATTGGAACTGTTCGACGCTCTTTTCAGTAGATGATCCAGAGAGAATGCTTTATGGTGCTGACTTCTCCATCGAATACAGGATAAAAGGGGAGAATTCATGGATTCCAATAGAGAGGAAAACTGGTAATGAAACAGACGGTCCATGGCTCAATGAAGTTCTTAATTTAAACAGATGGCCGCAGAATACGACTCTTGAGTTCCAGATAAAGGCCGAGATAACAGCCAGTGACGGAAGTAAGAGCCAGGTGACAAGCAATACTCTTGAAGTGCTGGTATCCAATGACAAGACTCCATCTGCTGTTGAGAATGTGACATATACTCAAGGTGATTCTGTCGATGGAATTACAATCTCCTGGAGTATTCCAGAGTGGACTGGGATCCTCGAACCTGGTGGAGCTAATTCTTATTTTAAAATCGAGAGGGCGGAATCCGGGTCTTCTGATTTCGAGACTCTTGTCGATGAGATATCATCAGCTGTTCATGATGAGAAGATAAGCAGATCATCGGATGGCATATGTTCCTTTGTAGATAATGATGTGGATGTGGGAAAGAGGTACATCTATAGAATAGTCAATGCTGCAAAAGAAGAAGGGCTGATGTATGTTCAGAATGAAGAGGAATACTATCTTAGCGGTGAGGCTTACCTCTTTGATGATCCTGAAGTTACGGATGCTATTGCAACTATAAGCAAAGTCAATTCCGCATCTGCCAACATCACGTTTACATGGAATTATGGTGAGAAGTATGACCTCGAATGGAAAATTGAAAGGACTGTCACGCATTCAAACGATACAATAGAGTCTACCGTTTCATTACTGGATCTCTCAATCAATGATAGTGAGAGCGGATGTAGTGCATCCTTTACGGAAACTGTCTCTTGTTTCAGCTGTGAAGACTCGCGCCATGAATATTCATATAGACTCACTCTTATGAGAAAAGATGGAGAGGCCTATTGGAAATCTGGAACAGACTTCACCCTAACCTCTGATAACGGTGCAACTATTGCAGGTAATAAGCTTGAATTGAAAACAGAGCCTATCATTGAGAATCTTCAAGTTACCGAAAGGCTTGGAAAAATAGAGCTTAAATGGGAAATCATAAAATTGGGGATTCCTGTTTCTAATATCTCATATAAATACGTTATTGATGAAAAAGAGAGCGATGTTAGCGATGTTATTCTTAACAGCGACGGTACATATGGTTTAATTCTCAGTTTCAGTGATGTTGAGAGTCATGACATATCCCTTATTGCAGAGGCAGAAGGGGGATACAGGACCGTACTTACTGCAAAGGCAAGTGCGCTAGGCTTTAATCCAGGGCTTTTTGTAATGGCTACCAACAGTGATGAGAATGACAATACAATCAATATCATTGTTAATAATTTATATATCGCATATCCAGAGCGAGAGGTGTTCGAGATAGAGTACAAGGAGATGACTTCTGGAAACTGGACTCCTTCTGGTATCGTTGTTTCCTCAGAGAATGGGCAGTATGCGATAAGTTTGGATCAGAGCAAGGATTATCTATTCCGCCTATCTCTTTCTGACAAAGAGTATGATGATGAGCCTCTATATTCGAGTGAGGCAAGCTACATGAAGGTTACAGGTGTTTCTGCTACCAAAGGGGAGATAGGTCAGATAAATCTTAGTTGGAATGCAGTGGATAACGCCTCTGGCTATGAGATTTATAGATATGAAGAGGGTAAAGAGGTTTCTGCTTACAATCAGATAGGATTTAGCACTGAGACCTCCTATATCGATAATAAGGCAGAGCCGGGGAATAAGTATTACTATCTGGTAAAAGCCAAGAGCGGTGAATACTCGACAGGCTATTCAATAGAGCCTTCACAAGCAGTTGAAAATCAGTTTGCAAAAGCAGAGGAAGGCAACCTTGGGTATGTATATAATTCAAATGCCGTAGTTTTCACTGTCGAGGAATCATTTGCATCAGAGACAAAGCTTAATCCGTATTTTGTAATCAAGTTCAAAATGGATGAAACAAATTCCATTTATAAGCTTACAGCAGCTCATGATAGCGAAGGTTTTACAGTAGATCTTAACGGATTAACTACAAGAGACGGCAATATCTGGACAAATGGTCTAAGCAACACAGAAAAAGGATATGTATCTCTCAATACAGACACTTTAGAGGCAACTGTTAATGCAGATATCGGTGTAATTGAGGATATGGCAAACTACACAATTTCCAATTTCAGCTTACAGGCATGGAGAGAAATAAACAGTCCCGATACTACGGCTGTAAGTAGTATCGATGAACCTCATTACAAAGCCTTAGGCATATATGATTACCTTTATATTGTAAATACTGCGTTATCTCAGGAGCTTACAATAGCTAACAGCAGTGAACATTTTAATGGTGATTGGTGGTGTACTACTGGTTGGTTTGATCCAAATCCGCAAACTTATTCAGGTACAAACATTACAATTGTGAATAGTTCTGAGGCATCCCAGAAGCAAGGTTCCATTACAATGACATCTTATAGTTACAATGGCTTTATTTTAAATTCTTCATATGTTTCTACATGGGCTAAAGATGATGGTGGTGCTTTAAATTCTGGTTATAGAGGGACAGATGTTCTAGAAAGAATCGGCAACGACTCAAATAACAGAACAGTCTCTGTCACAGTAGAAAAAACAAATATCATCGGAGATAAGACAATCTCTTACGATGGCGCATCCATCTCTTATAACGATGTCTATGTAGATGGTAGTGCTGGTACTTATACGGTAACTATCGGTGGTGTGGCTTATAATCCGATTGAGCAGGGTGATGCAAAGCTCATTAAGAAGGTTGAGTTGAATTAAAAAGGGAGATGGCATGAAGAAGATATTACTTGTTGTATTGTTGGTTTTAACGTGTTTCATCCTATCTTCCTGCAACTGGAATGTTCTGACTGAGCAGATAGTAGAGCTGGAAGGGGAGGATTTCAACTCTTCATCGTTTGAGGTGTTTACAGGAGAGGCACCTAGGAATGTTAAGGTTTCCAAGGCTGCCTCGACTACAGAGATTGCCATATCTTTCTCATCTGTAAAAGGTGCGGATTACTATAATATCTATCGCTCTGTAATATCCAGAAGTGAGGATTTAGCTGAAGTGGATTTGCCCTCGCTTATCTGGACACGTATAGGTTATGTCGAGGAAGAGGGTAAGAGGCAATCCGTTTATATCGATACCATAAATGAGAATTATGTCTCTCCATCGGGAGAAAACAAGGACAGGGTTAAGTTCCTTTATAAGGTTCAGGCAGGAAGCAGTTATACGGATACATATTATTTCACGGAAGGAAAGATGTCCGAGATAGTCGAGGGCTATACTCTTGCCGCTCCTTTAAGTATTACTGCGACCAAGGGACAGTATGATGATAGAATTGAGCTTACATGGACCCAGGTTGAAGGAGTCAGGGGATATGATGTCTATTATACCGATGACATCACGAAGGATAATATCGAGGACTGGACTCTTTTAAGTTCGAATATTCCTTATAATAAGGAGAATCCAGAAATCGGTCTTACCTTCCGTCCTAGTGCGGAGCAGGCTGGTAAGGAGCTTTATTTTGCTATCAGATCTGTGGGAAACAATATCTTAAGTGATAGAAGCAGTTACGCCTCAGGTTATACTTTTGTTCCTGGAGCTCCGAAAGAACCAGAGAATGTAACAGTATCAAAATACGAGTCTCCTAATAACATTAAAATCTGCTGGGATGCTTTTACTGATCTGGAAAGTAACCCGGAACTTGGCTATCAGTGGACGATAAAGAGAAGAACAAAGGATGGAGATGAGATTGAGATTATCAATTTCAAGAGTGCCGAAAGGGACGGCAAGGACGGTCTTGAATATGAGAATGGGCGATATACATATATCGATACGCTGAATCTTGAACCCAATGAGGTATATACGTACTCAATTTATGCTAGTTGCTATATCGAAGGAAGTGTGGATGAGAATGGCAGTCCAATCTTATTCCCAGGCAAGGCGAAAGAGGAGGTGGGAGCCATCATATCTCCTCCGACGGATATTACCATAAAACCAGATTATGAAGTAAACGAGTTACAGCTTGAGATAGCAAGTCCTGTTGGTTTTAAGAATCAGAACTGGGTCTATGTGATAGAAGGTAGATTCAATAATGCATTGTCCGAAGAGATTGGCAAGTGGAAGATGCTCTCAGATTCTGTAGCCGTCACTGAGCTCTCTTCTTATGTATCCTCATTTGATACGGATAATGTCAATGAGTTCCGTATCGCAGTAAAGAATGAGGAATCTGAGATATCCGCATACTCAGAGTCCGTTACTATTACCGATAAGCTTCAAGCACCTGATGTGAGTGTTACGGCAAACTATTATGACAGCTCCCTTATTGCAGGAGAGGATGGGGTATATCCAGTATTCCTTGTCCTTCCTGATAACGATAACTTCATCGGTTATGAGGTTTCAATAACTGAAAATGGAGAGGATGTCGCATCATTCAGGGATACGAGTGATAATCTGACAGGTAGAATTAATCTTACTGAAAAAGGCTATGCACCTAAGGCATATTTTGAAGTGTATAACTATAAAATCCGAGGTGTCGATAAATTCTATTCATTCAGTGAGTGGAGTATCGGGCAGAATGGTTATGGCGCTTTGACTTTTGAGAAGTACATCAAGATATTCGAGATGTTTGCATTGAAACCTTGGGAGTTTATAAACAGCCCTGAGTATGCTGATTATCCTGATTTAAAACAGAAATGGAGCAACTCTGAGATAAAGAAAAAGATTGATCTTGGAAACGGCAGTAGTCTCAGCGACCAAATGGGTGCTCTTACCGACGGTTACATCTATGAGAGCACGGAGTACAATAACGGTCGTATCGGATATAACGCGAAGATGCAGGGAATTGGAGGAAATATCACATTCGCATATGAGAATGCAGGTGAGGTTGATGGAATCATCGCAAACGGTTCTTATAACATGGTCGTTAATGCAAGCGGTACGGGAGATGCTTCTGGAACAATTGAAGTTACAGGCCTCTATCCTGCTACGATAGTCGTTCCCAAGAAGGTTACCAACAAGATTTTCTCAGGAGATTATTCTGTTACGATGAAATATTCAAACGGGGAGGTGCAGAGGAATGTCACGGCTTCTAAAAATAATTTCTAGTCTTTTTATCCTGTTGTTTTTCGCGGCAGCTGTACTATGCTTCTCTTCCTGCTCCGTTGGATCAATCCCGAATTATCTGACAGGGGATTACGTTTTCGCCATGTCCGATGTGGATGCAGAGGGAAGTTATGCTTACATCAGATTCATTGAAGGAACGAATGAGTTCCTATTGCTTCAGTGTGATTGTAATCCAACCATTGTCTTTAAGGGGAAGTACAGGTATGAAACGAAGGCCTATTCATTTTCGAAGGCAAGTGGTTTAATCTCTTTTTACGATGTGGAGAGCAATAATACCAGCTTAGGCAATTCCCTTATCTCCGATGTGGAAGGAGCTGTCAATGAATACTCCTATTACTGGTATATGACGGAAAAGGGTATAAGAAGGATCGAGATGGAGACAACGACTCCAAATCTCTCAGTGGATTTGTTCAATGGCCGCCAGGTTCCCGATTATGAGTTTGACTCTTATCTCCCTGAAGGCTGGGATAAGGAGGTTGTCTTATGAGGAAATTCTTAATAATTCTGCTCATCGTTTTTATTCCATTGTTTCCCGTTTTCTCTGATGGAGAGGAGATATCTCTAAATCCCGAGTCATGGTGGTCAGAACTCTGGACGGATGCACATTTCTCGTATGATGTCTTTGTCCGCTCAACCCTTTTAAGAGGCGATTATAATGTAGGTGGTGGTCTTTCTCTGGGAGTTACGACGGATCGTTTCCGCTTCGAGTCATATTTCCAAGGAGATTATTTCTTCACACCTATGGGAAACACATACATCTCCCCTTTGGAGTTCGATTTGGAAACAGGTCTTACCTTAGGATGGAAATTCCTCGAGGTAGGCAATTTTGATGTCTATATCGCCGGGGATATCGGGTATTTCATGCAGTTTACCTCTTACCATGAGCCGTCTGGCATATTCATGAATGAGAATGGCTTCATGGTGAGGGCAAAGCTTGTTACGGAGCTTCCTATCGTAAGATATTATTCAATCTCCCTTGGGGTTTACTACCAGACGCCTATCTTCCCTCATTATCAGGACTACAGCGGATTGGGTATCATGTTCAGCATTGCCTGATTTTGTGTTTTTTTAAAAACACTTAACAATCATTAACCTTTTGGAGCTATATTAATATGCACGATGTAGATTCCAAGGTAAAAATGATACTGGATGAAGAGACGCTTTTAAGCGATTTCACATTCAGAATAGTCTGTGAATGCTTCCCTGATTTTCCCTCATATATAATTTCTATTATCACTGGTGATGATGTTGACGTGGAGCATGTCAGGACACAGGTCAGAATCATGAACCCTGGAGGGCGGGATATCATAGCCGATGTTCTTGTATATGCAAAGGATGGATGCGTATATGACATCGAGCCGAATAGCTATAGGGAAGGTGAGAGCGTTGAGAGGGGACTATACCATACGCATTTATTGGGGGCTAAGATGCTTGCGCCGGCAAGTGCTTGGCAAGAGAGAAAACGATGTTGCGTGATCATGCTCAATAAGCATGATGTGATGGGAGAAGGTAGACAGATTATAAGAATTGAGGCACTCGACACTGAGAGCGGAAAGAGAGTCTCAGAAAAAGATGCACTGCTATTCATGGCCTTTGTGTCTGCCTAAGGAAAAGAGAGTGAGCGTGATGCGCTTTTCAGGGATCTCAGCGTGAAATACTCACAGCAGTCAATGATGTTGCTGAAAACCAAAAAGGTGGTAGAATATTTAAAGGAAAGAGGAGTTAGGAACAGTATGTACGATTATATCAAGGCCTATTTTGCAGAGGAACTTGCCGAGGGAAGGGCGAAAAGTATGGCTGAGGGAAGAGCTGAAGGTATAGCAGAAGGTAAAAGAGAGGCTACCGTCAGCAATGCAAAGGCGATGCTTTTTGACGGACTTCCTGCAGATCGTGTTGCGCGTATTCTAGGCTTGTCTCTGGATGAGATTGAGAACATAAGGAAAGAGGCCTGAAGGCTTGTAATTTTCTGAAAAAATAAAGGCGGATGATTCCGCCTTTTGCTTTCTTAGCCGTTAACCCTTTCGAGATATTCCTTTGTCTCTGTGTTGACCCTGACCTTCTCTCCCTGCTTGATGAAGCCTGGAACTCTGATCTTAAGGCCTGTCTCGAGAACAGCGTCTTTTGTAACACCCTGAACCGTATCACCTCTTGCGGCATCCTCGGTCTCTGTTACAACGTAAACGACCTTTGATGGGATCTGGATGTCAAGAACCTGATCCTCCCACATCGTAATTCTGTAGCTCTCGCCTTCTTTCATAAGGAATTCATAGCCATCGAAACTCTTCATTGGAACTTCAATCTGCTCGTAGTTCTCTGTGTTCATGAAGCTGAAGTTCTCACCATCGTTGTAAAGGTACTGGAAATCCCTATCCTCAATCGTGATGTCCTCTGCGTTGTCCTGGCTCTTCATCGTCTCAGAAAGAGTCTGTCCAGTTGCTGGGCTCTTCAGCTTCAGACGAACGAAAGCGGATCCCTTTCCTGGGTTTACGAATTCACGCTCGATGCAGAGAAATGGCTGTCCCTTGATAAGTAAGGCTGTTCCTTTCTCAATCTGTCCTGCTTTAATCATTATCTTACCTCTTAAAATTAATCAATTTTAAATACAAACAACAGATAACATATCAGAAAGAAGGGGTAAAAGTAAAGAAGGTAATGCTTTAGTTGTTTTCTGCCAGATATTCTTCAATGATCTGGTAACAATCGTTTTCATCAAGCCCCATGATAGATGCATATTTTTTTGCCTCATCCAAGAGCCTCTCATAATCATCTTCTGTAATCTTTTTCTTCCTCTCCATTATGAGTTTGCCATCCTCAACCTGGAGAGAAAGTGTGTCTCCTTTTTTCAGGCCAAGGAGTGCTAATACTTTTTCCGGTATGATTACTGCGCCGTCTGAATCGATGGAGATTTCATACATTGAGCATCTTCCTAAAGGAAAATGGCAGAACCTCTTCGATATCGGTCTTGCCTGTTTCTGCCATTAAGAGGCGGTCTAAGCCGATAGCGACTCCGCTTGATGGTCTCATATCTATGTCGCAGAATGAAAAGTCCGCATCAGGAATTACCTCTTTGCTTATCTTTCTTTCTTCCTTCAGTTTTGCATACTCCTTCTCGTAATACTCCCTCGCTCTTCTCTTGTCCGTCTCTTCCTTATAACAGTTGGCGATTTCCATCCCGTTTATATACATCTCCCAGCGGGCACGATAGAAATCATTTTTCTTTGCAGCAAGGCATTCAATCTGCTTAGGGTAATCTTTCAATATTACAGGACGGCCATTTGGAAGGTTTGGCTCCACATCGGTGATGAAAATACGGTTGAAAGTATCATCCCAGCTTTCACCCTCTGGCAGGACATGTCCTTTCTCCTTTGCTATCTCTCTGATTGCTTCAATTTGCTGTGCCTTATCCAGATCGAAGTGGGAATATTCCAAGATGGCATCTCTCACGCTCATTATTATAGGATCCTCTTTTATTGCCTTTTCTGAGTCCTTGATGGCAGTCTCTCTCAGCATCTCTATCGTAAGAGCGATTGAATCCTCCTCATCAAAATCCATGCTATAGTATTCAAGCATCGAAAATTCCGGGTTATGAAGAGAGCCAAGCTGCTCTGCATTCCTGAAGCACTGGCTTATCTGGAAGATGGAGCCAGATCCGTTTGCTATCATGCGCTTCATGAAAATCTCAGGGGAAGGAATAAGATACAGTTTTCTCTGGGTGAGAAATTCATTTATGAATGTCGTTTCAAAATTCTTTATCGTCGGCTCTGGTATCAGGGAATCTGATAGAGTCGGGGTGAAGACCTCGAGATATCCACGCTCTAAAAAGAACTTCCTGATGTTCATATATAGTTCGGATCTTTTTCTCTCTATGCTGAAATCAAACATGAGTTAAGGATATTTCATTTATAAATTTACGCCAAGAGCGTTGCTAAAAGGATGGTAATTCCTTAATATTCCTTGATATGGCAAATTATGAGACAGAAGAGAGGATTTATGCATTAGCCACGGCCTATTACCCTGCGGCACTGGCAATAGTCAGGACAAGCGGGGAGGGGACTATAGAGGCGCTTTCCAGGATTTTCTCATCCCCCGAGAGGCTGCTTAAGAGCAGGAGTAATACGCTATGCCATGGCTACCTGCTGGATACAGACGGGCGCAAGATAGATGAGGTCGTTCTCTCCGTATACCGTAAGGGGCATGGATATACATCGGAGGAGGCGGTTGAGATTTCAATGCACGGCTCTCTTCCCCTTATAAACAGGTTGTCCCTCACTCTTGAACAGATTGGATTCAGGAAGGCCCTGCCTGGAGAGTTCACATATAGGGCATTCATGCATGGCCGCCTTGATCTGACAGAGGCTGAGGCGGTTGAGGAGATTGTAAGTGCTAAGAGCCAGGAAGCGGCAGCAAGCGCTTTAGATCGTCTTGGCGGTAATCTCAGCGCTCTTATCTGCCAGATGAAGAGTGCACTTATAGATATCCTCTCATCACTTGAGGTGCAACTGGATTATGCCGAGGATGAGATTCTGGAGGACTGGGTATATCCGGAGGATGAAGTTAGGTCAATCCTGACTACTCTTGACAATCTCATCGGCACTTATGAATCTTCAAGAATCTATAGCCAGGGTGCGAAAGTAGTTCTTGCCGGTAAGACAAATGCGGGAAAGAGCAGTTTCTTCAATGCCCTTTTAAAAGAGAGGCGTGCAATAGTATCTGAGATAGAGGGGACTACGAGGGATTATATAGAGGCCGAGTGCGTGATAAGGGGAATCCCTGTCCGCCTTTTTGATACCGCAGGGCTGAGGGTGGCAAAAGAGGAGATTGAAGCTGAAGGCATAGAGCGCTCAAAGACCTTGATCCGTGATGCTGATCTCGTGCTTTATATAACAGATGGAAGTGATGATTCACTCCCTGTGTGTGATGAGAAGACCATCATCATATACTCAAAACTTGATGAAGGACGGAAAGGGGAAGGTCTTTCGTTCTCATCGGTCACGGGAGAAGGTATAAAAGAAGTTATCGATGAGATAGAGCGCCGTCTTGTCCGTCATAAGGATTATGATGGAAGGGTGATGATAGACAGTCAGAGGCAGAGGGACGGACTCATCGAATGTCGGGATATTCTAAAAGAGAGCATGGTTAATCGTAATATGAGTGTCGATCTGATGGCCATGTCTTTCCAAGCTGCGATAAGAAGTCTTAATACGCTTATCGGAGATGTGAGCTCTGAGGAGATACTCGACAACCTCTTCTCAAAATTCTGTCTTGGAAAATAACCGGTGGATATTATGTATGATTATGATGCGATAGTAATTGGTGGAGGGCATGCGGGAATAGAGGCTTCTCTTGCCGTCTCCAGGATGGGTTTTAGGACCCTCTTGATAACCCAGAGCCTTGATGCGATTGGTCGTCTTTCATGTAATCCTGCGATCGGAGGACTGGCCAAGGGCAATCTTGTAAGGGAGGTCGATGCTCTCGGTGGAGAGATGGCTCACCTGATTGACAGCAGCATGATACAGTTCAGAATCCTTAATCGCCGTAGGGGGCCCGCAGTTCAGGCATATAGGGCTCAGGCGGATAAGTTCTCCTATTCCAGGCTTGCGAAGGAAACTCTTGAAAAAGAGAGGAATCTCGAGCTCTTCATGGATACTGTCGTCGATATCATCGTCCGTGACGGCAAGATTATCGGAGTCGTTACGGAGAGGGGATGGAGTATCTATTCGAAGGTCGTTATCTTGACCACCGGTACATTCATGTCAGGCAAGATATTCATCGGCGAATATGAGCATGAGTCGGGACGTCTTGGTGAGGAGGCGGCAAAAGGACTCGGGGATGCGCTTAGAAAAAAGGGGTTCAGCGTAGGTAGGATGAAGACAGGAACTCCTGCAAGGGTGAAGATGAGCAGTCTCGATTTCTCCCGCCTTGAAGTTCAGGATGGGGATGAGCAGATGCGTCCTTTCTCGTTTTTGACGAAGAAGGTAGAGCGTCCGAATCTAAAGTGCTACATAACATATACCAATGAAAGAACACACGAGATAATAAGGGCTAATATCCATCGCTCTCCTCTATATGGGGGCAAGATTGTCGGAAAAGGTCCAAGATACTGTCCGTCGATTGAAGATAAGGTCGTACGTTTCCCGGACAGGGAGCGTCATCAGATCTTTGTTGAGCCGGAAGGGGTCGGCAGTGAGGAGATGTATCTGAACGGACTCTCTTCATCTCTTCCAGAGAGCGTTCAGAACGAGTTCATAAGAACTCTGCCAGGCCTTGAGAATGTCGTAATCATGCGTCCTGCATATGCCGTTGAGTATGATTATCTGGATCCTTTGGATCTCTATCCCTCACTGGAGAGTAAGATTGTTAAAAATCTTTTCATCGCAGGCCAGACGAATGGTACAAGCGGTTACGAGGAGGCTGCCGCCCAGGGGATTATTGCTGGAATAAACGCAGCTTTGCGCCTGGAGAATAAGGAGGCGCTCATACTTAAGAGGAGCGATTCATACATAGGGGTACTCATCGATGACCTTACTACCAAGGGTACGAAGGAGCCGTACAGGATGTTTACAAGCCGTGCCGAGTACCGCCTATTCCTTCGTAATGATAATGCGGACTCACGCCTTACACCTTTATCTCCGCTCGCATCAGATGAGCGCAAGGAGGCGTTAAAAGAGAAGCTACTTGCCATGGAGGAGATCAAGGAGCTTCTAAAAGCGAGGAAGGAGAGGGGGAAAAACGGGCTTGAACTCATAAGAGAGCCTGAAGTTACTATAGACAGCCTTCTGCCCTCTGATGCGAATAACTTCTCACCTGAGGTCAAGGAGGAAGTTGAGCTTGATCTCAAATATGAGGGGTACCTGAAAAGACAGGAGAGGGAGATTGCCAGATTTGAGAAAAATGAAAGTGTAGCAATTCCCGAGGATTTCGATTATGATAGTGTAGATGGATTAAGTCAGGAGTCGCGTGAGAAGTTCAAAGCCATCCGTCCTAAGAGTGTCGGTCAGGCTGGAAGAATCTCTGGGGTGCGTGTCTCGGATATAGCAGTGCTGCAGGTGGCTCTGCGGGGGGTGAGAAGTGGAAAATAACCTTCTCGCAAAAGGACTTGAAAGATTGTCTATCCAGTTCAGCCTTAAGCAATTGGGACAGCTTGAGACAATGGTGGATGAGATAATGCTCTTCAATCCTGCATACCGCCTTGTCTCCAACACTGATAGAACCGAGATAATCATAAGGCATGTCCTTGATTCAGCTTCAGCTCTCGCTTACTTCATCCAGAAAGGAAAAACCGAGATAATTGATTTAGGAACGGGTGCGGGCTTCCCGGGACTTGTTCTGGCCGTTTTCTTATCCTCAAGGATTACCTTGTGCGAGCGTATGACGAGAAGGGTGAATTTTCTTAAGAGCCTCATCGTAAGGATGGGACTGGAGAATGTCGTAGTCGATCCCAGGAGCGCCGAGGATATCGATGCTCAGTTCGACATAGTGACTTCCAGGGCTTTTCATCCCCTCTCGGACTGCTATCCATATATGTCCGCTTTGAAAAAAGAGGGCGGGTGCATCGCCCTATATAAGGCGGGAAAGGACTCGATAGAAAGGGAGATTAAGGATTTAAGGAACACGGGTTATTCACCATCTTCTTCGATTGTTGAACTGGAGGTTCCATTTCTTGAGGAGAAAAGAAACCTTCTTGTTCTGACTTAGGGGTGAATATGAAGAAAGGTGGCATTATTACTAATTTGTTTTCTCTGCTCCTCTTTGTATATGGAGCATTTCTCATAGTCTCCGGCTATGTGGAACTTCCCATGTTTCTATATGGCATAATAGAGTTCTCAATAGCCAATCTGGCTCTCGACTTAGGTAGACATCCACTCCTGATTCCAGGCGTGTTCCTTGTTTTCGAGGCCCTTTCAATCCTTCTTTGCAGAAAGAGGAAACCTTATACCCTGATAGTCCTATTCTATCTTTTCTTCGTTTATTTTACCCTTGTAGCATTCACTCACCTTAGGATGAAGCTTGCAACACCTGCATTTCTGATGAGTCGGATCGACCCGTCACGTATTCCTCTGCTTGGTGTTCTAATATTTCTTGAGGCAATTCTTGCTTTTGTCCTTCTATACGTATCGAGTGCCTTAAACAGCAGGAGAAATGCTAAGATCCGTTCAAGTGCGAATGATGGCTCAGCAGATGATGAGATTCCAGTAAAAACAGAAGGGCGCTATATGAGCCGCAAGAAGATGAAGGCTCTTGAAGCAAAAGAGAAGAGAAAAGAGGAGAAGGCGGCCCTCAAAGAGAAGAGAAAGGAAGAAAAGAGGCAGCAGAAGCTCGATGCCAAAGCGGAGGCCGAGGCTGAGAAGGCTGAACGCATAGCAAAAGCAGAGGCGGAGAGAGAAGAGAAAAAGCTTAAAAAGAAAGAAGAAAAGCTGTTAAGAAAAGAGGCGAAGAAGAAGGCTAAAGAAGAGGCCGATGTTACAGAAGATGTTGAGGAAAGCTTCTCAAGCGAGGATTTAAATGCCCAGATAAGCATACCAAAGAGGGCGATAAGTCTTGATGAGCCGCTATCGTTTCCTGAGTTTTCTGATATCCCACGCCTTAAGACGATCGACCACTCGGAGGATCTTGATAGGGTATCTCCCGATCCTCAGACGAGATTTAAAGAGTCCATGGGGCTTATCGAGAATGAAGAGTCCACTCTTCATGAGAGCCGGTTTGCTCCCGATATGACTTATGAGGATGAGGATAATTTCAGTATTCAGCATACGCCGAAATATGATCCTGCTCAGGCTGGAAGCCATTTTAAGAAGGGTGGAATCCTTGAGGCTACGATAGAGAGCATGAATAATTTCGAGGCAAAGAATACCCCACGCCCGACAAGCCCTATCTTAGGTCTGGATGAGAAGAGGAGTGAGAGCCATAGCTTTAAAAAGAGTGAGGAGAATTTTGCACCGAGCAATCTTTCTAAAGACCATCCACGCTATAAGCTGTTTGAGTCTCTGAGAAAGAGTCCGAGCAATCAGAATGCGAATGTATCACACGTTCCCAGCATGCCTTTCTCCGGTTCCAAGACTCCTGTGGAGCCTGTTTCTTCCGTCAGCTATGATTCTACCTTTAAGAATGAGGAGCAGCAGAAGAGGAGGCTTTCAGAGCGTCTTGATGAGATGAAGAGGGAGAGTATAAAAGCCACCCCTTCATTTGTCTCATCACCCGCTCCTGCTGCTCCTATAGTTGATGAAGTACCATTCAAAGAGGCAGATAGAAAGAGGGAAGAGCCGTCTTTCTCGGCTCCCCCTGCTGAAGTTAAGAGACCTCTTAAGGCGGAGGAAATCGAATCTGTTGACCAGAAGAACAAGGGAAAATACGATGATGGCTCAGACTATGTGGATCCAAAACAGGAGAACGAAATCTATTATTCCGTTGGAATCGGAGGGCTTGAGTCCAATGATGCGGGAATGACTGGAATCAGGGAGAGGGCGAGGATGCGTTACACTCCTCCTACTCTTGATATCCTGGTGGATTATCCTGCTGCGGACAGGGAGATTGACCAGTTCACCATCTCCCGTGGAAATGAGATTCTGAATACTCTCCATGAGTTTAAAGTTGATGTCAGCCTGGATAACATCGTAAAAGGGCCGACAGTCACGATGTATGAGCTCAAACTTGCCGATGGCGTACCTGTTTCAAAGGTAAAGGCAAGATATGATGATCTGCAGTATGCGCTCGGGGTAAGGAGCATAAGAATCCTAGCTCCAGTTCCTGGAAAACAGGCAGTCGGAGTCGAGGTTCCGAATACGAAGCGTGCGACGATCGGATTTAAGGATATGATGTATGCCTTCAATGCGGATAAGGAGAACTCAAAGATGGCCGTGCCCATGATTCTTGGACGCACGATTACCGGTGAGCCTATCAGCATAAATGTGGCAAAGGCCCCTCATCTCCTGATTGCTGGTAGTACCGGCAGTGGTAAGAGTGTCGGTATCAACAGCCTTATTGCTACGATTCTCTATAACAAGAGTCCCCGTGATGTACGCTTGATAATGGTAGATCCAAAGGTCGTAGAGCTTAAGATCTATAACGGCATTCCGCATCTTCTTACCCCTGTAATAACCGACAGTAAGAAGGTACAGAAGGTACTGGCATGGCTTACTGAGGAGATGGACAGGCGTTATGAGATGATAAGCCGTTTCAATGTCAGGAACATCGAAGCATTCAATGATAAACTCAAGAGGGAGAGGATTGCGGCTGAGAAGCTTCCTTATATCGTCCTCATAATGGATGAGTATGCGGATCTGATGAGTACCATTGGAAAGGACATCGAGTACTATGTTGGACGTCTCACAGCCATGGCGAGAGCAGTCGGCATACATCTTGTACTTGCCACTCAGCGTCCTAGTGCCGAGGTCGTCACGGGAACGATTAAGAACAACATACCGTCCCGTATCGCATTCGCAGTCGCTTCCGGTGTGAACAGTAAGATCATTTTGGACGAGATGGGTGCCGAGTCCCTGCTTGGAAAGGGTGACATGCTTTATAAGACACCAACAAGCATAGAGACTTTAAGAATCCAAGGTGCGTTCCTCTCGGATGGAGAAGTTGAGAAGATAGTGGAGCAGGTCAAGATGAACGGGGAGCCGGATTATCTTGATGAGTCGATTTTTGAGGATCATGACGAGAAAGAAGATGACTTTGCCGATGAGGATTTTGCCTATATGGACTCTGAGGAAGAGGAGTATGAGAGGGCGAAGCAGATCGTATATGAGAAGAAAAGCGCATCCGCATCCTACCTGCAACGTCGCATGAAGATCGGATATAACAAGGCCGCAAGGTACGTTGAAAGAATGGAAGAGGATGGAATAGTCGGACCTCAGAATGGAAGTAAGCCAAGAGAGATTATAAAGATGATATGATTCATGAAGCCTTCCCGAAAAACATAAAGGGAAGGCTTTTTTATCGTCTAAAAGTACGTAAATGTTGACAGGAAAAAAAAATACCCTACTTTTTAACCATCAAGGAATTATAGGGGTATACCATGAGAAAATCCTGGCTTTCCGTCGTTTTGATATCACTTGCATTAGTATTGCTTTTTTCCTGTTCTCCGACTCCTGAGAGTGAAGAGAATGGTAATAACATAGTTTTTAAGGATGAAGATGGCAATGAAATTCAAATCGAAGGATTTGACATTGAAAAGCCTATTGGCTCGATTATAAGCAGCGATCCACTTTACGTTTATTCCTTCATCATCGATGGAGAGGAGTATCCATACTACGAATATGACTGGGAGGGAAATCCCGTAATAGATGAGAATGGAGAGCCCAAGGTTAACCCTGTGCTGAATGAGACGTATCTATCCGGCAGGGTGAATATAACGATAAAAAGGGAGAAGGTAAAGGTCAATGTCCGATTTAATTTAGGCTCAGGCTACTATGATGAGAACGGTAATCCTCTTCAGCAGTATATAGATAGAACAGTAGATAAGGGAAGTGAGGTTAATGACCCAGGGATAAAGGCAACAACCTTAAATGGTTTTATTTTAGGAGGATGGCGTTATTCTGGAGAAGAAGTTGATTTTCCTATCGTAGCAGATAAAAGCATGACGCTTTATTCATGGTCCAAAGCACCTGAGAAGTATAGAGTCAGTTTCAATGCACAAGGTGCATCAGAAATAATCTATTCTCAGGAGATAACCGAAGGAGGTCTTGCTGAGAGGCCGAAAGACCCTGTGAGGAAAAACTATATTTTCTCCCATTGGTATGTAACAGGGGGTGATCCTGATGTCCCATATGATTTCTCAACTCCCGTCACCTCTGATTTCTCTCTCACTGCAGCCTGGATTGATGAGTATTACAAAGTCGAATTCGAAGGATCTTTTGGAATAGAGCCTATAATGATAGCAAAAGGGGCCACAGACAGGACTTTCACATTCCCCGATATAATCCCTGAGAAAGATGGGTATGAGTTCAAGGGATGGAAGACATTATATGACAATAATATCTATGCAGCGGGAAGTGATTACACCAAACAAGTCAGTACGGATATGGTCTTTACTGCAGAGTGGGAGGAACTGCCACCTCCAAGAGAGTTTGAGATATCCTTCGTCTATGTTGACTGGGAAGGAAATGTAAAATATACGGATACGAGGACTGTGAAGGAGGGTGAAGAACTTACTGCTCCTACTCTTGAGGAAATCTATGCCATAACGGGAAGAAAAGATTATTTTGAACCTGATTACTGGGCTTATACACAATTTTATTCATTAAAATTCGGTGAGACTTTCACTGCGACTATGAATGCTGAATATAAATGCACATGGAGTGAGTATGCTAAAGAGGAAATCATACTTAAGAGTAATACCATCCTGAACTTTGATGAAATAGTCATACACCAGAAGGACCTGGCGATAGACGTCAAAGAGCTTGAGCGCTATCTGCCTTCCCTCCCTGACGGGTATCGTTTAAAGGGATACAGGATAGGAGAAAGCGATGAAATATCCTCATCTCTTTCCTCCGCTCTTTATGATTACAGCATTGAGGGACAGCGCAATTTCAAGCTCGAACTCGTTTTAGAAGTGGAAGTGAGTCTCACCGATGCCGATTACAATGAGACAACAGAGTGGATTGAGGGTGGAGAGACATTCGTATATCCCGATACCTATAATGTAGATGGTTTCATCCATGAGGGATGGTATGAGGAGAGCGATTTTATAACAAGCCCCGTGGATCTTGATAAAGAGTCCGTTATCTTAGAGAAGCCGATTACCCTCTATGAGAAGAAGATCGACAGCAAGATTGTTCTCTCTGGTCATGAGATCGGAGGTCTGATAGCTGGAGATAGCCCTGAACTCACCATTCCTGACAGGATACATGGAGAGGATGTTGTAATTGAAGGCGGTGTCCTTCAGGGAATAGAGGGTATTACTTCGATATTCGTGCATGAAGGAACGCTGAGCTCACTTAGACTTTCAGCCTTCCCCGATCTTGAGAGGATATATCTTTCCTCCACAGTGTCGCATGCGTATGTGAAAGACTGTCCGAGCCTGAATTTCATTGATGCTTCTGAGGGTGTGAAGACTCTTGATTTAAGCGGCCTTGAAAGCTTTGGTGCCATTACCCTCCCATCTACGCTTACGACTTTCAATGCAAGAGACATGGCTTCTCTCTCTAAGGTATTTTTCAAATCTTATCCTTCGCTGAATATCTCGAATTGTCCGGAGCTGGAAGCTATTACGTTAACAGGTACGAATATAACTGCTGCTAATATCACGCTGACTGATTTGCCAAAAGTATCGCATATAAAGTTTGAGGGTGAGGGAACGATAGGAGATCTTAGAATAGATAATCTCCAGGAGATCTATTCAATAGAAAGCACATCAGGTGCGAAGATGAGTGCTGATTCCGAGATTGTAGTTAAGGATACTCAGAATCTGAGCAAGGTCTCCATACCTGATGGAATTGAAAGAATTACGGATGATGCGTTCAGTGAAAGCAAAGCTGTTAATCTCTCAACCATAAACATTCCCAATAGTGTGAAGGTGATAGGAGTCTCCGCATTCGAAGGGCTTACGGCGCTTAATAAGATTAATATTCCTTCCGCTTTAACCGATATCTGTGATAGTGCGTTCAGTGGCTGCACTGCATTGGAGGAAATCAATCTTGGTAATATCGAATATCTTGGGGCGGGAGCTTTTGATGGATGCGTATTGCTTACCAATGTGGATATAAGCAATGCAACGGAAATCTGCGATATGGCATTCCATGGTTGCACGGCACTGGAGAGTGTTACTCTTTCCGTGGATGTAAAGAATCTTCCTGCATCATTCCTCTCAGGGTGCTCAGCACTTAAGAGTGTGAATACAACCTCTTTGGAAACGATAGGAAACAGCGCTTTCCGTGCCTCAGGCATTGAAACTATAAATATTCCGAATGTAATAGAGATAGGGGAATACGCATTTGGGGATGCCAAGAACCTTAGAACCATCATATTGAGCGATGTCGAGAACTCAGTAACTCTGGGAAGATATGCGTTTGCAGGTTGCTCATCCCTAGAGTCGGTAGGAGTGCCTGGTATAAGCTTCTCCGCTTTTAAGAACATTCCCGATCATGCGTTCTATGGATGCTCAAGCCTGAAGCAGGTCGTCGGCATAAACGTTGATATCGGACTTTACGCATTCGGAGGAACGAATAATCTTGAGAAAATCAGCATTGAGGAAGGATGTAAGAGTATCGGAAATTATGCGTTTGCAATGACGAAAGATCCCGTAGGACTCATTGAAATCTACTTGAATTCTGATTTGGTGAGCATAGGGGAGCGTGCGTTCGATGAAAGGATTTTTAGAGATCTCAGGATTCCTCCTCTCGTTGAATCCATCGGATTCAAAGCGTTCTTAACAACATTGGATACCCTGGAACTTGAAGGTCTTCTAGGAACTGATTTGGATGGAAATTTGAATCATCCTGAGATTGAAGCTCCGAGCAGATTTGAAGAAGATTCATCATGGCACGACTCTGTCTTCCATGTCGTATACTATTGATGCTTCTCTTGTCATAGGAGGGGGAGAACTTTTCAGAAAACTTTCTGGAATATTTTCTCCCTCCACTTGACTAGTTTTAAAATTCTGTGTTATTTTATTCCAGTTAATCGACGCAGGGTAGAGCAGTTGGCAGCTCGTCGGGCTCATAACCCGGAGGCCGTAGGTTCGAGTCCTACCCCTGCTAAAAAGATGTTTGGACTTCAGGATCGAGTAATCCGACTGAAGATAGGGTCTCCAGACCATCTAAGATGGGCACTCTTAGCCTCAGAGCAATGGCTCTTTGGCGGAGTGCCTTTATTATTCCTTGTATATCTCTTTGCCTGAAATCTGCCTGATGGGTAACTCGTTAGCTTCAAAACCCGAGGAGGCTATCATTCCGAAATTAGAAACTGACAATCCTTCAAGGCGTGTTGCTTTCTCGATTTCCTCTCTCATAAGAACCTCTGGCAATGGTTTTTCATAATATTTTACCTCATAGATCTCATAGCCGTCCAAGGTTTCAAGCGCTATGTCGAATTCTCCGTTTGTTTTTTTAATCCTGTCATCATACCAGTATGTCCCTATGGCTATTACATCTTCTCTATCCAATTGGCTGAAATATTGTTTTGCAATGTCTTCAAAACGATAGCTTATGAATGTATTAAGGCTTGGAGAGATATACTTTTCAAAGTATGCTCTTTTTGATCCTGTAATTTGTGCTCCGATTACGTAAGTCATATAGAATCTGATTAGGTTTGAACTTATGAAATAGAATGTTTTCTTTTTATCATCAGGCTTATTTATCGGGTTCATCTTCTCAATCAGATGTGTCTCTGTTAATTCCTTCAAGATTTTTGAAAGCTGTCTTCTCTTTTTCTCATCAGAAATGCTGGATTCTATCTGGCTGTAATGCTTTTTCCCGTTCCCAATTCGTTTAATGATGATTTCTCCGTTGTTAATAGGAGATATTTCCTTGTCTATTACGCTCTCAACATAATAACGTGCAAATCCTTCTTCTGCGAGTATTAGATCCTCTATATTACCTTCAATGCCTTTTTCAGGAATGATCTGGGAAAGAATATTCGGCAGTCCGCCAAATACGGCATAGTAAGCGATTTTCTCCATGATTGGAGTGTTCTTATAAAAATTAGAAGCCTCCAGGTAATTCAGCTCTTTGAGATTAATTATGGTTGAAAATCTCATAAAGAGTGGATTTGAATTATCTATTATCAGATTTTCAAGAACCCTAACGGCACTTCCTGAGATTATGACATTTATGTTGTCTTTCGAGTAATCAATGAAATCTCTTATCAATGCATCAACTAACACGGCTTCTGCTTTGTTATTTCCTCTGAAATCCTGATACTCATCTATGACCAAGGTTATGTTCTCATCTCTTTTACTTAAATATTGGAAGTATTTTCTTGGATCGCTGAATTCAATCCATGGTTCATTTAACGCTTCGCTTGTAACGAGGGAAAGATTTCTCATGTTGCCACTTATTTCATCTGGTGTGGCAGTGAATACTATCTTTACTCCGGTGTAGTCTTTCAGTGCTTCAAGGATGAGACTTGTTTTTCCTATTCTTCGTCTCCCATAGACCAGTATGGCCGCTTTACTCCTGCTCTCTATTGCCTTCTTGATTATATCGAGTTCTTTTTTCCTGCCGACAAACATGATTTTTACCTATTAATTTTTTACTAAATTATTTTTAAGTAAATTATAATTATGTAAAGTTAGTTCGTCAATCTTTTGTTTCTATGGGAGACATTGTCATCCTCTTTGGAATGCAAGTCGCATCTGGCCATTTTTCAGCGTTATCTTTCCGCAATATCTGAAGCCATACTTTTTTATCAGGGCCTGCATTACCTTGTTGTCTTCATGTGTATCAATTCTGATTACAGAAGAGAGCTTGGAAGCGGTCTCTATTGCGCTTTTGAGCACATGATGGGCCTCTCTCTTTCCCGCAACACGGTGTATGGTCACGTATTCATAGTCCCCTTCGGGCCATGATCCATCATAGATCGTATCATATGTGGGCTCTTTTCCTATGATCGAGAATGCAGCGATTACTTTTCCATCCTGCTCAATCACATGGAGAAATCCTGCTTCAATTTCACTTTCAATGAGGGAGAGAGGAGGATATCCTGGAGCCCACTGTCTCGGGTTTCCACTATCAATCATCCTCTCTCTTGCCTCATCATAGACAAGCCTCAATGCATCGATATCTTCTACTACGGCTTTTCTTATCATGATTAATTCTTGAAGCTGTGAATCGGAGCTGGGATTCTTCCCCCTCTTTTAATGAAGGATGCACATGAGAACTGATTCACCTTCATTATCGGGGCCTCTCCCAGAAGTCCTCCGAACTCGGCTTTCTCTCCCTCTTTCTTGCCATAGGCTGGAATGACTCTGACCGCTGTCGTCTTCTGGTTTATCATACCGATTGCCATCTCATCCGCGATTATTCCGCTGATGGTCTCTGCGCTCGTGTCCCCGGGGATTGCTATCATATCCAGTCCTACTGAGCATACGCTCGTCATTGCCTCAAGCTTCTCTATATTAAGAGAGCCTGCGTTTACAGCATCGATCATCCCATGATCCTCGCTTACAGGGATGAATGCACCGCTTAGGCCTCCGACTGAGGAGGATGCCATTATTCCACCTTTCTTGACGCTGTCATTTAAAAGTGCCAGTGCCGCAGTCGTGCCTGGAGCTCCGACCCTCTCTATTCCCATCGCCTCTATTATCTCTGCGATACTGTCGCCGATCGCAGGGGTGGGGGCTAATGAGAGATCGACTATTCCAAAAGGTATTCCAAGGCGCTTTGAGGCCTCCTCTGCGACAAGAACTCCAAGCCTGGTAATCTTGAACGCAGTCTTCTTTATAAGCTCGCACAGTGCGCAGAAATCGAGATTCTCCGCACCTTGGAGTGCTGTCTTTATAACCCCTGGACCACTTACTCCAACGTTTATGACCGCATCCGACTCTGTAACGCCGTGGAAGGCTCCAGCCATGAACGGGTTATCATCAGGGGCGTTCGTAAATACTACGAGTTTTGCACATCCTATGCTGTCTCTTTCTCTTGTAAGGTATGCAGTCTTCTTGATTATCCTTCCCATCAGAGCAACCGCATCCATGTTTATTCCGGTTTTTGTGGATCCGAGATTGATGGAGGCACAGACATTATCGGTCTGGCTGAGTGCCTCTGGTATGCTTTCAATCAGGAGGCGCTCACTTTCGCTTATACCCTTTGCCGGTATGGCAGAAAAGCCTCCAAGGAAGTTTACTCCCACTTCTTTTGCTGCTTTATCGAGGGTCTTTGCAATTTTCACATAATCATCACTCGTTTTCGCACAGGATGAGGCGATTATCGAGATCGGTGTTACCGATATCCTCTTATTTATGATTGGAATGGCATACTCTTTCTCTATCTCAGCTCCTGTCTTTATGAGGTCTTTTGCCTTCCTCGTAATCCTCTCATAGATGTTTTCACATGTTTTATCCACATCATCCGTTTCGCATCCGAGCAGTGAGAGTCCCAGCGTTATCGTCCTGACATCGAGGTTCTCCTTCTCGATCATGCGGTTGGTTTCGATTACTTCATTAATGTTTATCATCTCAGATCCTCTGCATCTTCTCGAATATCTCTTCCCTCTGGAGCTTTATCTGCACACCGATGCTCTTTCCAAGCTCTTCCAGCTCATCGGATAGAACAGAGAAGCTTTTTGTAGCCTCATTCGTATCTGTGATCATCATCATTGTGAAGAATCCATCGACGATTGTCTGGCTTATGTCCTGGATGTTGATATTGTTTTCGGCAAGGTAGGTGCAAACTTTTGCGATTATTCCGACCTGGTCCTTTCCGACGACGGTTATAATGCTTTTTTTCATCTTTATTCCTTTATGTGAGTTTTTTGCTATTATTATATAGTAAAGAGGGATTTTGGAACATATGAACATCTTGCTTACGCTCAATCGAAATTATCTATCTGTCGCCCTTGTGATGCTTTTTTCTCTGATAGCAAACAACAAAGATGTTGATTTAAGAATATATGTGCTCTCAAAAGATCTTAGGGAGGAGGATTTTCTCCCTTTCAAAAGCCCAAAAGTCCTTTTCTTCCTTATAAAACCCTCTCTTAATCTGGATGATGCCATGACTACAAAGCGCTATCCAGAGGAGATGTACTACCGCCTTTTTGCGTTCTCCCTGCTCCCTGACAGTGTTGATAAGATCTTATATCTGGATCCCGATATAATAGTGAACGGGAGCCTGAGAGAACTGTATGATACACCTCTTGGCTCAACATATACCGCGGGATGCTCGCATGTGAAAGAAATGCTTACTAAGATAAACTCTCTCCGTCTTAACACGGAGAGTGCCACCGCTTATCTCAATACCGGTGTTCTTTTGATGAACCTTGCCCTCATAAGAAAAGATTTCACAAAAGAGATGATAGAGCGCACTATAGCGGAGAACAGGTCGAGGCTGCTGCTTCCCGATCAGGATATCATGGTGATACTTTTCAAAGAGAGGATTACGGTTCTCGATAGCCTTAAATATAACCTCTCCGACAGGATATTAACCCTTGCCAGGCTAAGTGGAATCAAGGGGCTTACACTTGATTATGTGAAAAACAATACTGTGATAATCCATTATTGTGGAAGGAACAAACCGTGGCGTGAAGGCTATCATGGCAATCTTGGCAGGTTCTATTTCCATTATAGGGATAAGCTGGCTGAGAGCATTGGCTCAGATGGTTTTGTTTGACAAAAACGATTAACTCTTATTACCATTTTCGTATGAGAAAATTAATTAAACTGATTTTGAAACTCGTAACGATACTTATTGCCCTTGCGATAATCTATGCCGCATACCTATTCGTCTCTTCAGGATTCGATCTTAATGCGGTAAAGAGCGGTTTCATGCGCCTTTTCAACCAGGCCGAGCCATATGTTGAGAACATCGATGTAGATGCGATCAAAGGCGGTGTTGAGAATGCGTTGGACAGCCTCGGGGGCACTATTGAAAGCGCTGTAGACAATATAGGATGAGGCTATGGAGAGCATTGTTTTAAAAGGGAAAAAGAATTTTGTCGTCCTTGGAAAGACAGAGGATGAGACGAAATATGCATATAAGATAAAGAAAGCACTGCTTGATAACGGATATAACGTGATTGCCATACCTGAGGATGCGGATGCGATCGACAAAGTTGCTTTTGATATCGATCTTATCGATTTCTGCATCAATCCAGTAAAGGGGCTTGAATTATTAAAGGCATCAGGAAAGAAGATTTCCTATGCGGTCATACAGCCTGGTGCCGGCTCGAATGAGATTGAAGATGCTCTTTTTGAAAGAGGAATTCCTTTCATTAACGGGTGTGTGCTCAGGGAGCTGGAGAAAGAGGGGAGGTACTCCTTTGAAGATAGTAATCATAGGTAATGGCATTTCAGCAGAGCGGGCTCTTACCGAGCTTTTCAAATCAGATGGCCTTGATGTGACGCTCATCAAAGGTGAGGAGTATGGACCATACCCGAGGCCGAGGCTTCCTGAGTTCATCAAAGGGGCAGTGGATGTATCTCTCTTTAAGAAAGATAAGCTCTCACCTTTCATCTTGAAAGGTTTAAAAGTAGTGAGAGGCGCTGTAATCAGCCTGGATACAAAAGAAAAGACCATCATCCTTAAGGATGGTGATGAAATCTCCTATGATAAGCTGATTATCACAAGCGGGGCTGATTCAAACCGTCTTACAATAGCAAACGACGGCCTTGATGTGCTCTCTTTGAGAACAATAGCGGATGCTGAGAGGATAATAGCGGAGCTTGAGAGGAAAAAGAGGCCTGTGGTAATAGGTGCGGGCCTCCTTGGTCTTGAGCTGGCTGCCGCTATAAGCATAAGGACTGGAGGAGGCGTATCTGTAATAGAGGGAGCCGATCATATCCTTCCAAAACAGTTGGATGAGAAGGCATCGCTCTTTTTTGAAAAGCTTTTGAAAGAAAAAGGTATATCCATCATCAAGGGCAGTTATCCGAAGTGTTATGAGAAGGATGCGGTAGTTCTATCCGATGGAAGACGGATTCCCTCAGATCTTGCACTTGAGTCAGTCGGCATCCGTCCATCCATCGAATTTGCCGCCAATGCGGGACTCGATATTGCCCGTGCCATAAAAATAAACAGCAGGGCAGAGACGAGTGCGAAAGATGTCTATGCAGCAGGGGATGCCTCTGAATATGATAAGCTCTCTCCCGGCCTTGTATATTATGCGCTTGAGACTGCCCGAGTGGCGGCAATAAACGCAAAAGGTGGAGATGCCGTAATCTCTCTTTCTTCCCCTTCGGCTTCAATCGAGGCATGTGGAATTGCCGCATACAGCCTCGGTGATATAAAAAATGCTGCAAGGGTGGAGTCTAAGGAGAGCAGAGAGCGCTATGAGGCTCTATATATCAGCGAGGATGGAATTCTTCTTGGCGCTATCGCAGTAGGCTCAAGGGCCAACATGATGAGAGCGCAGAAGAACATCGGAGAGCCTGTTGATTTGAGCCTTCTAGATTTTTAATGCTCAATAGATTAAAATTTATCGATAGTGCATTAGTAAGTTTGACTAATTGCTTCTATATAGGTAATATTTCATAAGTAAGGAGAAAAGATATCATGATCGCAATTGAATCAATTGAAGCAAGAGAAATTCTTGATTCCCGCGGTAATCCAACCGTAGAAGTTGATGTTATCCTCGAAGACGGATCAATGGGTAGGGCGGCTGTTCCATCAGGAGCAAGTACTGGAGTACATGAGGCTGTTGAGCTCAGAGATGGTGATAAGTCACGCTTCGGAGGAAAGGGAACACTCAAGGCTGTAGATAATGTTAACAATGTTATCGCTCCAGCTCTTGAAGGAATGGATGCTCTTGATCAGGTAGCAATCGACAGAGCAATGATTGCACTTGATGGAACACCAAATAAGGCAAAACTCGGTGCTAACGCTATTCTTGGAGTTTCCATGGCAACTGCAAGAGCTGCTGCTGATTACCTCGGACTTCCACTATATAAGTACCTTGGTGCATATCATGCATGCGTGCTTCCTGTTCCAATGGCAAACATCCTTAACGGAGGAGCACACTCCGACAATAAGGTTGACTTCCAGGAATTCATGGTAATGCCAATCGGCGCATCCAGCATCAGGGAAGCTGTAAGAATGACAGCAGAGGTATTCCACGAGCTTAAGAAGGTTCTTAAGAAAAGAGGATACAACACAGCAGTAGGTGATGAGGGCGGATTCGCTCCAGACCTTCAGTCAAACGAGGAGGCTCTTGAGGTTATCATCGAGGCTATCGTAGGCGCTGGTTACACAGCAGGACGTGACGGAGACTTCATGATCGCTCTCGATCCAGCATCAAGTGAGCTCTATGACGAGAAGACAGGTCTTTACACACTCCGCTGGTCAACAGGCGAGCAGCTTACTTCCGCACAGATGGTCGAGCTCTGGTCAAGCTGGGTAGACAAGTACCCAATCATCTCAATCGAAGATGGAATGGCAGAGGACGACTGGGAAGGCTGGAAGCTCCTCACAGAGAAGATCGGAGACAGAGTACAGCTCGTTGGAGACGACCTCTTCGTAACCAACACAGAGCGCCTCAAGATGGGACTTGAGAGGAAGGTTGCTAACTCAATCCTCATCAAGGTTAACCAGATCGGAACACTCACAGAGACATTCGAAGCTATCGACCTTGCTAAGAGAAACGGATACACAGCTATCGTATCTCACCGCTCAGGCGAGACAGAGGACAGCTTCATCGCAGACCTCGTAGTAGGACTCGAGACTGGACAGATCAAGACAGGTAGTATGTCAAGAAGCGACAGGCTTGCAAAGTACAACCAGCTTATGCGCATTGAGGACTACCTCGGAGATACTGCAAAATACGCAGGAAGAGACGCTTTTAAGGTTCTTTAATCTTAGAAAATCTCAGTTTTGGCCATCCTTTTTTTGACGGGATGGCCATTTTTGTCAAAAAATTTTTAAAATTTTTTAGACCATTTAAAAAAGACAAATTCACATCTTTCTAACACAATTTTATATTTTAGATAATAAAATATAGCTAAGAGCATAACTATAAAACCTAAAGTTACAATACATCAAAAAATACAGAAAACCAATTAAGAACAAAATACAAATTGAATTGTGTAGGAAAGATGAATTTAACTTGACGGGTGTTTGTAGCGATGTTTATAATATCAATCGTATAACGGAAAAAAAGGGGAAAAACGTGCCCTGAGGTGCGCACCCCGTATTATTTGGAGGAAGTATGAAAAAGATACTTACAATTCTTACAGTTGCACTTCTCGCATGTACAACTGTATTCGCAGCTTTAAATGTAAGTGGTGAGTTCGAAGCTGGTTACAAGTTTAGCTTTGACGGTGGCTTTACAGCAGCACCTGAGGATGACGAGGGTAAAGAAGGTAAAGTAACATTAAAAATTACAGATGATGCAGGAATCTGGACTGTTAACATAAAAGCTCTTGATGAGCTTGATTCAGGCAACGCTCTTAAGGCAAATCTTTCACTTAACGTAGCAGCTCTTCTTGCAGCTAATGGCGTAGACATGGGAGATGTAAGCCTTGCTCTCAGCCTTGGTGGAAATGATAAGCTTACAGCGCTTTCTGCTTATAATGATGTAACAGGTGACGGTGGATTTAAGTTCAAGAATAATTCTAAGGGCTGGGGAAAGTATGGTTATTCAACTGAAATATCTGTAGGTTACGGAGATCTGATTCAGGCAAAGTTTGGAATCGATCCTGTTTATGAACCAACATCAGAAATGCCAATAGTAGCAAGTGTAATGTCAGCTCCTGTCGATGGAGTTAAGGTATCTGTTGCTTATTCTCACAATGCAGTAATTTACGCATTAGGTAGCGATGGAAATGCAGTTAATGTAACAAATGCATTTGGTGGTGCTGTTGACTTGAACATTGGCGCTCTCCTTGATAGCGATTTTGCTCTTGGTGTAACTGTTTACGACAACTTCGGATGGGGCGGATTCACAAGCTCAGCTAAAGGTGTAGATCCTATAGGAGATACATACAATGCATTCGCAGCTGCTGTTTATGGTGGAGTTGATGTAGTTGACGCTTTCTTCGAGCTCAGAATGGATAATGCAACTAGCGCAAAGAAGACAACTACCACTCTTGGTATGAAGACTCAGGTTAACCTCAACGTCGTTGAAAACCTCGGACTTGATGTTTATCTTGCTGCTAGTGACTTCTCTGATTTCGGTAATACATTCGCAGTTGGTGGAGATGCTTCTTACACAATCTCTGGTGTAAAGTTTGCTGCAAACCTCGAGTATGGTGCAACAGCAGGATTCTCAGTAACACCGAAAGTTGTTATTACATTCTAATAGTTATCAACTATCTACTTATGCCGGATCCATGTGGGTCCGGTTTTTTTTGTAGAATTCTATAAAAATCGCTAATCATTCGTCATTAAAATCTTTGTACTGTATACTTTTGTTGACAAGTACGAAAAAATGACGAAAAAAAAGCATAGGTAATTCAGCCTTCGCCATGAAACTTTCCCTTCAAGATTTCGAGAAAGATAATATTGCATAACTACTAACCTTTATAAAAATCAGGCAATTCTTATAAACGTCAAAGAAATCTTTATAGAAAAACTATATTTCTTATAATAATCAATGATCAACTTTTAAAGAATCTGTATCCAAGTCCGTAAGTGTTTCCATCATACTTACATTCACGTAATAACTATCTCTTCCTATACGGATCTTCGCTAGGAGATTATCTGAGGTAAGAATATCAAGGTATTTCCTTGCAGTAAGATAGGAAACACCAAGCTTCTCCTTGAGAATCCCTATTCTTGAATATGGATAGGAGAACAGGACATTTATCAAATCTTGGCTATAAAACGATGGATGGTTATCCCGTATTCTGTGTTTATACTCCATCATCATGGTTTTAAGAGAAGTCACAAGATCTCTTGTCAGCCTGGATGTGCGAATAACCCCTTCCAGCATGAAGAGTACATATTTCTCCCACTGCTCTGCACTGCCGGAATCCCTGACAGACTGAAGATATCTGTAATACAATCCCTTGTTGATGTTGATATACCTAGACAAATACAATACCGGATAATCCAACAATCCCTCATGTAGCAGATAAAGTATATTCAATATCCTACCCGTTCTTCCATTGCCATCGTAAAATGGATGTATACTTTCAAACTGATAATGCAATATTGCCATCTTAACCAATGGGTCTGCTTCCCAAGCTGAATCATCATTGAAGTAGAGTAAGAAATTATCCATTAAAGCAGGAAGTTCGTCAGGCATTGGCGGCTCATATACAATCTCATTCGTTCTATCATTCACCAAAGCAGTACCGGGAAGCTTACGCAATCCCGCATTATTGCACTCGATAGTAGCCTGTATTTCTTCGATACAACTAAGAGAAAGGATTTTCCTTTGACTGTATATATGATATCCACGCATTATAGCATCAACATAATGAAGTACTTCCTTTGTAGCTGTTTTTATCTCAGAAAACTCTGGGTTGGCTATAGCAGTATAGATATCTGCATGTGTCGTGATTATGTTCTCTATCTCTGAGCTGTCCTTGGCTTCCTGAAGCGCAAGTGTATGCACAAGCACAGCTTGGTTTGGGATTGAAGCACATATGCCATTGAGAAGCGCCAGCTCTCTATGGGCGGCAATCAACTTCTTAAGAATCTCTGTTGTTTCAAAATTAAAAGATACTGGTAATTTATTCATGGTACGTACTCTTAAACAGTATCTGGCACAAACCATCACAAGTCAATAATATTTATAAATTTCATTATATTTTTATAATTTAAATTAAAAAATATATGTAAATCTGAAAATATTGCACTTGAACTAGCTCTTTTTTCTGTTTTTATTGCAGTTTGGAAACTTAATTTTTCTATTTTATTGCAGTTGGAGAAAAAGTACTGTATGTACTTACTATCATTGATTGTTCAATCAGAGAGTTATTTTTCTGATTAAAAAAATTAAACAATATCATAGAAAATAACAGCACTTTACACTTCATCATCTATATAAAAGTGCGGTTATTCCTATTAAAATCCTCGCTTTTCATGCCGAGGAAGTATGAAAAAGATACTTACAATTCTTACAGTTGCACTTCTCGCATGTACAACTGTATTCGCAGCTTTAAATGTAAGTGGTGAGTTCGAAGCAGGTTACAAGTTTTCCTTTATAGATGGAAAATATGCCGCTGAAAGCCAGGATGCAAAAGAAGGTAAATTCGTATTAAAGGTTACAGATGATGCAAACATCTGGACAATCAACATCAAGGCTCTTGATAAGCTTGATTCAAGCAACAAGCTTGATGGAAACCTTGCACTCGACTTAGACGCTCTTCTTGCTGCAAACGGCGTTGATATGGGCGATGTAAGCCTTGCACTCAGCATCGGTAACAACAGTGCAATGACAGCACTTTCTGCTTACAATGATGTAACAGGTGATGCTGGATACAAGTTTAAGAATAACGGAAACTACTCAACAGAACTTGCTGTAGGATATGGCGATTACATCCAGACAAAGATTGCATTCGACCCTGTTGCAACTGTAAAGGATTTAGATGGTAAGGTTAAAAAAGAGGGAAATGGTTCTTTAGTACTTAGTGCAATGACTGCTCCTGTTGATGGAGTTAAGGTATCTCTCGCATATTCACGCGATGCTATCATCTATGCAAAGGGAAGCGATGATAATGCTATCTATGCAGTAAACGCATTTGGCGGTGCTGTTGATTTAAATGTTGGCGCTCTTGCTGGTCTTGACTTCGACCTTGGTGTAAGCGTTTATGACAACTACGGTTGGGGCGGTACAAGTGTAAAAAATGAAACAACGGAAAAGTTGGAGCCAAAAGGAAAAGCATACAATGCATTAGCAGCTGCTGTTTATGGTGGTGTTGATGTAGTTGATGCATTTGTTGAGTTCAGAGTTGATAGTAACATTGATGCTAAAGCAGTTACAACTGTTGGAATGAAATCACAGGTTAACTTCAACGTAGTAGAGAACCTCGGACTTGATGTGTTCTTCAATATCGGCAATTTTGATGAATTCAAGTCAACATATGAGGTCGGCGGCGATGTTTCCTATACACTCTCTGGTGTAAAGTTCGCAGCAAACCTCAAGTATGCTGGAGATACAGGAAATGGTGTATTCTCAATCACACCAAAGGTTGTTGTAACATTCTAATAGTTATCAACTATCTACTTATGCCGGATCCATATGGGTCCGGTTTTTAATTTTAGTTTTCAGAAGATATTCTTCTATTTTCATATACCATTCAATTTCTGATTATAAAATATATATTCTCTTCAAATTTTGACTTGAATATTTAATCTTTCTCTTCTATCTTTTAATCATGAGCAGCATATATATCTGGCAGAGAGATGACTGGCCATCATTTACATGGGATATCGAGAAGCTATTACCACTCCTTTATGACACGGTAAGAAAGGAATCTCTTTTTCTTGGACGTATCTCTTCATTAAACAATGAAGTGAAAGAGTCATCGTTTTCAAATGCTCTTACCGATGAAATCATTTCATCAAGTGCGATAGAGAACATCACTCTTAAAAGAGATTCTGTCCGCTCTTCCCTATTAGCTCAATTAGGTTTCGATAATCAGGGGAAAACAAATTCCGATCATTATATAGAAGGTGCTGTAAGTATAGCTCTTGATGCCGTTAACAATAATGATATGATGCTGACGAAAGAGAGGCTTTTCGGATGGCATTCCATGCTGTTTCCAAATGGATTATCTGGGGGAAAGAGAATCATTGTTGGAAACTGGAGAAAAGGCGACATGTATGTCGTCTCAGGAAACCTCGGGAAAGAGATAATCCATTATGAGGCTCCTCCTGCAGAAAGAATCGATAAGGAAATTGATACTTTTCTTTCCTTCATAAATGAGAATAATGATGTGAATCCTTTAATCAAAGCTGCGGTTGCGCATCTATGGTTTGTGACAATCCATCCATTCGGGGATGGCAATGGAAGAATTGCAAGAACCATATCTGAAATGCTCTTAGCAAGAGCGGATGGAATGAGACAAAGGTATTACAGCTTATCTGCAGAGATCATGAATAACAGGAAAGCATACTATGATGTTCTTGAATACAGCCAGAAGAGCACACTGAATGTTACGAAGTTCATAGAATATTTCTTGAAAACACTTCAAGAAGCAATAGCAAGAGCAGATGAGAAAGTAAGCCATACATTATCAAAAACGGCTTTCTGGGATTCTATCAGGCTGATACCTCTTAATGAGCGTGAGGTCAAACTTATAAACAAGCTGTATGATGGCTTTGAAGGAAAGTTGACTACGGAAAAATGGGCAAAACTTGCAAAATGCTCCCACTCTACCGCATTAAGGGATATCAAGGATCTGATAGAAAAAGGCATCCTTGTTGAGGATGGCTGCAAAAGCAAGAACACAGGATATCTTTTAAAGCAAGTCCCATAGAAAAATGTGATTCTCTCCTTATTATTCGCCTAGAAAAGTGTAATATTTCTATTGTTATTCCCATAGAAAAGTGTAGACTTACTATATGGAAAGATTTATATACAAAGAACTTATTGCATGAAAAAAACAGCAAGGAAAGAAAACCATTAATACTTGAGAGTGCCCGACAGGTTGGAAAGACTTGGATTCTCAAGGAATTCGGGAAAAAAGAGTACTCAAAACTTGCGTATATAAACTGTGATAATAATGCCCAGATGAATTTGCTGTTCTCTGATTTCGATACTTCAAGGCTAATCAGAGGATTCTCTGCAATCTCAGGAGTAACGATAACACCTGATGATACGCTATCGTTCAGGATGAGGTGCAGGAAGTTCCACTCGCCATCACGACATTAAAATACTTTCAGGAGAATGCGCCTGACTATCATATAGCAGTTGCAGGATCTTTCCTTGGAATACTTTTGCACGGAGGAACGGGCTTCCCTGTTGGAAAGGTAGATAGTCTTACGTTATACCCTCTATCTTTTTCTGAATTCATGCTGGCCAATAACAAAAAACACCTTTTAGATGCTTTGAGAGATTATAAGTTCGTTGAAACAAAACAGTGAACTGAAAGGAATGAGGTTCTCCATGGCTCCATACGAGGAGCAGGAAAACATAATAAACATTCCCCTGCTTTTTGCTAAAGAATACTTAAAAATGTTAATGAAAGAATAGTTTAAAACTACTAACCCGTACTGAACTCTATTCTTCATTCTTTAAGTAAAATTCCAATAAAACATTCATAATTCCTCGCTTTTCATGCCGAGGAAGTATGAAAAAGATACTTACAATTCTTTTAGTAGCTATTCTCGCTTCTGCTACTCTCTTTGCTGTAGACATCAGCGGAAGATTCAGAGCTGGTTACACATTTAATTTCAATGAAGGTGTTACTGTAACTGAATGGAAGTCAGAGGAAGCAAAGTTCACATTCAAGGTTTCTGATGATGCAGGAATCTGGACAATCAACATCAAAGATTTCAGAGGAGATCTTGATTCAAACGATAAACTTGGTGCAAACCTCTCTCTTAACATGGCCGCTCTTCTGGCTGATAATGGTGTTGATCTTGGTGACGTAAGCCTTGCTGTAAGCATTGGAGCTAACGACCAGATGACAGCTCTTTCTGCATATAATGATGTTACAGGTGATGGTCTCTTTAAACTCAAGAATGACGGCCTGCATTCAACAGAAATCGCAGTTGGCTATGGTAGCGTCATCCAGACAAAGATTGCAGTCGATCCTACTTCTGAAGTAACAAAGAAGATGCCTCTTGTTGTCAGCGCAATGACAACTCCAGTTGAGGGTGTAAGCCTCTCTGTTGGTTATGCATATAATGGATATATGTACACTGCGAATAAAGCAGCCTGGGGAACAAAAACGGAAGGGTCTGTTGATCATGGTGTAACAGTAGCTACTAACGTTAACGTTGGAACACTCGCAGGCCTTGATTTCGACCTTGGTGTAACAGCTTATGACAACATTGGATTTGTTGGAAAGGATAGCACATACAATAGCTTCGCAGCAGCAGTTTATGGCGGCGTAGATGTTGTTGATGCATACTTCGAGTTCAGAATGGACAACACAAAGGATGCAGATGTTGCTGCTGATAACGTATTCGGAATGAAATCTCAGGTTAACTTCAACGTAGTTGAGAACCTTGGTCTTGATGTATTCTTCAACATTGGCAACTTTGAGACAGTTGGTGAAACATTCGAAGTTGGAGGAGATGTTTCTTATACAGTCTCTGGTGTAGAGTTTGCAGCTAACCTTAAGTATGCTGGTGGTGGTGATGAAGCTGGATTCTCAGTTACACCAAAGGTAATCGTAGTATTCTAAGCTTTAGAAGAGATAAGATTTATCTGACCGGATCCGTTTGGGTCCGGTTTTTTGTTTGAAAAAACAAGTATAATTAGCTCATTTTTTAGTAGTTAAATTCAATTATTCGCTCTTTTTTTAGTGATTCTTGATAGATATTCACTCATCTTTTAGATTATTATTGAATTATTTCTTCTCTGGTAATAGAATATCTTATATGTACTTAAAAAGGAAAATTGATGACTATTTGGAACAGTGGAAAAACAATTCCGATAGAAAGCCTTTAATCATTAAAGGATCCAGACAGGTTGGCAAAACGGAATCTGTCCGTAATTTTGCAGCTAAGCACTATTCCAGTTTCATAGAAATCAATTTCGTAGAAGAGCCGTATTACGCTTCAATAGTCGAGCGAGGTTATAAAACAGATAACATAATCAAGGCAATCTCCTTTATTGATCCTGACAAGAGATTCATTGCAGGAGAAACACTGATTTTCTTTGATGAGATACAGAATTTCCCTGACATAGCAACAAGTTTGAAATTCTTCAAGCAGGATGGCCGCTTTGATGTAATCTGTAGCGGTTCACTTTTAGGAATAAACTACCATACGATAGAAAGCAACAGCGTGGGATATAAAACAGATTATGAAATGAATTCTTTTGATTTTGAAGAATTCCTATGGGCTAACGGAAGAGAAGGAGATAGGGAGAACATTCTTTTCCATATGCATAATCTTAATCCGTTCTCTCAGCTGGAACTTGATATCTACAACGATTTATTCATGTCATTTTCCATTCTTGGAGGGATGCCGGAAGTAGTACGCAATTATGTGGAAAAAAAGACTTTTGAAGGATCCCTTGCAACACAGAAACAGATTCTACTTGATTACAAGGAAGATATCAAAAAATATACCAAGGGTATTGAGCAGACTAGGATTCTAAACGTATTCAACAGTATTACACCCCAGCTTGCGAAAGAGAATAAGAAGTTTCAGATATCAAAAGTTGCAAAAGGCGCAAAATCAAATGATTACTGGGGCTGTGTTACCTGGCTGGAGCAATCTGGAATAGTAAAGCTATGCCACAATCTCAACTTCCCTGAACTGCCATTAAAAGGCAATGCAGATGAAGATACCTTCAAAATATACTTCTCTGATGTAGGCATCTTGATAGCAAGCCTGGATGATGAGGCCCAGGATGATTTAAGAACAAATAAAAACATGGGAATATATAAAGGGGCAATTTACGAGAACATTGTTGCAGATGCTTTTGCAAAGGAAGGATATGATCTCTTCTACTATAAGAAACCTGATTCCACTTTGGAAGAAGATTTCTTCATAAGAGGTAAATCACATCTCATTCCAGTCGAAGTCAAAGCAACCAACAGGAAATCTAAATCGCTTATTACTTTGATAAAAAGTGAGAGGTATAAGGATATCGAAGCTGGAATAAAACTAACAACTGGAAATATAGGCGTTGAAAATAACATCTATACATTCCCCTTATTCTGCGCGTTTCTGCTTAAAGAGTTCATACAGGATACGAATAGAAGTGATTTGTATTGAAAAGTACAATTCGTCGTCAAAATCGATACAGAAGCCCAAATATTCGTCGTTAAAATCGATGTAAAAGGCTGATTATTCGTCGTTAAAATATTAAATTCTAGTTGTAATTGCTTATATAATAGTATATTATAAATTATACCATGCTAAATAGAAAAATTGATGGATATCTAAAAGAATGGAAATCTGATTCTGATAAGCTGCCACTCATCATTGAAGGGGCACGGCAAGTCGGAAAGACAACTTCCATAATGGCTTTTGCTAAAAAAAACTATAAAACCGTATATGAGCTTAATTTTTTCACTCATCCTGAACATGTTTCCATATTTTCAGGTTCCTTGGAAAGCGATGAAATTCTATTCAGATTGTCATTAGCATTTCCCGATAAAGAATATATTGCGGGAAGCACATTAATTTTTCTTGATGAGATACAGGATTGCCCAAATGCAAGAACTGCTTTAAAGTTTCTTGCTCGCGATGAAAGATTTGATGTCATTGCTTCAGGTTCATTACTTGGGATAAATTACAAGTCAGTTCCTTCTTTTCCTGTGGGTTATACAAGAACTATAAAGATGTATCCTCTGGATTTTGAAGAGTTCCTCTGGGCGATGAAAATAAAAAACGAGATTATAGAAGCCTTGCATGAATGTTTTATAAATCGAACAGCGGTTGATTCATACGTTCATGAATCCATGCTCCGCCTTTTTTCCCTATATATTGTAATCGGCGGAATGCCTGCAGCCGTGAATCAATTTGTTAAGGAAAGAAATTATGCAAAGGTAAGAATCATACAGAAAAACATTCTTAATGATTACAAGAAAGATGTAATTAAATATGCAGATGAAGCTGAGAAAGTAAAAATAATACGCTGTTTAGAGTCCGTCCCAGCCCAACTGGCAAAAGGATACAAGAAATTTCAATATTCTGTAGTTGAAAAAGGATCCAGTTCTTCAAAATATGGAGGAGCGCTTTTATGGCTCAAAGATTCAGATATTATTTCTTTTTGCAATAATTTATCTTTGCTTGAAAGTCCGTTATCTGCTTATTCAATAGAAAAAGAATTTAAAGTGTATATGAACGACAATGGCCTTCTTGTGTCGATGTATGAAAACGATACTGCCAAAAAACTGATGGAAGGAGAACTTGGCTTATTCAAAGGTGCATTTTATGAGAATGTCATAGCCACAAACTTGATAGCTTTGGGGCACAGGCTTTTTTACTTCTCACCTTCTGATACCCTTGAAATCGATTTTATCATAAACTACAAAGGTGCTCCTTGCTTACTAGAAGTGAAAAGCGGAGAAAATACAAAATCTAAATCGTTGAACACGGTATTGAATAATCCAAAGTATAAAGTCAATCAGGCCATACGGCTCTCTAGAAAGAATGTTGGAGAAGAAGGAAAAATTCTAAGTCTACCTCTATACATGATAATGTTCTTAAAAGATGAAATTGATAACAGCTGGGAGAACAATCTTCCAGATCCAGAACAACTGTTAGAAGCACTAAAAAAGCAAATGAAGTAATAAGAAACATCTGCACCTGTAACTTCATTATTAACGCTGAAACACCATAAAACATTCATAATTCCTCGCTTTTCATGCCGAGGAAGTATGAAAAAGATACTTACAATTCTTACAGTTGCACTTCTCGCATGTACAACTGTATTCGCAGCTTTTAATGTAACTGGTGAGTTCGAGGCTGGTTATAAATTCGGATTCAACGGTGGTTTTTCAGCTGAAGCGCAGGATAATGCAGAAGGTAAGGTTACTTTTAAAATCACAGATGATGCAGGAATCTGGACTGTTAATGTAAAGGCTCTTGACGAGCTTGATTCAAGTAACAAGCTTGATGCAAACCTTTCTCTTGATATTGCAGCACTTCTTGCCGCTAATGGAACAGATCTTGGAGATTTTGATCTTGCTTTAAGCATTGGTGCTAACAGCAAGATGACAGCACTTTCTGCTTACAATGATGTTACAGGCGATGAGCTCTTTAAGCTTAAGAGTAACGGAGAATACTCAACAGAGTTAACAATTGGTTATGGTAACCTTGTTCAGGCAAAAATTGCTGTTGATCCTACAGCAAAAGTTTCAAAAGAAATGCCTATCATCGTAAGTGCCAAGACAACTCCAGTTGAAGGAGTCAGTGTATCAGCTGGTTATACATATCAGGGATATATGTATCTTGCTGCAATCAATCCATTAGAGTGGGTAATTGTGGCAACTGAACCAGGTAAGGAAAACGAAGAAAAGGCTGAAGGTGTTGTTGATCATGGTGTAACAGTAGCAGCAGATGTTAATGTTGGAACACTCGCTGATCTTGACTTTAACCTTGGTGTAACAGCTTATGATAACATTGGATTTAAAGACAAAACCGTATTTAACACACTTGCTGCTGGCATATATGGTGGCGTAGACGTAGTAGACGGTTTCTTTGAATTCAGAATGGACAACTATACTGTAGACAAGGCTCCTACAACAACTGTTCTCGGAATGAAGACACAGGTTAACATCAATGTAGTTGAGAATCTTGGTCTTGATGTTTACTTCAATATTGGCAACTTTGATGAATTCAAGACAACATATGCAGTTGGAGGAGACGTTTCTTACACACTCTCTGGAGTTAAATTTGCTGCAAACCTCGACTACGCTGGCACTGGTGGATTCTCTATCACACCAAAGATTGTTGTAACATTCTAATAGTTATCAACTACATATTTAAGCCGGATCCAATTGGGTCCGGTTTTTAGTTTTCTTTTCTCTTGTTGTATATAAACATGACAATGGCCATTAGTATGATTATCAGGTAGCCGATAATACTTATTGAATCTGGGATCTGTCCGAACATTATCAAGCCATAAAGTGCTGCAAATATTACTTGGGAATAATCATATACGGATATTTCTTTTGCAGGAGCATAAGTATATGCTGCTGTGACTGCAAATTGCCCTCCAGCGGCTGCAAGTCCTGCACATAATAAACAAATCAACTGCAGTATTGTCATTGGTTCATATGCAAAAAGAATATAAGGGAACGTAACAAGGCATGAGAACGTGGAAAAGAAGAAAACTATTCTACTGCTCTTCTCTCCTTTCGTTCCTAGTTTTCTAACACACGTGTAAGCTAATCCTGCTCCAAGACCTCCTAAGAAGCCTATTGCTGCAGCTAATAAATTAACGTTATCAAAAGTAGGTTTTACAACAAATAATGCTCCGATAAAAGCACAAATTACTATTAGGGATTGAGAAAGAGATACCTTCTCATTCATTAGGAATATGCTGAAGATAATAGCGAAAAACGGGCTTAACTTATTCAACATCGTTGCATCAGAGAGCATTAAATGATCTATTGCGTAAAAGTTTCCTAAGATGCCAACTGTACCAGCAATAGCCCTTACCATCATTAAAGATAAATTACCCTTATTCCATTTAAAGCCATCATTATTCTTAACTATCAAAAGGAAAGAGATGATCATAGCTACGAAGTTTCTGAAAAAGCTTTTTTCTATTGATGGCAGATCTCCTGCAAGACGAACAAACATATTCATCGTTGCAAAACAGAAAGCAGAGGTAAGGATGCAGAGTATTCCTTTGTATTTTTGATTCATCATGATAATTTCTTAAAGCAAGAACCTAATACGGTCAATAATTAAAAAGTAGTATGAAATAAAAATTATAAAGATAAAAGAAATAGAAATACCCCTCACCGAAGCAAGGGGTTTCAAAACTTCCTTTGATAATATTACCAAGAGAAGGATACGCTTGGAACAATGTTGAATCCGCTGAGATCGAATTCTTTTGCTGCGTCTGGAGCAGAGTATTCAATACCAACATTGAATGTCATGCCAGAAAGGACATAGCCAACATTTCCACCTACGTAGAAGGAATCACCAAATGCAGCAAGGTTGCTTGCACCAACGTAAGCATTGAGAAGAAGATTCTCAACAACGTTCAAGTCAGCTCCAACATGGAGATGATGTGTCGTGTCATATGCATACTCAACAGAAACGCTTACTAAATCAACACCACCATATACTGTTGCTGCAATTGTATTACCCTTTGTAAAATCATACTTATCTGCAACAGATACGCCAACAGAGAAGTCAAGATCAAGAAGTGATCCAAGATTGATGTCAGCAGCTGCGCCAAAGAGTCCATCACCAGCGCCATCTCCCTTAAGAGCATAGTCTACAGATACCTTTACTCCATCAATAGGAGTTACGAGTGCAGATGCAAGGAAATCAGATGTTGTCTCTATTCCATCATCATATCTTGTGTTTCCTGCATCAGCTCCTGTAGCACTCGTATCTGGTGCATCGCTATTACCATTTAGACCAGGATCAGCAGCAAGCTGTACTTCTACGAAACCGCCATAGCCTACACCAACCCATGCAACATAGCTGTTATCTGCAGTTCTGATGCGGTCAAAGTCGTTTCCAGCCTGATTTGTGTAAGCTCTGAGCGTTGTGTATCTTCCATTACCAACCATACCTGCTGTGAGCTTCCAATCCTCAAGACCAAAAAGCTTTGCGAAATCAATTGTAACGTTTCCACCCATGCTTCCGGCGTTATCAACAGTTGCATCTAAGCTCTTGAAGCCAGTCTTGATTCCAACAGACCAGATGCCGTTCTCATCTGAAATATTTGCCTTTAAAGTATTGACGTCTGTGTCGTCTCCATCATCTCCATAGAAGAGCTGAGTCCACTTATCTGCTACATGACCATAGTTGAACTGGTAACCGATTGTGGAGCTTCCTGAGAAATTTACTGCTGCGAATACAGTTGAACATGCGAGAAGTGCAACTGTAAGAATTGTAAGTATCTTTTTCATACTTCCTCGAGGTAGAAATAGAAGAAATTTGT
>CALXOL010000019.1 GCA_944390015.1 uncultured Spirochaetaceae bacterium
ACATGCGAGAAGTGCAACTGTAAGAATTGTAAGTATCTTTTTCATACTTCCTCGAGGTAGAAATAGAAGAAATTTGTATGTTTTACTTTGATAGAGAAGGGGAGGTGCAGTATTTTATGCAGATTAGTTTTTAGATAAAAAAATAGCGATACAATTCTTTGAGGTCTATAAGAATCAGTAGAAATATTATTTTTATGTTATGTTGTTGTTAATACACAAAAAATTCATAACTAAATCATTGAGATGACATGCTTAGAGACTTAAAAAAATACCCGTTTTTGATACATAATCAGACAAGTTGTAAATACATTAACAAATGTGGAAAGTTTTTGATGATAACATGTTGATAACTATTAGGAGAAAAATATGAGGAAAATCCTTCTTGTTCCCATTCTCCTTCTCGCACTGTTGATGCCGGTCTTTGCTGATATCCCTACGATAACGCTGAGTGAGGCTATTGAGAGTGCCATGGAGAATAATACGGATATGGAGAAAGCACGCCTTGAGTTGCAGTCCTCGCTACGAAGTGCGAGTAACATATCCCAATACATACCTGATTTATCATTAACAGGATCTGCTACATTTATTGGCAGCATTAAAAATCAGAGCTGGAGTAATAGTGGTAGCTTTTCTGCGGGTATTTCAATGGGACTTGGTACAAGTCTCATCGGTTCGACGGCAGTAAATAATGCTACAAGGATGCTGGCAAATCTCAATTATGCTATTGAAACATCCTCTTTAGAGCAGAGCGTTACTAAATCTTATTGGACTCTTGTAAGTTCTAAAAAGAGTATTGAGAGTGCTCAATCGGATTTAGAGGCATCTGAGAGGACGCTTGAGAGCACAAAGGCATCATATGAGGCTGGTATGGCATCAAGCCTTGATCTTGCTAATGCGGAGCTTACGGTTCTTCGCTATCAGTATGCCCTGAAACTCCAGGAGGATGCATATATAATAAGCCAGGAGGCATTCAGAACTCTTACTGGCATAGAAGGGGACTTTGATGTCACTGATTTCCCTGAGATCGTATATCTCTCACTTCCAACGGCAGAAGAACTTTATAAAGAGTATGGAGAAAGTACTAACTCAATTAAGATGCTGAATGCTTCGGTTTCCTCTAAAGAGGCGGCATTAACGCTTCAACAGGTTTCAAATCTCTATCCAAGCGTATCTTTGGCTTTGGATTATAATGTTATTGGTACAACAGATTTTGAGAAAGCAAATGGTTTTGAGGATGATTTTACTGCAAGAGTAACTGTTTCAGTTCCTATAAGCTCATATATTCCAGGTAGCTCTGCTAACAACAACTTAAAGAACGCAAAAGATTCTGTTGCAATAAGTAAGATTGAACTTAATGCAGGAAGAAAAGAGCTTTTAAGCTCGATAAGAAGTCTTTTAACAACGATTGAGCAGAACAGGAGCAATATCGAGATCTGCAGTAAGCTTTCAGATACTGCCGAGAAGACATATGAGCTTGCTCTTGAGTCTTATAATGCAGGGCTTATATCCTCATCTGAGCTTCAGAGTAAGATGGACAGCCTCAGCAGCGCCCAGTTGGATTTAATTAGCGCAAAGAGCGAATACATTCAGAATGTATACTCTCTTGCATTCATGTTGAACATAGATTACGAGAGTCTGGTAACTCTCTATGCTGAAAAGTAATATTGGAGAAGAAAATGGAAAAGAAGAAATCTAGTGGTTTTGATAAGACAGTTACTCTGATTCTCGTTCTTATCTGTCTTGTGCTTTTAGGAGCGACACTATATAAGATGTTCAGTCCTGAGGAGGAGATTCAAAGGGTTAACCAGGTAACGACTGATGATGTCGTTATAAACGTCTCTGCATCTACCGCAGAGCGCACAGAATTCATTCAGACAACAAGGTTCCAGGGTGAGGTTACTACCGATGATAACAACATCAGTGTTCTCCCAGAGACTGCGGGAACGCTTAAGAGCGTCCAGGTGAAGAGGGGAGACCTTGTTAATGCAGGGGATGTGGTTGCATACGTGGATCCATCGCGCCCCGGAAGCCAGTACGAGCTAAGCCCCGTTACGGCAAAGGTCAGTGGAACAGTCCTTTCTGTTGATACTACGGTAGGCTCCAGCGTGAGCGCTTCAACCCCAATCATAACGGTAATGCCTGAAAAGACGCTTTATGTATCGACATTAATCCCTGAGCGTTATATCTCAACACTCTCAATCGGTCTTGAGGGAAGCGTCACCTCTGTCGCATATCCTGATAAGAGCTATCCCGTTGAGGTAAGCTACATCTCTCCGATTCTTAATTCTACGAACAGGACTCTTCCTGTTGAGCTTTCATTCACATCGGATGAAGATGGGATTCTTGAGGGAATGTACGTATCAATAGATCTTGTTACGGAAAAGATCTCCGACGCTCTTGTTATTCCATCTTCAGCTTTAAGCTCATATGCCGGAGATACAGTCGTATATGTCGTTCGTGACAATACTGCGGTAAGAACAATAGTTGAGACTGGAAGCAGCAACAGTAATGAGGCTGTCATCATTTCAGGCTTAACTGAAGGGGATGTGGTTGTGACGGCAGGTAACGTAACTGACGGCACTAAGGTTTCCATCGTTTAAGGAGGGCTTTGAATGACAATTGCTGAATTATCGGTAAGACGTCCGGTTCTTATGACGATGGTCTATCTGCTTATCGCCGTAATAGCCGTTGTTTTCTTGCCTCGATTGGATATCGCACTCTATCCGTCGGTAGAGATGCCCGTAGTCTCCGTAATGGTCAGTTGCAATGATGCCGGACCTGAGGAGGTTGAACTGCAGGTTGCTCAGGTGATAGAGAATGCTGTCGGTAACATAGAAAATCTGGATACCATGACAAGCGTCAGCAACGAGGGCTCCTGTTTTGTCGTCCTCCAGTTCGAGTATGGTACGGATCTTGATGAGGCTCAGGATGAGGTGCAGAGCGCTGTAACACGTATTACGAGGGCCCTTCCAGACTGGGCTGAGAGTCCTACGGTCATGACGTTCAATGCTTCTGGAAACACGACAATCCTCCGTCTCATGCTCCGCGGTAACATGACCGTTGATGAGCTTCAGGTAATAGCCGATGAGACTGTAAGTCCTCTTATCGAGAGAATCGAGGGCGTTAGCCAGGTAGATTCCTTCGGAGGTGCTAATGTCGAGTATGATATCCTCGTCTCTCCGAACCGCATGCAGGCATATGGTGTTACTATTTCCCAGATCGGCTCTGCTGTTGCCGCAAGAAACATTCAGAGCACTATGGGCGAGGTTACCCAGAACGGCGTGGATTACCAGATAACGGTAGATGGAAGGTACAGAAGCATTGAGGAGATAGAGAACACTCTGGTAGCCACCATCGACGGCTATCCCGTGCTTGTACGTGATATAGCCGATGTGGTACGCACTGAGGAGCGTGGTGGAAGAGAGAGCTATTACAACAACGAAAGGGTTGTAACGTTAAGTGTTTCAAATGATTCAGATAGCAATGAGACGACTGTCGCAGCGGCTGTAATAGCAGCACTTCCTGAGATTCAGGCTCAGCTTCCAGATGGTGTCGTGCTATCCGTACAGAGGGATTCCACTGAGATGATCACTCAGACGATGGATGCGGTTTACAGCTCTCTCATCGAAGGTGTTATTCTCGCAGCTCTCATCATCTTCGTATTCCTAAGGGGAATCAAGACCACGATAATAATCTCTCTTTCCATGCCTATCTGTGTTCTCATTACACTGATGATCATGAGTATCGCGGGAATGAGCGTGAACAGCATGAGTATGAGCGGTCTCATCCTGGGTATCGGTATGATAGTTGATGCTTCAATCATCATCCTTGAAAATACGTATTCATTCCGTCAGCAGGGGGAAAAGAGTGCTATTGCGGCAATCCTCGGTTCAAAGAACATGTTCCTTGCAATCGTTGCATCAACGCTTACTACGCTCTGCGTATTCGTACCGTTCATCATTTATAAGTATGAGCTTGGCATGATGGGTATCATGTTCCAGGATCTTGTCATAACGGTATGTATATCACTTGCATGCTCGCTCTTTGTGTCTGTAACCCTCGTTCCTGCACTCTGCGGAAGTATTCTCAGAATCAACACAAGGACGCAGAAACCGCTTAAGTTCAAGCCTTTAAGGGTGATTGACAGTGCAATGGCATCATTCGAGGATAAGATGAGGAACGCATATGCGAAAGTTCTCGATTACTTTCTCTCCCATCGCTTCCTGCTTGTTTTACTGCTTATTTTACTGCTTGCATTCAGTTTTGCGATGTTCTCGGATGTTGGAATCAGCCTTACTCCTGCAATGACGAGTGATGACGAGGTAAGCTTAAGCCTTTCTCTCGAACCAGGAACGACGCAGGCAATCACAAGAGAGTACGTGTTCGATATGCAGGATAGAATCCTGGAGACACTTCCTGAGGGGAGTTATGAGACCATTACGATGCAGGTAGGCTCATCGAATACAGGAAGCATTACAATCGCTCTGCCAGATCTTGAGAATCAGGAGTATTCTGCCATAGAGATTCAGAACATGATTCGTCCTCTTACAACAGAGCGCCCTGAGGCGACATGGACACTCAGCTCTGGAAGGGGATTCTCAAATCCTATCCAGGTAACGATCCACAGTGAGGATGAGGACTCTGCGCTTCAGGTTGCGAACGACATAGTCAGCATCTTAAATGAGCATGTTCCTGAGGTAATTGACCTTGAGACAGACCTTGAGAATGGTTCTCCTAAGGTTGAGGTGACCGTGGATTACGAGCTTGCACGTGAGATGGGTGTCTCCGTATCAGACCTTTCATCAACACTGACAGCGGCTTTGACCGGCATGACTGCAACCCAGCTTTCTACTTTCAGTGCGGATACTTCTTATGATGTTGTCGTGAAGCTCGATGATTCCGATATCAGTCAGATCAACAACCTCTCATCGATTACGGTTCCATCAAGTCATGGAGACGTACGCCTTGAGACTTTTGCTGAGCTTAAAGAGGGAACTAGCCCTAGGAGCATCCAGAGGGAGAATAAGGTAAGGGTCAACCATGTTACAGGAGGTCTTGCCGAAGGATACTCCACAAGTGAGGTTCAAGCCCTTGTTGATCAGGCTCTTGCTGATTACCTCGTACTTCCAGAGGGTGTTACGATCGAGCAGACCGGAGAGATGAGTGATTTCAGCGAGTTCGGACCGACTCTCATAATGATCGTGCTCCTGGCACTCTTTTTGGTTTATGCTGTCATGGCGGCTCAGTTCGAGTCTTTGATCGATCCTCTGATCATATTCGTAACAATCCCGTTGCTTTTAATCGGAGTAATCTGGATTCATATAATCTATGGTGCTGATTTCACGCTCTTCTCAATTGTTGGAATAGTCGCGCTTATCGGAGTCGTCGTTAATAACGGTATCGTTCTTATCGACTGTATCAACCGTCTTGTGCGTCAGAAAGTGCCTGTAAGAGAGGCATGCCTCCAGGCTGCACGTGGAAGACTGCGCCCGATTCTCATGACGACGCTTACAACCATCCTCGGCCTTATCCCGATGGCTTTCTTCCCTGGAGAAGGCACGGAGATGATGCAGCCGATCGCACTTACGTTCGTAGGTGGAATAACCACTGGTGCGTTCCTGACTCTGCTTCTCTCCCCTGTCCTGTACTCACTCTTCAATACGAGAAGGGAAAAGAGGTTTGATGATCCAGAGAGCCTGAATAACCAGCTCTTTGAATACGATATGAGAAGATTGAAGCATATTGATTCTGAGCTTTGATAATCCAGTCCCTCTTCGATTCGAGGAGGGACTTATTAATTACATTGAAAGTATGGAAGATATTAATTTCTCCGTATTTTCATCGCTTGTCGCCCACGACGTGCAGAAGCGGACTATCGTTTTATCTCCGCTCTTTCCCCAGAGCTCGAACACATAGTCCTTTTCAAGGGCTTTTATCTGCTCATTGGATAGAATCGGAAACTGCTGATTCGTATAGGATGTGCCGAAAAGAGGAATTCCTTTCTTTTCAAACGCCTCTCTTATTCTCAGAGCCTTTTCCACGGCTTTCTTTGTGATGTTGAAATACCTGTCATCTTCAAAAAGGGTTTCAAACTGTATGCCGAGCATTCTTCCTTTTGCAAGAAGTGCTCCATTCTGTTTGATCATGTATCTGAAATCCTTTTTAAGCTGGTCGTTAAGAATCACGAGGGCTTCCCCGAAGAGGGCACCACATTTTGTTCCTCCGATATAGAACATGTCCGCAAGATCTGCAATATCCTCAATTGTAAAGTCGCATTTCGGACTTGCAAGAGCATAACCAAGGCGTGCTCCATCTATGTAGAAGAAGAGTCCGAGCTCCTTTGTCGCTTCTCTTAGCGCTATAAGTTCTTTTTTTGAGTACAGGGTACCGCTTTCTGTTGGCTCTGAGATATAAACCATGGCTGGCTGTACCGTATGTTCCGCCGTAGGGCTATCATAATGCTCTTTAACGTATGCTCTCACCTGATCGGCATTTATCTTTCCATCGATATTTGGCAGGGTAAGAACCTTATGTCCCGTGGATTCTATCGCACCTGTCTCATGTGCTGCTATATGCCCCGTATCAGGGGATAGAACACCCTGGTAAGGCCTTAAAGCCGCCTGTATGGCGATTCTGTTCGTCTCTGTTCCACCGACAAGTAGATGTACATCGGCATTCTCCTTGCCGATTCTCTTCTTTATCAGTTCTTTTGCCCTTATGGAGTGCTTATCGAGTCCATAACCTTCACTCTGCTCCATATTAGTACTGCTAAGCCTTTCTATAATCGCAGGGTCGGCCCCCTCTGCGTAGTCACATTGGAAGTAAATCATGTTAACAACATACATCAACATATCCGTTTTGTATACCTTTGATATAATCATCAACACATTTTAAATAAGGAGGCGCGGTAATGGCGCATAGGACGGAATTCTATCTTTATAAGAGGAAGAAACAGAAAGCATCCTACTGGTACGTATGCTATCTGGACAGGGAGAGCGGGAAGCAGATGACGGCAAAGAGCATCGATGTTCTCAAAGAGAGGCTCGGCTTTCTAGATTTCAGGAGCGTGACAAGACGGGATGAAGCGGTAATTATTGCGAAAAAGGCCTTAGATAGCGGGATTATCTTCTCAAATGAGGCAAATTTACCTTTTATAGACTATTGTCTTAATTTCTGGGACTGGGATACAAGTGAGTATATCAAGCTAAGAAACGCATCAAAAGAAGGCTCGATAGGCAGGGAGTATGCAAACAATATGAAGTTCTTTCTCCGCAAGCATGTTGAGAAGTACATTCCATCCCAGCTTAAGCTCCATAGCGTTCAGACAAGACATCTTGATAAAGTCATAATCTCTTTAAAAGAGGATGCGGAGCTTGCAAGCGGAACAATCCAGCTCATAGCGCTTTCATTCTCAATCCCATTGAAAGAGGCTTACAGAAAGAGCATCATCGCATCAAACCCCGCACTTAAGATGATGAGGATAGTCAGGATGGAAAAGGAAAGGGGATGCTTCAGCTATGATGAGTGTCTGAGAATCCTTTCATATCTGAAAGAGCATAAAAAGGATATGTATCCATCTTATTATCTGGCAATAACGCTGGCAATGGTGACCGGGATGCGTAGCGGAGAGGTAAGGGCGCTTAATATCAATGATATAGAGCAAAGCAGGTATGATGGGCTATGGAAGATTAGAATAGCCCATTCTCTCAGCCCTTACTCAGGGCTGAAAGGTACGAAGGGGAATTATGAGCGCTCTGCCTTGATACCAGAGGCTCTCAAGGATGAATTATTCGAGAATGCCGATAGAAAGGGGATACTTCTTCCTTCCCGCTGGGGAGGGTATATCTCATCCCCGACACTGCGCAACACGTTCTATCAGGTACTTGATGAGGTCGGTATCGATGAGAAGGTAAGAAAAGAGAGGAATCTTACGTTCCACTCACTGCGCCACTCTTTCTCAACTCTTGGCAGGGACAGGGACATCCCCCAGGAGGACAGGATGGTCGTCCTGGGACATAAGAGCAGGGAGGTAAACGATAGATATACCCATGCGTCTGATGAGGCTCTCTACAAAGTCTTTACACTTACAAGTGAGCTTTTCTCTAAACTTTGAAGTGCAGAGGAGAGTGCAGAAATCAGTATTTTCTCTGGTCTCCGAACACGAGACATGCCGATTGCCTGTCAAGGAAAAGGGAGGTGTCTATCCCCCTTCTTATGGCAGAGCTTGGGCTCAGAGGCGTAATGTCATCGTATATGCACATCGCAACGGCTTTCGCTTTTCTCTGATCCGGGCATGAGACGATTATGTGCTTACTTGATAGGATCTCATGGATGCTCATCGTAATGGCTGTGCGTGGTACCTCGTTTATGCTTTTAAACCAACCCTCGTTCGCCTGCTGCCTTCTTGAACGGTCCTCGAGTTCTACGAGTATGTACGCATCGGTCGTATCGAAGTCAGCAGGTGGATCGTTGAACGCAAGATGTCCGTTTTCTCCGATGCATATGAATGCCACGTCGATAGGATGCTCTTTCATCGTATCGTTAAGTTCCTTAAGCGTTTCTTTTACCTTGGTCTCATCGGAAGAGATGGCATGGAAGCTGTTTACTCCACCTATTAGGTTTAAGAAGTTCTCATATAAAAACGTGCTTGATGAGGCTTTATGCCCTTTTTCCAGACCGATGAACTCGTCAAGGAGAAAGACGTTAACCTTCGACCAGTCAATCCTGGTCTCAAGTGCCAGGCACTTAAGGGTGGCTATCTGGCTCTTTCCTGTAACGAATGCTACATTGCATTCCCCCCTTTCCGTGATAGCTTTTCTTATGAATCTGCCGCCTTTCTCCGCAGCCTGTTCGCCAAGGGCGTTCTTGTCATCACATATAGTAATAAGCATGGGACTCTCCTAGGTAAAATCTCTATATAGGATAATACAAAAAAAATTTGTTTACAAATAGGAAAAACGGTACTAATATATTAGTATATTAGTTAAAAGGAGAATATGACCATGCAGATGACATTACGTTGGTTTGGCGATAAATTTGACTCCGTCAAACTGTGGCAGATCAGGCAGATTCCAGGAGTTACAGGGGTAATCACGACACTTTATGATATTCCGGCAGGGGATGTCTGGCCGATAGAGAGGATTAAGGCCCTCCAGAAGGAAGTAGAGGATGCCGGCCTTAATATTGCAGGCATTGAAAGTGTCAACATCCATGATGCGATAAAGATTGGTAACGCAGATAGGGACAAGTACATCGAGAACTATATAACGACACTTGATAACCTCGGGCAGTGCGGCATAAAGCTCGTATGCTACAACTTCATGCCAGTATTCGACTGGACAAGGACGGATCTTGCAAAGGTAAGACCTGATGGTGCGACCGTTCTTGCTTATGACCAGAAGGTCGTAGATTCAATCGACCCTCAGACATTCTTTGATCAGACTAACGACAATTCAAATGGTTTCGTAATGCCGGGTTGGGAGCCAGAGAGGCTTAGCAAAGTAAAGGAACTCTTTGAGGCATATAAGGATGTTGATGAAGAAAAACTTTTCAATAACCTTGTCTATTTCTTAAAAGCAATTCAGCCGGTATGCGAGAAGTGGGGAATCAAGATGGCAATCCATCCTGATGATCCCGCATGGCCTGTGTTCGGGCTTCCAAGAATCATCACGAGCAAGGAGAAGATCCTCAAGGTCATGAAGGCTGTGGATGCACCATTTAACGGACTTACTTTCTGCGCTGGATCTTTTGGAAGCAATCCAAACAACGATCTGCCTGGAATCATCAGGGCCCTCCCAGGTAGGGTGCATTTCGCACACGTAAGGAACCTCCATCACTTCGCACCAGGGCTTTTTGAAGAGGCTGCACATCTCTCAAGTGATGGCTCCTTCGACTTGTATGAGATTGTAAGAGCGCTCTATGAGACAGGATTTGACGGTCCAATCCGTCCTGACCATGGAAGGGCCATCTGGGGTGAGGTGTCAATGCCTGGATACGGTCTTTATGACAGAGCTCTTGGAGCTGAGTACATTCTTGGACTCTGGGAAGCGATTGATAAGAGCGAGAAGAGACTTTGCAAGTAAGAAGAACTGCGGGTGTGGATGTCTATGAGAGGATAAAATCCGACATCCTCACCCTTTACCGGATACCCGGCTCGGAGATAAAGATCAACGATATCGCAGAGGATATGGGCATCTCCCGTTCTCCTGTGCGTGATGCCTTGATGCGACTTTCTGACGAGGGCCTCGTGGATATCGTTCCCCAGCGCGGTTGCTGGGTAAGCCTTATAGACCTGGAAAGGGTCGATGAGGAGAGATTCTTGCGTCACAGCCTGGAAAAAAGCGTTCTAAGCTATTTCATAGACTATGCGAAAGAATCCGATATATCGAGACTCTTCTATTTCGTATCTCTTCAGAAGGAAGCATTGAGGGACGGGGATGGTAATGTGTTCTTTACATACGATGACCAGATGCACCAGAGCATTTTCGAGAGTGCGAGAAAGGCACGCATCTGGCAGATCATCGCACGCGAGACCGGGCATTACAGGAGGATGAGAATTCTCTCTTTCGATCAGCCGGGTGTACTTGATAAGAATATCGAGCAGCACCTTCACCTCATAGATGCTTTGAGTAAGAAGGATCTTGCAGAGGCGCTGAAAATCGAAGGGGAACATATCTTCAAGCTTAATTTCGAGGCAAATGAGATTATCAAGGATAATCCAAAGTATTTTAAGAAGGTAACAGATGAAGCTGAATAACAAAGAACTTGAAAACAAGAAGGTTTGGACCGACAAGGGTTATAACGTTCTCTCATATGACAGGCAAAAGATGATAGAGAACACTCATAATAATCCGATGTGGGTACATTTTGGAGCAGGGAATATATTCCGAATTTTCCCCGCTAAACTATGTCAGACGCTTTTAGAGAATGGCCTTACCGACAGAGGTATCATCGTTGGTGAGGGGTTTGACTATGAAATTATAAGCAAGGCATATGCACCGTTTGACAATATGACTCTCATGGTTACGCTCAAGGCGGACGGTACGATTGATAAGGATATTGTTGGATCGGTGGCTGAGGCTTATCCGTTTGACTACTCCTTTACGGATGAGTGGAAGAGGTTCGAAGAGGTATTTGAGAGCGAGAGTCTCCAGATGGTCTCATTTACGATTACGGAAAAGGGTTATGCGCTTAAAAATCCTGCAGGGGAGTATTTCCCCGCATATTTGGAGGATTTCAAGGATGGTCCGGGAAAAGGCAGGATGCTTTTCTCTCGCCTGACAGAACTCTTATATAAGAGATATAAGAAGATTGGTACGCCTATTGCGCTTTGCAGCATGGATAACTGCTCTCATAACGGAGAGAAGGTGGAGAATGCGGTAAAGACGATTGCCCGTGAATGGCAGAAGAACGGATTCGTCGATGAGGGATTCTTATCCTATCTTGATAACAAGGTCTCATATCCATGGTCGATGATCGATAAGATCACTCCGCGCCCCGATAAGAGCGTTGCAAAGATGCTCAGCGATGATGGGTTTGAGGATACGGATGTCATTGTAACGAACCGTAATACATATACTGCGGCTTTTGTTAACGCGGAGGAGTGCCAGTACCTGGTAATCGAGGATGACTTCCCGAATGGAAGACCTCAGCTTGAGAAGGCAGGAGTGTATTTTACTGACAGGGAGACTGTGAACAAGGTTGAGAAGATGAAGGTATGCACATGCCTTAATCCACTTCACACGGCCCTTGCCGTCTACGGTTGCCTACTTGGCTATGATCTTATCAGTGCGGAGATGAAGGATGAGGATCTTGTTGCACTCATAAAGAGGATTGGTTACACGGAGGGACTTCCAGTCGTTGTAAACCCTGGAATCATAGAGCCGAAGAAGTTCATCGATGAGGTAGTCACACTTCGCCTTCCAAACCCGTTCATGCCAGATACGCCGCAGCGCATTGCAACCGATACGAGTCAGAAGCTGTCAATCCGCTTCGGAGAGACGGTCAAGGCTTATATAAGGGAAGGACGTAATCTTGCTGAGCTTAGGGCTATTCCTCTCGTTTATGCAGGCTGGATGCGTTATGTCCTTGGCCTCGATGATGAGCTTAACTCATTCACGCCATCTCCTGATCCGCTCCTTGATTATGCAAGAGAGGAACTTTCATCCGTCAAGATCGGCAAAGAGGTCAGAGTCGATGATATAAGAAGTCTCTTAGAGAATGAGAGCATTTTCGGAGTAGACCTTACTAATGTTGGCCTTGCAGAGCTTGTAGTCAGAGATTTCAATAGTCTTTTGAAAGGCAAAGGGGCTGTAAGAGAGACGCTGAAAAACTATCTGAATTAAGATAATTCCTTTATAGGCTGGTAATTATGCCAGCCTATAATATTCTAAACATTCTTAGTTAATGAAACTAACTAATTAGGTTCGACATTATTCTTCTTTCTCATTATCCATGCTGTATGTTACACTTAAAAACTATGGAAGGGAATAAGAAGAAACTGAAGCTTTTCACTCGCCCAAGCGAGTATTTTTACCTTATAATCGGTGCTTTCACATCAGCAGTCGGCGCATCTGTTTTCTATACGCCTGGACATATTACAGGGGGCGGTGCAACCGGTATAGGAACAATATTCTATTATCTATTTCACATCGACCAAGGTCTTGTGATGATGGTAGTGAACATAATCCTGTTCCTTATTGGCGTGCATTTCTTTGGCCTAAGGTACGGAATAAAGGCTTTGATCGGTTCGACGATGTTATCCATCTTCGTCTCAATCATAGGAATGATTACCGGCTATAACGGCATACTGGACTATTCTGATAGGCTCAACGTGCTCATGAGTGCGATATTCGGTGGGGTATGCATGGGAACGGGCATAGGGCTCGTTCTTAAAAGCGGTTGCAACACTGGAGGAACTGACATCGTCGCACAGGTGGTATGCCATTTCACCCCGTTCTCGTTCGGAACGGTACAGTTCATCTTCAATGGTATAATCGTGGCCTGTGGTGGCATATTCATGGGCTTTGAAGGAATGCTCTTCTCGATAATCGCGATGTACATCTCATCACAGGCCGTGAACTTCGTACTTCTGGGGTTCGGTACAAACCTTGCAAAGGCCCTTTATGTGATATCCGAATACCACACGGTGGAGATATCACAACGGGTAATCAGCGAGCTTCATAGAAGCGGCACGATACTCCATGGAACGGGTATCTATACTGCAAAGAACAGGAACGTCCTGTTCGTCATCGTGCCCAATCAGCAGCTTCAGCGCCTTACAAGGATTATTAATGAGGAAGATCCGACAGCGTTCGTCCTGGTAACACCGGCTTATGAGGTGCTTGGAAACGGATTCGAATCACTTAAAAAAGTTGCAGATAAAGAAAACTAGGAGGTAAAACTCATGGACGCATATTCTTCAATCATGTCGCGTAGGTCAGTAAGGGCTTTCAAAGCTGAGATGCCACCGATGGATCTTGTGATGAAAGTAGTAGATGCGGGGCGTTATGCTCCAAGCGGGATGAACACGCAGAAATGGCATTTCACGGTTGTCATGAACAAGGAGAAAATCAAGGAGATAGGCTCTTACGTACTTTCTTCAGATAAATCCATATGCTACGATGCCCCAGTATTCATAATGGTAAGTTATGAAGCAGATGATTTCTTTGCAAAGGAAGACACTTCCTGCGCTCTTACTAACATGATGCAGGCTGCTAATGCATTGGGTCTCGGCTCTGTCTGGATTAATGCGATCAACAGGTGCGATGAGAAAGCCAGGGCTATGCAGGATTTCTCCGTGCCCTCCGGCTACCGCGTTTATGGCTCTCTTGCCCTCGGCTATCCAGAAGGGGAGGTAAGGCCGCGATCTGTTAAGCCTTCAAATGAGACTGTAAGTATTATCAGATGATGTATCCCCAGGCGGAATCGAACCGCCATCCCATCTTCCGGAGAGATGTGCACTATCCATTGTGCTATGGGGACCACTAAGGATAATGAATACTCCAAAACGGGAAGAATTTCTAGATGATTTTCATCTCTTGAGGAAGATGGGCTAAGTTCATTATGATAACATCATGGAAAAAAGCTTGCTCTCATATATGAAGCCATATAGGAAGGAGTGTGTATTAGCTCCTCTTTTCAAGCTTCTTGAAGCGCTGCTTGAACTTTTCGTTCCTCTCGTTGTCGCTTCTATAATCGATTATGGCATTCGTAATAACGATGTACCATACATACTCAGGATGTGTCTGCTTCTTGCCGCTTTAGCAGCTTTAGGTCTAAGCGTCTCCATTACGGCACAGTATTTCTCTGCAAAGGCAGCATCCCTTTACTCCCGTGATGTCAAGGCTGCTCTTTTCCGCAAGATTGAAAGTCTTGGAAAAGCTGATCTTGATAATGTGGGGGAGGCTACCCTGATTACCAGGATGACGAGTGACATGAATCTCGTGCAGAACGGTGTGAATATGACGCTGCGTCTTCTTTTAAGAAGTCCTTTTGTTGTTTTCGGCGCTGCGATAATGGCATTTACCGTCGATGTCCGCTCAGCCATGGTTTTTGCCGTTACGATTCCACTGCTTGCGCTCTCTGTAGCACTTTTCATGGCACTATCTCTTCCACGCTTTAAAAAGGTTCAGGCTCTGCTTGATAAAGTGCTATCTAGAACAAGAGAGAATCTAGTAGGAGTAAGGGTTCTCAGGGCATTTGCTCTTGAGGAGGCGGAGGAGAAGGCCTTTAGGGAGGAGAACGGTGCTCTTTACAGAATGCAGGTGGCTGCATCGAAGATATCGATTCTCACAAACCCTGTTACAAGTGCGATAATCAATCTTTCAATCATCGCATTACTTTATTTTGGAGCCATAAACGTCGATACAGGATCTCTTAGCCAGGGTGAGCTTGTAGCCTTGATAAACTATATGAATCAGATTCTTGTCGAGCTAATTAAGCTTGCAAACCTCATAATCACGATTACGAAAGCTCTTAACAGTGCGGGTAGGATCTCTTCCGTCCTGAGCCTTGAGAGTTCTCTTGAATACGGGAAGGAATCTACACTGCTCTCTGATGATGCAATTGCTTTTGACCATGTGTCATTTGCATATTCAAGCGGAGCGAAGGATGCCTTATCAGACATTGATTTCACTGTTAAAAAAGGTGAGGTTTTAGGTGTAATCGGTGGAACGGGAAGCGGAAAAAGCACGCTTTGTGCTCTGATTTCCCGCCTATACGATGTTAAAGAGGGGGAAGTCAGGCTGTTTGGCCGGAATGTGAAGGACTATAGCGAGGAGGCTCTTTCCGATATCGTTACCGTAGTTCTTCAGAAGGCAAGGCTATTCAAAGGTACGATAAGAAGCAATCTTCTCTTTTCTAAGAAAGATGCAACGGATGATGAGATGATGCGCTCTCTTGAGATTGCCAGGGCGAAGGAGTTTGTCGATAAGAAGGGTCTCGATGCACCTGTGGAGGCGCTTGGAAAGAATCTCTCTGGTGGTCAGAGGCAGAGGCTTTCAATCGCCCGTGCAGTTTTAAAAGGTGCAAGGATCCTGGTTCTTGATGATTCTTCCAGTGCTTTGGACTATAAGACGGAGAGTGAGCTCAGAGCTGAACTTTCAAAACTCGACTCGACACTGGTCATAGTATCACAGAGAGCGTCTTCAATGCTCCATGCGGATAAGATACTCGTCCTGGATGATGGTCGTATCGTAGCCTGTGGTAGGCATGAGGAGCTTTTGAAGAGTTGCCCGATTTATTCTGAGATCTACTATACCCAGTTTGAGAAGGAGGAGAAAAGTGTATAAGAAGACTTTAAAAAGAATAGCCTCCCTTGTTTTAAGGTACAAGTTCTCATTCGCCCTGAGCCTGATCTGTGCATTCCTCTATACCCTCTCAAGCCTGGCGATTCCACTTTTCACAGGTAGGGCTATAGACCATGTCATTTCTGAGGGTAATGTCAATTTTACCGCACTCTTTTCTTCCCTTATCGACATCGCACTTCTAGCAGTCCTCTCATTCATCTCATCGTATGTGATGGCAAGACTTAACAACAGGATATCTTATCTGGTAAGCAGGAGGATGAGGGATCTCTCGTTCAGCAAACTTTCCAAACTCCCTCTATCTTACCTTGATAGCCATCAGACGGGAGATACCCTTTCAAGAATAGTCAGTGATATCGATAACCTCTCTGATGGCCTTATACTCGGCTTCTCGCAGCTTTTTACTGGCATTATGACGATTGTAGGAACTCTTATTCTGCTTTTCAATCTGAATTTCATCCTCTCTCTTGTAGTCCTTCTTGTAACCCCGTTGAGCTTCTTTGTCGCATCATTCATCTCCAGCCGTACGAACAGGATGTACCGCATAATGGCGGAAGACAGGGCAAGACAGACTGAGTGCATCGATGAGATGGTCAGGATGGATGATGAGGTTAAGATCTTCCATGGAAAAAGAAATGCCGAAGAGGTTTTTGACAAGATAAATGAGGCCTATGCCGCATCATCATTTAAGGCTACATTCTTCTCTTCGATTACAAATCCATCGACAAGATTCGTTAATTCAATCGTATATGCGCTTACGGCATTAACCGGTGCACTGCTGGCAATCGGGGGAAGAATAAGCGTGGGACTCATGACCTCTGCATTAAGTTATGCGAACCAATATACGAAACCGTTTAATGAGATTACGGGTGTCATCGCAGAGTTTCAGAATGCGATAGTATCGGCCTCCAGGGTGTTTGCCCTAATCGATGAGGCGGAGGAGAGTACAGAAGGGGAGTCTGAGATTGAAGAGGCGAAAGGGGATGTTACATTCAGCGATGTCTCTTTCTCATATAATAAAAATGAAAAGCTTATAGAGCACTTCTCTTTCAGCGCACTTTCTGGAAAACATGTTGCCATAGTTGGACCTACTGGAGCAGGAAAGACAACAATCATAAACCTTCTTATGAGGTTCTATGATTCGGATGACGGAAAGATACTTCTTGATGGAAGGGATATCACGAGTATTAACAGGCAGAGTGTCAGAAGACTGTTCGGCATGGTGCTGCAGGATACCTACATAAGAAATGCAAGTGTCCGTGATAACATTCTCATGGGGAGGAATTTCTCAGATGAGGAGGTAAGACGGGCTGCGCGTTTAAGTCACGCTGAAGGTTTCATCGAGCGACTTCCTAACGGTTATGATACCGTCTTGTCGGATGAATCCTCTGCCTTGAGCCAGGGAGAGAGGCAGCTTCTCTCAATTGCCAGGATAATGCTCTCCCTTCCACCGATTTTAATTCTTGATGAGGCGACGAGCAGCATAGACACCAGAACGGAGCTATTGATTCAGAACTCATTCCAGCGCCTCATGCAAGGGCGTACTACGTTTTCCGTCGCACATAGGCTCTCGACTATAGAGAGCGCAGATACGATTCTTGTAATGAAGGATGGTAAGGTGATAGAGATGGGAAGCCATAAGGAGCTTCTTGAGAAGAAGGGATTCTATCATGAGCTTTATAGAAGCCAGTTCGCATAAGAGAGGCGTGTTATGAAGCTGTATATTTCAAAAAGCATAGAGGAGAAAGCCTCGGTAAGAGCGCAAAGGGTGGCCTCGGCGAAAGATATCGATTGCTGGAAGGCCGATATAATCAGCATCAAAGGCAAGAAGGTGATAGCATTCTTAAACGAGGCCAGTTCTCTTGTCTTTTTCTGCTCGAGGCCTCAGGAGAGGGATTTTAAGCATCTTGCGGATGTGTTCAAAGAGGTGCTTTCTAAAAGTTTTAATGCTTTTGGCATACCCTTTTCAGACGATGGAGCCATAGAGGTTTATAAAGGGGAGAACAAGGTGGCGTTCGAGAGGATAAAGGAGCGCCTCTCTCTTTTATATGATTATTTCTCCAGTGACGACCGGTATCTCATATACCCATCTTTCCTCCTTTCAAGCCGTAAGGTAAGGGGAGTGAGTGCTCTGGATGAATATCTTTCCCTCAGAGAGTGGAAGCTGAAAGATATCTCATTTCTCGTAAAGATAAGAAGAGCTGACGGCTCGGGTGAGTTAAGCCTCCTAATCCCTTCTACCTTCACGCTCTTAAGCCTTAAGAGATGCATTGATCTTATTTATTCTCTTAGTGGGGATGAAAACTATGATTTCATCTCATACAGCAGTGATTCAAGGTATTCGACGCTAAAGTATTACTATCGGCCAGAGGTATTCCGTGCTCTTAAAAATGAGCTGGATTGCTCCCTTAAGAGGAAGGGATGCCAATATGCAAAGGCCTCAAGCACGATGCTCTCCACGCTGAGTCCTGAGTACTCTACCTTGGTCTACAGGCCGGATCTCAATTTGGATATGCGCTTCTTCATATCATTTGATTCGACAATGGAGAATCTTGCATTAAAAAGCCCACTTATCCTTTCTATAAAGTGGGCTGATGACAGCCAGTTGAACAGGGCATTGAAGGAGATTACCTCCTAGCTCCTGTCTAGGCACTTATAACTGAGTACTGATGAGCCCTTGCCTTCTTTCTTGAGCTCATAACGCTCAGGATAATCCATCAGGATATCTGAGAGCTTAGAGTATCCGTACTGATAGGGGTTGAATTCGGGGCGCACACGTTTAATGTAGTTTCCCGCACTGGAGACCTTTACGAAATCATCCTCATCCTGATACTTCTCGTATGCTATATGCAGAAGGCTATGAAGCTCCTCCATCTGGGGATCCTCAGGCTCATCGTATCTGATTTCCTTCTCCCTCTTTGGTGGGTTCTTCTTTTTTTTCTTCTCGACCTTTCCCTCCTCTCCGAGGTATTCAAGGTAGATGAACTGGTCGCATGCGTTACAGAACGCCGTTGGTGTCTTCTTCTCTCCAACACCTATTACGAATATTCCGGATTCCTTGAGCCTTACGGCCAGGGGAGTGAAATCACTGTCCGAAGAGACAAGTACGAATGCATCGTATAGTCCGATGTGAAGAAGGTCCATCGCATCGATCACCATTGCGATATCCGTAGTGTTCTTTCCAGAGACGTAATCAAACTGCTGCTCTGCTTTTATCGCAAGCTCTTTGATTACATTCTCCCACTTAGCCAAAGCGGGCTTCTTGAAGTTTCCATATGCTTTTTTTACTATGATCCTTCCGTATGCGGATACCTCAGTCAATATATCTGCAAGCTTTTGAAGCTGAGTGTTGTCCGCATCGATCAGGACCGCCATTTTTTCAAATTCTTTCACGTTACCTCACAAAAGAAATATTACCACCTAAAGGAGGATTCCGATAGTGTGTACAAAGAGGGCCACTATGTATGCGATCACGCACTGTATTATGACGACTATGATGCTCCATCTTCTTCCCAGCTCCCTGCGTACCGTTGCGATTGCTGCGACGCAAGGGGTGTAAAGGAGTGTGAAGATAAGGAATGTGAATGCCGTCAGAGGAGTAAACAGTGTTTTTATCGCCTCATCGGATCCCATGAGTACTAAGAGAGTGCTTACCACGTTCTCCTTAGCCGTAAAACCCGTTACGAGGGCCGTTGAAACTCTCCAGTCCGCAAGCCCGAGAGGGCTGAAGAGTGGGCTTATGAGGGAGCCAAGGGCGGCAAGTATGCTCTCTTGGCTGTCAGTAACCAGGTTCAGGCGCATGTCGAAGCTCTGCAGGAACCAGATTATGATGGATGCAAAGAAGATGATCGTGAAGGCCCTGGTGATGAAATCCTTCGTCTTCTCCCATATTAAAAGTCCCACGTTCCTTAATGTAGGGAAGCGATAGTTGGGAAGTTCGAGAACAAAAGGTATCGGGCTTCCTTTGAATCCCGTTTTATTGAGTATGATTGCAAAAACGATTCCAACAAGTATTCCAACGCCGTATAAGCCGATCATTACAAGGGCCCTGTAACGGGCGAAGAATGCCGCTGTGAAAAGCGCATAGATTGGAAGTTTTGCAGAGCACGATGCAAAAGGTGTGAGTAGTATCGTCATCTTCCTATCCCTCTCAGATGAGAGTGTACGTGTGGCCATGATCGCAGGAACAGAGCAGCCAAATCCTATGAGCATCGGTACAAAGCTCCTTCCTGAAAGCCCGATTTTCCTCAGGATCTTATCCATGACGAATGAGACACGGGCCATATATCCAGTATCTTCGAGAATGGATAAAAAGAAGAACAGTACTACTATTATTGGTAGGAATGAGAGCACGGAACCGACTCCCACGAATATTCCATCTATTATCAGGGAATGTACTACAGGGTTAAGGCCATATTGAGTAAGTGCGCCGTCCACGATGCCGGTCAGCTTGTCTATCATAAGGGACAAGAGGTCTGAGAGTACGGTACCTACCGGGCCGAATGTCAGATAGAATATCATGGCCATTATGATGATAAAAGAAGGTATTGCCGTGTATTTTCCCGTCAGTATCTTATCGGCCTTTATGCTCCTTTCCCTTGCCTTACTCTTTCCGCTTTTTATTACCACCGCATCGCATACTTCTTCAATGAAGGCAAAACGTGAGTCTGCAATTGCCGCTTCCCTGTCCGAGTGTGATTCCGCCTCTAGCTGAAGGAGAATATGCTCTAGCATCTCCTCCTCGTTCTTATCCAGGGCAAGCTGCGCCTTTATAAGCTCATCCCCTTCGACAAGCTTTGATGCAGCGAATCTTACCGGTATTCCTGCATTCTTCGCATGATCCTCGATAAGGTGCATGATCGCATGCATAGTCCTATGCATCGCCGTCTCCTCATCGCTCCCATTGCTTTTGCAGAAATCGATATGAAGTGGTGCTTCCTTGAATCTCGCGACATGCATTGCATGACTTATAAGCTCATCTATTCCCTCTCCTTTGGAAGCTGAGATTGGTATGACAGGAACGCCGAGCATATCCTCAAGTCTGTTTATGTCGATACTTCCACCGTTTTCCCTGACCTCGTCCATCATGTTCAAGGCAAGTACTATCGGAGTGTTGAGCTCCAGAAGCTGCATCGTCAGATACAGGTTCCTCTCGATATTTGTGGCATCGATTATGTTTATTATCCCATCAGGTTTCGTTTTAAGAAGGAAATCCCGAGTTACGATCTCCTCGTTCGAAAATGGTGAGAGTGAATATATTCCAGGCAGATCGACGACAGAAGCGTTCTCTCCCCTTATTATGCCTTCCTTCTTATCTACCGTTACCCCTGGGAAATTGCCGACATGCTGGTTAGAACCAGTGAGTTTGTTGAAAAGGGTGGTCTTTCCTGAGTTCTGGTTTCCTGCGAGTGCGAACTTTACCTCTATGCTCTCCGCAATCAGAGGTTTTTCACTTGGCTTGTGTTCCCCTTTTTCTCCGATATGAGGATGGCTTATCTCATCACGCCTCTCATTATCCCTTCCTCTTTTTCTTACTTCCGCTGATGCTGGCTCTGCTTCAATCATGGCAGCATCATCTTTTCTAAGCGTCAGCTCGTATCCTCTTATATACAGTTCTATTGGGTCTCCAAGCGGTGCCGTCTTGATAAGAGTCACGACCGTTCCAGGAGTCAGTCCCATATCAAGAAAATGCCTTCTCGTTGTATGCTCGCCCCCCACAGTGAGTATGCGGGCGCTCTCTCCGACTTTCAGTTCACTTAATTTCATAAAATTCTCTCTAGAGAGAATATAGAACAACAGAGGTAAATTGTTAACACTCGAGCTGAAAGAAAATCTTTTTTTGAACGGAGAAATCATTTTTCTGCTATAATCTTTCTTGCTGTAATATTGTTTAGTTTCAAAAAAGGAAAATACGATGGAAAAGAACAGGGAAATAGATGCTATCATGTCGGCCGAGCTTACATTGGCTTTAGGTTGTACAGAGCCGGCTTGTGCCGCACTCTCTGGTGCAAGACTGAGGGACGAACTCGGTTTTACGCCGAAGAAGGCAAGGGTGAATGTCTCAAGGGACATGATGAAGAATGCGATGGGTGTATCCATTCCGAACAGCAATCTCTCAGGAATAAGTGCCGCGGTTGCCCTAGGACTTGCGACAGGGGAGAGCTCAAGGGGGCTGAGCGTGCTTTCCGCACTTGATGATGGGAAAAGAAAGGATGCCTCTGCAATCGAGATAGAGCTCAATCTTGTGGAGAACGTTCCGTCCCTTTTCATAGAGGTAGAGGCCGAAGAGAATGGACACTCGGCATCCGTTTCCATCGAAAATGAGCATGACAGGTTTTCACGCATAATGAAGGATGGTATTCGGGTTGAGGGTAATTCATCATTCTTCTCAGAGTGTGAGACCTCTATTGAGAATGAGCTTTTAGCCAGTCTGAGCCTCAGGGATGTAGTCAGCTATGCAGAGAGCCTCTCTGATGAGATGAAGGAGCTTTTAAGAAAAGCCTATATGACGAATCTGGAGATAAGCTATGCCGGTCTTGAAGAGGACTGGGGGCTTGCTGTGGGGCGTACCATGTTTCCACTTGTGAAAAAGATAGAGAGTGTCGATGATGCAATGAGGAAAGCCGCAGCGCTTGCCGCAAGTGGAAGTGATGCCCGCATGTCCGGCTCCTGCCGCCCCGTTATGATAAACAGTGGAAGCGGGAACCAGGGAATCACGGTTACAGTCCCTGTTGCACTTTTAGCCGAATACCTCAAAGTAGGGGAGGAAAAACTTCTGTCCGCTCTTGCTATAAGTGAGCTCATAGGACTTATTCTCACGAATAAGAAGGCAAGACTATCTGCGCTCTGTGGAGCATTTACCGCATCGATTGCCACAGCCGCAAGCTGGGTGTACCTTCTTGGTGGAAGCATGCGGGAGATGGATGCTGCGATAAACAACATGATTGCGAATCTCACGGGAATAATCTGCGATGGGGCTAAAAAAACATGTGCCTTGAAGATATATTCATCCCTTATTGCCGCAAGCGTGGCGACTCATCTTGCCATGAAGGGAAAGAGCGCTTCCAGTGAATCGGGCATAGTAGGCTCTGACAGCCTTGAGTCCATAAGGTATCTTTCCCAGCTCAGCCACGAGGGGATGGAGGAGACTGATAGGACGATTTTGAAAATAATGATCGAAAAGAGTGCGAATAAGGAATGAATTGTGCTATAGTACTCTGCGATGGAATACGTAGCATTGGATTTCGAGACAGCTAATACATATTTTTCTAGTGCCTGTGCAATAGGGCTCTGCCGTTTTAATGAAAAGGGGGAGGAGATCGATTCCTATTACAGCCTTATAAGGCCGAAGGAGCTTTACTTTGATCCCAGGTGTACAATGGTACACAATCTCGATCCTTATGACATAGCCAATGCCAGAGGGCTTGATGAGATATGGGATGATGTTACTTCTTTCATAAAGGACAGCCCGATTGTCGCTCATAATGCCCCTTTTGACATGAAGGTATTAAAAGAGAGTGCCGCTTCATATAACCTCGGCGGTCTCGATAATGATTATTACTGCACGCTCTCCCTTTCAAGGAAGGTGCTAAGACTTCCCAGTTACAGGCTTTCTAAGATAGCTGAGCATTTCTCATGGCTTTACAGGGCGCACATGGCCCTTGATGATGCCCATGTGTGCGGTCTTCTCTTTTCCCGTTTATGTGGCAGCGCCCTTGAGAGTAAGGACGAATTTACAGCATTCATGAGTGAGAAATATAAGAGCGGATCAAACGGGTATCCAAAGCATATTAGGCTGGAAAGCGAGCTTCTTCTTTGCTAAATGACATCACGGAACATGTCGATATAGTAGCTTTTCTCCTTAACGATATCCAGTTTTATAAGAAGTCTTGGAACAAGATATGTTGCAAGCAGTCCTATAAGGGCATAGCGGATAAACGCCCAGATATAATAGATGCTCTGGGGAACTAGAAGTTTGCTCGTCTGTACGATTAGTATTGGAATTACACCTATTACGAGGGACAGCAGTTTCTTCTTTTTCTCTTTTGCCGGTACGAAATCCGTAGTCGAAAGTTCTATTGCCGCCCCTATTGATGCCGTTGAGAAAACTGCAAGTATCTTCATGAGATCCGAGAACGCCACAACATCAACAAGGCCAAGTTCAAGGGTGATGGAAAGAAAGAGTGATATTAAGAGTGCAAGTATTCCAATCGGCATATAAATCTTTCTTACTTTTCTCTTATCCTCGTATAGTGAGAGGAAGAGAGGCTCTAGGAATGTCGATATTCCAACTCCTATTATCGTTCCGCAAAGTACGTCGATAGGCCAGTGCACCCCTAAGTATAGTCTTGAAAGAGGGACGAGGATTACGATGGCCACCATTAATATTTTTACCGCTATGTTGTTATAAAGAAGTGCTATTGAGTAATAAAACGCCGATGCTCCCGTGCTGTGCCCGGAAGGAAATGAGTATCCCGTCGCAGTCTCTATCCTGTCGGCATCGATCAGCTCTGGATGAACTTCAAACGGCCTGGGAGCCCTTACTATCGCTTTGAGCGTCTGCATCGTGATTAGTGACAAGAACAGGGATGAGAAGATCGCGAAACCTTTCTTCTTATCGAAACACCAGTATATCGTGATGAGTATGACAATCATCAGAGACTCTTCTGCAAAAGCTGAGAAGAGGTTTGCAAGAAAAGACAGAAATGGATTCTGTATCCTTTGGAAAAACAGCATTATCTCTAACTGCATGATTCAATTCTACCATGGAAAATACTTTCCTGCAGAGCTTTTTCCTCTTAATATTCTTATATGGCGAAGAGAAGACTGATTGTAGGGGATATACATGCATCCTATGAGAAACTGATGGACGTATTGGAAAAAGCCAGGTTCTCATCCTCTGATGTACTCTATTCTGTAGGGGATATCGCGGATAGGGGGGATAAAGTGACGGAGACTCTTGATTTCCTCATGAGTCTCGATAATTTCCGCCCAGTCCTTGGAAATCATGATGGATGGCTCGAATCATACCTATATACAGGCAAGATCGATTCTTCATGGTATATGCATAACGGCGGGGATGTCACTGTCAACGCCATAAAGAAAAAAGATCATGATTGGCTTTTGCAACTTAAGTCTTGGCTTTCTAATTTCCCTCTCATCAGAATTGAAAGCGATGCGATAATCGTACATGGTGGCATACCGAACGGCTATAACGAGAAGCAGATTTCCAACATCGCAGAGAGAGGGAGGCCTCATCCTCTTGTCAAAATATTTTCGTATGATGATTTCATGGATTTCAGCCAGGATGAAGAGGAGGACTACGATTACTTAGAGGAGTTCTTCTGGGACCGCGACTATCTATATAGCGCGATGTATGATGCCGGTATCAAGACCGCACTTCTTCGCTTACAGCGTAAGGCAAGGCCACTAGATACCTTGAAAACCATTTGGATAGGGCATACTCCGCTTCCAGATTGCCGCCCTTTTATAAGCAGGAAATACCATCTTGTTGCTATCGATACAGGTTCTTACCGTGGTAAACTTACCTTAGTAGATATGGATAGCCATGAATATTGGCAGAGTTAGGAGTAATCATGGAAAAGATTCATTACAAATGCCCGAAGTGTGGCAATACAAGATATGTCTCAGATCAGATTCAGACGACCGGTAGCAACTTCTCAAAGATTTTTGATATACAGAATAAGAGATTCACGGCAATCTCCTGCACAAATTGCGGATACACTGAGCTCTATAGGAGAAAAAATAATGCAGCCTGGGACATTTTGGATTTTCTAATCGGCTCCTGATTTAGCCGCTTGAGCGTGGAATAAGCTCCCATTTCAGTGACATGGATGACGGTTCTTCCTTATTAAGCATAGCTACAAGCATCTCGGCTGCGCTCTTTCCCGTTTTTTCCCTCTTGTGCCCGAGCGAAGTAATGGGTACGGCACCGATCTGGCTGTAGAAGCTGTTGTCGAAACTTACGACTGAGATGTCGGATGGAACTTTCTTTTCAAATTCAATCATCCTTTTAATCAGTGTATATGCGATCTCGTCATTGTAGCATACCACCGCGGTTGAGCCCGAGAGACGCTTGTTTATAAACCTGTCAATCCTGTCCGTTCCCTGTCCGCTTATGATTGCCTTTCTGTCCTCACTGTCATACCAGCAGAATGAGCTGTCGTTTATCTTAAGGCCGGCATCCACCATTGCTGAGACGACACCGTGGTACCGCTCAGGGCCCTGCATGTCATCACTTTTAAATATTCCTGCTATCTTCTTATGACCTTTTTCAATCAGGTACCGGGTGAGCATGTATCCTCCTCCATAGTTATCATCGAGGACGCATGGGAAATCAGGAAGATTTTTGTATGCACCATGTAAAAACAGTACGGGAATCTCCATCTTCCTAAGTTTCATGAATAAGTCGCTGTTCGGGGTTGGAAGAGCGGTCTTGGAGCCCTCTATGAGTATGGCACTGACGCTTTTCTCCATTAGGGAGAGTAGTATCTCCCTCTCCCTCTCAACCTTGTTTTCCGTGGCATAAACCAGTGTCGAGTATCCGTTTTTCTCGAAAATGTTCTGAGCGTCATGCAAAATGGTGGGAAAGATATAGTCATCGATGAATGTTGTGATTACGGCTATCTGCCTTGCATCTGTCCTCTCTTCCCTTATCTCCTTGATATACGATCCGCTTCCCTGGATTCTTTCAATAAGTCCTTCGCTTTCTAAGACTTCAAGCGCATTGCGCACAGTCTGTCTGCTTACATCGTAAGAAAGGGATATCTCCTTTTCCGTTGGCATCCTGTTGCTGCCGTTCTTCGTAATTCTTGCAATCTCTCCCCTTAGGAGATCTGCAAGTTGCATGTATTTTGCCGACACCTTTAACCACCTTTGTATGATGATATCATGTTTCTTGGAATATTGGAATTGTATTTATTTTTGAAAGTTGAATACAAAATGTATTTTAAAAACTTATATTTGTATTCTTAATGTAATGCTGTTTTTAAAAATAGAGCACTTAGAAATAAAAAAACGAGCTTAAAATGTATTTAAAAAAAATTAAAACAGTAATTTGTATTTAAAATAATGATTACTTTCTGTGTCCCTTTAAAAATTTGTTGACAGCTCAAAAAACCCATGGTGTAATTTCAGTAGGATGTCATTGGAGGTAAAAACATGGCATCTGAAAAAAACAAAGGAGAGGTAAAAATGAAGAAATTATTGCTTTCTTTACTCGTTATGCTTCTTGCTGTAACGACAGTATTCGCAGGTGGAGCAGCAGAGGCTGCAGAAGAAGATGGTGGACTTATCAGAGTAGGTATCATCAATAACGACCCTAACGAATCGGGTTATCGTACTGCTAATGACAACGACATGAAGGCCATGTTCACAGAGGAAAACGGCTATGACGCTTCTTTCTTCTATAGCCTTAGGAATGATGAGCAGATTGCAGCGGCTCAGAACTTCATACAGAATGAGGTTGACTACCTCCTGATTTCCGCAGCAGGAACAGCTGGATGGGATTCTGTTCTTCAGGATGCTCAGAACGCAGGTATCTATGTAATTCTTTTTGACCGCACAATCGATGCAGATGAAAGCCTCTATGTGGCTTCAATCGTATCTGATATGGCTCTCGAAGGGGAGACTGCGGTTAACTGGCTCGCTTCCCAGGGGCTTGATGAGTACAACATCATCCATATCCAGGGTGTCATGGGTTCTGCAGCTCAGATTGGAAGAACAGGCGCATTGGATGAGATGGTAGCTGCAAACGACAACTGGAATCTCGTAACACAGCAGACAGCTGAATGGAACGCAGAGACCGCTCAGCAGATCGTACAGTCTGTAATCGATGCAGGAACTCCGTTCAACGTAATTTATGCTGAGAATGATGATATGGCACGTGGCGCTGTCGCTGCTCTGGATAGAGCAAACATCTCACATGGAGTGGATGGAGACGTCATCATCATGGGATTCGATACTAACAAGTGGGCTCTCGAGGAACTTCTTGCTGGAAGATGGAACTATGATGGACAGTGCAATCCTTTCCAGGCTGCATACATCGATGAGATCATCAAGAATCTTGAGCAGGGCATTCAGCCAACAGAAAAGGTCATCTACCTTGAAGAGAGAGGATTCGATGCTGCGACTATCACAGCAGAGGATGTTGAGAAGTACGGAATCTAATCCGGTTTAAAAATATTTTCTGGAAGGCAAGGCACGGGGAAGCAGAGCCAAATGCTGTCCACGTGCCTTGATTGTTAATTGGAAGATTAAAAAAAGGAGTGATATGGCATGCAGAAGGATTCTGTTCTTGAAATGAGGGGAATCTCAAAAAGCTTTTATAGCGTAAAAGCACTGCAGAATGTCGATTTTACGCTTAGAGAAGGGGAAATCCATGCTCTGATGGGTGAAAACGGAGCTGGAAAATCTACACTTATTAAAGTCCTTACTGGTGTGTATGAGAAGGATGAGGGAGAAGTATACCTTAAGGGTGTTGAAGGTGCTGTTCACATCAAATCTCCCGAAGATGCCCAGAATCTTGGGATAAGCACCGTTTATCAGGAAATTACGCTCTGTCCGAATCTGACCGTGGCAGAGAACATGTATATAGGTAGAGGCAAAGCAAAAATCACACGGTGGCGTAAGATGAACTCGGATGCTACGAGAATTCTTGAGAGCCTTCAGATTCCGGCAAAGGCGGACCAGCAGCTTGGAACCTGTTCGATTGCAGTTCAGCAGATGGTTGCCATCGCACGGGCAGTGGATATGGACTGTAAGGTTCTCATACTCGATGAACCTACATCCTCCCTTGACGAGAATGAGGTTGCTAAACTATTCAAGCTGATGCTTGATTTAAAGAGCCGTGGGGTTGGAATAATTTTCGTAACCCATTTCCTTGACCAGGTCTACGAGGTCTGTGACAGGATTACTGTCCTCAGGGACGGAAAACTGGTAGGGGAGTACGCCATTGAGAATCTTCCCCGTGTCGAACTCGTTTCAAAGATGCTTGGAAAGGAGCTTGACGACCTTTCGGAGATAAAGAGTTCAGATGGTTCTGATGAGGTTCTTGGTGAGGTCATATACAAGGCGGACGGACTTTCAAGTATTGCCTCCAATCCTTTCAATTTTGAAATCCATAAAGGGGAGGTCAATGGTTTTACCGGGCTTTTAGGCTCTGGGCGAAGTGAGTCTGTTCGTGCGATTTTCGGTGCCGATAAGGTAACAGGGGGAAAAGTTCACATCGATGGAAAGGATGTGCACATCTCAAGACCGAGAGAGGCGATGAAATATGGTATCGGCTATCTTCCTGAGGACAGGAAGAGGGATGGGATCGTAGGAGACCTCTCTGTAAGGGAGAATATAATTCTTGCTCTTCAGGTAATGAAGGGATTCTTTGGTCCGATTTCAAGGGCGAAGGCCGAGGAATTTGCTGATAAGTACATCAAGCTCCTTGAGATTAAGACTGAGTCCCCTGACACTCCGATCAAATCCTTATCTGGAGGAAACCAGCAGAAGGTCATTCTTGCCAGATGGCTCTTAACAAATCCTCAGTATCTTATTCTGGATGAGCCTACAAGGGGAATCGATATCGGAACAAAGATTGAGATTCAGAAGCTCGTGCTTGACCTTGCAAAGGAGGGAAAGAGCGTCACGTTCATCTCCTCTGAGATAGATGAGATGCTTAGAACCTGTTCCAAGCTCTATGTTATGAGGGATGGCAAGCAGGTTGGAGAGATCTCGGGTGAGGGTCTGACACAGACTAATGTGATGAATACTATTGCAGGAGGGGGAAATTGAAAGAGATAGCCAATAAGAAAAGCGGCTTGAAGACAGCAACGCAGCTGATGAGAAAGCAGATATTCATTCCTATCGCCGCTCTTTTGATTCTTGTATTATTCAATCTTATCGCGGATCCTTCGTTCTTCCAGATAAATTATGCGAAGAACAGCGCAGGAGATCCTGTTCTCTCCGGTTATCTGATTACGATATTGGATAATGCATCCGAACTTGCCATCCTGGCAATCGGCATGACCCTTGTAACGGCCGCTTCAGGTGGTCAGGACATAAGCGTCGGTGCTGCAATTGCCATAAGCGGAAGCGTGGTTCTACGTGTCCTCTGCGGGGATAACCCACGTCCTGAGGAGATGCAGGCATCCATTCTTACTGCATTCCTGGTAAGCTGTCTTGTATCGATGCTCTTCGGTGCTTTCAACGGTACTTTGGTCGCTTATTTTAACATACAGCCGATGATTGCGACATTGATCCTCTATACTGCGGGAAGATCGATTGCCGCATGGATTAACAATAACAGGCTTCCTATAATATCAGATCCGGTATTCGGGTATTTTGGAACGTTCATCCCGGGAATTCCAATACCAACACCGATATTCATAGCCGCAGCATGCATGATAATAATCGCGCTTGTTCTTAAGTTTACGACGCTTGGCCTTTATACGCAGGCAGTAGGAATAAACCCAAATTCGGCTAAACTCAATGGCATTAATCCACAGTTGATAAAGTTCATCACATATGTGATCATGGGACTTTGTGTAGCCGTTGCAGGATTTATAAAAGTCACGAGGTTCTCTACGATAAACTACTCCGTAGTCGCTGCGGATATCGAGATGGATGCAATCCTTGCAGTTGCTCTTGGAGGAAACGCACTCTCTGGAGGACGATTCAGCATGGTCTCATCCATACTCGGTGCGTATGTGATTCAGTTCCTGACTACGACGCTCTTCAAGTTCAATGTCTCTTCGAGTGCTCTTCCTGCATATAAGGCAATAGTCGTCATAGTACTAGTTATAATCAGTGCTCCGACTGTGAGGGAGAAGCTTTCAAAGTTCTGGAAGAGAATACAGACATCGAGAATCAGGAAGGAGGCCGCATGATGAAGACTGCTTTTAACAAGAAGACAAGAAAACTTGCGATGATGTCGGATACGAATCTCCTTCTCACGATTACAATCGTTGTTTTCGTACTGATGTACCTCTCTGCCATGCTCTTCATAGGACGAGGCTTCCTCCGTTTCCAGATGTTCTTTAACATACTCAATGAGAATGCCGCCTTGATAATACTTTCCTGTGGAATGAGCATCGTCATGATAACCGGAGGCATCGACATCTCAGTCGGCAAGCTTACGGCTCTTATCTGTATGAGCGCCGCGGTTAATCTCGATTACCAGGGTGGAAATGTTATGACTGCGGTTCTTCTCTCTCTTGCAATAGGAATTGCATTCGGCCTTGTACAGGGTTATCTTGTGGCATACCTGGATATCCAGCCGTTCATCGTAACTCTTGCAGGTATGTTCTTCGCAAAAGGTATGACTACGATTGTTAATTCAACACAGTTCAATGTAGAGAACGAGGCTTTCGTGGCTTTGAAGAATACAAGGGTGTATGTTCCTGGAACGGGTTATGTGAATAGGCTCGGGGTATATGTACCATCCTATGTCGAGATAGGAGTCATCATCGCACTTTTGACCGTTGCGCTGCTCTTCGTGATTCTCAGATGGACAAAGCTTGGAAGAAGCTTCTACGCTGTGGGTGGAAACTCCCAGAGTGCGAACATGCTCGGAATAAACGTCAAGAGAACGAAGTTCCTTGCACACCTTCTTTGCGGACTACTTGCTGGAATCGGCGGTTTCGTCTACTTCCTGCATGTCGGTTCTGGTGCTCCCTCTCATGCTACGGGAGCCGAGATGAATGCCATCGCATCCTCCATAATCGGTGGAACGATGCTCACTGGCGGAGTCGGGAATATCATAGGAACTCTCTTTGGAGTACTTTCTCTAAGTACGATTAAGAATATAGTAACGATGCTTGGTCTTGATGATGCATGGTGGACCAATATTACAGTCGCACTCATGATCTGTATCTTCCTCGTCGTACAGTCTGTCGTTCTTCTGAGAAAGAGGGGAAAAACAAAGGCTTAGGAGGTTATGATGACAATTGATTTATCATCCTGCTATCTGGGAATAGAATTCGGTTCGACAAGAATCAAAGCCGTTTTAATCTCTTCCGATTATGTTCCACTTGCCTCTGGAGGCTATACATGGGCCGATCATCTTGAGTCAGGATACTGGTCATATACCATGGACGAGGTTAAGAAAGGGCTCAGAAGCTGCTATGCGGAGCTTAAGAAGGAAGTAAGAGATAGATACGGCGTCGTTATCAATAAAGTAGGTGCGATCGGCATTTCTGCGATGATGCATGGTTATCTTCCTTTCGATAAGAATTGGGAGCTGTTAACTCCGTTTAGAACGTGGAGAAACACAACCACAGGAGAGGCTGCGGAAAAACTTACTGAGCTTTTCTCTTTTAACATTCCTCAGCGCTGGAGTGTCGCACATCTTTATCAGGCTATACTCAATAAAGAAGATCATGTAGCACGCATCTCATATCTGACGACACTTTCTGGGTATGTGCATTATCTTCTCACATCGGAGAATGTACTCGGGGTAGGAGATGCTTCCGGCATGTTCCCCATCGATTCAGATACATGCGGTTATGACAGTGTGATGGCATCAAAATTCAAGGCCCTCACAGGGCTCGATATCCTTGAAATCCTTCCCAATGTGCTTAAGGCAGGGGATGATGCGGGATCTCTCACAGCTGAGGGTGCGCTTCTTCTGGATGAGGATGGAGATCTGGAGATCGGCATTCCGTTTGCTCCTCCTGAGGGGGATGCGGGAACAGGAATGACTGCTACGGACTCAGTACGTGAGAGGACGGGAAACGTCTCTGCAGGGACATCTATTTTCTCCATGGTTGTTCTGGAAAAGATGCTTAATGCCGTACACCCGGAGATAGACATGGTTACCACCCCAACGGGAAAACCTGTGGCAATGGTGCATTGCAATAACTGTACTACGGATATGAACAGTTATGTATCGATCATAAGGGAAGCTGTTGAGCTTATGGGCGGAAACAGTGATCTTGATGAGATATACCGTCTGCTTTATAAGAAATGCCTTGAGGGCGAGCTGGATGCAGGAGCTTATACCGTCTATAACTACATCTCGGGGGAGCCTGTTGTCGGTCTCAATGATGGAAAGCCTATAATCGTAAGAAGAGCGGATAAGCCTGCGAGGCTGGCGGATTTCGTGAGAGCACACCTTTATTCAGCTCTTGCTGCCCTTGCGTATGGCATGTCAATTCTAAGGGATGAAGGGGTGAAGATAGATCGCCTGATGGGGCATGGAGGACTATTCCGTCACCCCGTGACAGGTGCGAAGTTCCTTGCCTCTGCAGTCGATGCCTCGGTATATACGATGAAAACCGCAGGCGAGGGTGGTCCGTACGGAATGGCCCTTTTAGCCGCATATAGGATCAGAGGGAAAGGTTTAAGCCTTGAGGACTTCCTCGATGAGAAGGTGTTTAAGGATGCAGAAGGGTCCAGAATGGATCCTCTGGAGAGTGAAGTAAAAGGATTCAAGGCCTATCTTGATAGATTCCTAAAAGGTCTTGATGTGGAGAAGATCGCGATACGCTGTTTTTGATAAAGGAGGAAAAAATGGAAAAGAAAGAATTCTGGTTTGTCGTTGGTTCTCAGTTCCTATATGGTCCTGAGGTGCTTGAGACTGTTGAGAAAAGAGCAAGAGAGATGGCCGCAGAGATGTCGAAATCTCTTCCTTATAAGCTTGTATATAAGGTAACTGCAAAAACAAATAAAGAGATTACGGATGTTGTCAAAGAGGCGAATTATGATGATTCATGTCTCGGTATCGTAACATGGTGTCATACATTCAGCCCCAGTAAGATGTGGATAAATGGACTTGAGGCTCTCCAGAAGCCATACTGCCACCTTGCGACACAGTATAACATGGAGATTCCAAACGAAGAGATCGATATGGATTTCATGAATCTTAACCAAGCCGCACATGGAGACAGGGAACATGGTTTCATTGCCGCACGACTGAGGATGAAGAGAAAGATCATCGCAGGTTATTGGCGTGATGAGAAAGTTTTAAGCCGTCTCTCTTCCTGGATGAGGACTGCCAACGGGTATGCGTTCTCCAAGAGCATGAAGGTCATGAGGTTCGGAGACAACATGAGGGAAGTCGCAGTCACCGAAGGGGACAAGGTCGAGACTCAGATTAAGCTCGGCTGGCAGGTAAATACATGGCCTGTAGGTAAGCTCGTCGAAGTGATGGATGGTGTAAGCGAGAAGGAAATCGATGATCTGATGGATGAGTACAGGGCATCATACGATTTCGCAACTGATGATATCGAGACTGTACGCTATCAGGCAAGGGAAGAGATTGCCATAAAGAAGATGATGGACAGTGAAGGATGCTCTGCTTTTTCCAATACGTTCCAGGATCTTTATGGAATGGAACAGCTTCCAGGACTTGCCAGTCAGCATCTAATGGCGCTCGGCTATGGATATGGCGGAGAGGGAGACTGGAAGGTAAGTGCGATGATGAGCATCATGAAAAGGATGGGAAAGGATGAGAACGGAGAGTCTGCTTTCATGGAGGACTACACCTATAATCTTGTTCCAGGGGCTAAGTACAGTCTTGGTGCCCATATGCTCGAAGTCTGTCCTACAATCGCATCAGGCCGACCTCGCATAGAGGTACATCCTTTGGGAATCGGAGATAGAAAAGATCCGGCACGTCTTGTTTTCGAGGGCAAGGAAGGGGATGCCATCGTCGTGTCCTTGATAGACATGGGGGGCCGTCTTCGCTTGATCTGCCAGGACATTAAGTGCGTCAAACCTATTCTTCCAATGCCGAATCTTCCTGTAGCCCGTGTAATGTGGCAGGCATATCCTGATCTTGAGACAGGTCTTGAGTGCTGGATAACCGCAGGTGGTGCGCATCATACGGTTTTGAGCTATGATGTAAGTGCGGAGCAGATGAAGGACTTTGCGAACATGATGGGAATAGAGTTCGTGCATATCACGAAGGAGACCACTGTTGAAAGTCTTGAAAAAGAGCTCTTCTTAAACGATATCGCATGGAAGCTGAGGTAATATGTTAGAGAAACTTAAAGAAGAGGTATGCAGAGCTAATCTTGAACTTCCGAAATACGGTCTTGTAACTTTCACATGGGGCAATGTTTCTGGAGTTGACAGGGAGAAAGGCTTGATGGTCATCAAACCAAGCGGGGTAAGCTATGATAACATGTGTGCAGATGACATGGTCGTCGTATCCCTTGAGACGGGGGAGAAGGTGGAAGGAAGGTGGAAACCTTCTTCAGATACACCTACACATGTAGTGCTTTACAACGCATTTAAGAATATCGGGGGAATCGTGCATACCCATTCCAGATGGGCGACATCGTTTGCCCAGGCCGGGGTAGGAATTCCTGCGTATGGCACGACACAGGGGGATTATTTCTATGGAGAGATTCCTTGTACGAGGAAGATGACTGCCGATGAGATAATGGGTGAGTATGAGAAGGAGACGGGAAACGTCATCGTAGAGAGGTTCAAGAGCTTATCTCCTGATGATATCCCAGCTGTTCTTGTGAACTCCCATGGCCCGTTTGCCTGGGGCTTGGATGCTGAGAACGCGGTACATAATGCAGTAGTACTTGAGGAGGTTGCATTCATGGCTTTTCATGCGAGGATGCTCAATCCTGATCTAAAGCCGATGCAGAAAACTCTCCTTGATAAGCACTATCTGCGAAAGCATGGAGCTAATGCCTATTACGGGCAATGAATATTTTGATGATGCTTGCAGCCCTGCCATATGGTGGGGCTGCTCTAAATTCAGAATCTGTATCCTGCTTTTATTCCTATTGATAGGTCTTCAAACGAGAATGAGATCTCTCCTTGGAGCCCGAGGTATTCTACTCCGAAGAGAATGCCGGAGTACTCCAGGCCTGTATTGATGCTGAGTTCCTCATTGATGTCGTAGATGAAATATGCCTTTGGTACTGCGAAGAAGTCGAAAGTCATATTGTCTCTCTCATTCATCCAGATAAGCTGACGTACTATGTCTCCCATCTCCGCTACCACATGATACTTTCCGTAATCCCAACGGGCTCTGACTATGATATCGAGTGGTTCGTAGTATACGTTCTCATCCATATCAAGGCCATTGAAATTTACGAAATCTGTAAGCTCCATGATTGCATATTTTCTGAAAGATACAAGATTGGTAAAATCCATAGTGAATGCGAGATTATCTGAATGGCGGTACATCACTCCTGCATTAAGAGAAACACCCATGCCGAGTCTGAACGGGTTCTGGATCGCCAATGCTCCAGAGAAGCGCGCATCAAGAAGTGCCGGATTATTAATTATGTTGTTTGCATAAAGTCCTGCTTCTAAACTCGTTCCAATTGTTATCTTCTCATTGAGAAAATGGAATGCATAACCGACATCTCCTCTGACATCAAGGCCTAGGATACTGGAAGAGGATGAGAGCATATTACCGCTTCCTGAAAGTCCTATGTTTGATTTAACTCTCCATCCAAAACCATTGCCCTCGATAACCCCTCCATGCATCTTAAGCGTCAAATCCAGCGCTCCATTAAGCTCTGGAGCTGATGAAGATTTAAAGATGTTCGTATTGTTAATGGCTTTTATAACGGCACTTGCCTTTTGGCTCTCATCAAATCGATGAGCATATGAATCTTTTAAGTATGCTTTTATCTGGGCAATATTTGCTTCTGATAATGGTTGGGTGAATATTGGTTTTGAAGAATCAAAATCAAACATTAGAGAGAATATACTGTAGTTTTCATTCCAGAAAGATTCATCTCCATTCATCAACGTGTCATAGAGGTAGTCAGAAGCCTCAGCCAAGGAAGATGATGGATTAGCCAGATAAGATAGATAATCTATGGCGCTCATTGCCTCAATATCGAATCCAAAATGCACAACAGTCTTTTCCGCTTCCAGCAAAAGAGCAGGGGAAGAGAAGATGTCGTCCTTATCGAAATAGTAATCGTTGAAAGGTACTAATGAAGCACTAAGTGGAGCGATAACAAAACAAATAGAAATTAAAACAATTATAAGCTTTTTCATTTTTCATATCCTCCTTTAGTTACTTTCCCTTTCTATTAAGTAGAAGCAGTAAATTGAATCTTGTTTTGCCAAAGGATCATTATATTTTTCACCTTCCTGACCATTATTGTTGTTGTAGGAATTTGTATATAAGAATCCGTTTACTGTACTAGCACTTGAACCCGTTCCCATGTTCTTGAATTTTATTACTGGTCTATATGTCTCTCCGTCATAATATTCCATGAATTCAAATGTCGTATCTGTTGTAGTTTCTCCAATTAGCGCATTTGTTATGGTTGTAGTTTTTACTCTATCTTTCGTAATTTCTGGGTTATTATTAAGTTTCCAACTATCTGGAGATACACTTGTAAAACTATTCCATTTTTCACTATTTGCTTTATATGCATATTGTTGAGGTGTAGTTCCACCATATGGATAAGGGGCTTGAATGTTCAATATTTCGTCTCCTGCGGCCTTATCTATTAATGGCATTATTCTCAAATCCGTATTGTAACTTTTGCAGATGGGATCATCTTCGGAATAGTAAACATAGTATGGATAATCGCTATTATCAGCAGACTTTGTTACTTTTATAACAAATGACATTGGTGTGTTAGGCTTTAGAAAACCTTTAACTTTTCCAACCCACTCATAGCTCTTACCATTAACAGGATCATCTCCAGCAAAGCTCTTGGTTTTTACGTTGTTTATAGTCATGGATTCAACTGTTGCATATTCTGCATTAGTTGGTTTAATACTTAGCGTACTCCCGTAATCGGTATTGCTGTCGAGCCCAGAGATTGTTATCTTTCCGTTTTCAGCTTTTGCTGTAGCATTAGGCGCTCCAGAAATTGAGAATGTCAATGATTCTAAATCTATATCATCCGCGAAGTTGATTGGTAATACAACGCTCTTATAGTTGATTACTGGTGTCGAAACAGTCATAAGCGGAGTAGTGTATTTGAACATATTGCTCACGACAGTCTTGTTCGAGGCATCATTTGCAGAAACATAGAAATAGCCGCTCTCTAGGCTTTTAAGACTGCTAATATTAATCGTTGCTTTCTCACTACTTACTTGGGCATTTGAGTAAATTAAAATGCTGTTTGAAGATGTAGAATTATCTTTTTTCTTGTAAAGGTTCAGAGATGTAATTCCTTCTGGAATTCCAGCAATCGTGAAAGCTTGATTTGAAACATTTAATGACATTGGTGCAGAAATGTTTTCATCATATGTGTTGATATATAATTCAGCATAGTTGCTACCATACGTAGTGTCTGTAGTAAGTTTATGATAAACCTTTATTGTATATGTATCATTTGCTGTAAGCCCTGTTATCGTAAGTGTATTACTTGTGTTGTTATCGAAGATTTGTTCCTGATTCCCGATTCCTTCAACTTTGTAGTTAACATTTTTAGGGTTGATTGAGGTATTAATTATGATTTCGGCTGATGTCTCATTTCTACGTGCAACATATGCATCTGGTTTTACGTTTTCCAAAGACATAACATATTGAACTATTGCTATAGCACTCATTTCATTAGGTTTATTGGTATTGTTTCCTGCATAAATTGTTATTTCTCCTGTGCCTCCTTCCTGTATATCTGAGATTGAGAACACGTATTTCCCGTCTATGAAACTTGGTTGTGGCGCTATTATGATTTCCTCGTCATTTATCTTGTATCCATAGCTTGTAGCGTATGCAACGGGAGAAAAGCTGACTTCGATTGAATTTGGACCTTTTACTGTTACTATCGGTTCTTCTTTCAAAGAGTTTGGTTCTTCCTTTGGTAAGTTATCAACCAATACTGGCGAGCATGCCATAAGCAGCAATACTAATAAAGTGATTAGAAGATAGAATTGTTTTTTCACGTTTTCCTTCTTTTAAATTCATTTTTTTACAACAAAAATCATAGAATTTGTTGTTTTTGCATTAATAAAATATATAAATGTCTAATTCGTTACAACTATAGTATAGCACGGATTTGTTAAGTTGCAGTTAAAAGAAAAGGCCTGCCCGTTTTCTCTGGACAAGCCCTGTAGTTTGTTTTGTCTTTTTTTTAGAACTCAATTAGTTCATATTCCCTTACTCCATAGCCGAGGTCGGCAGCAGCTTCTATAGTATGAATTCCATTGCGGCTCGTGACTCTTTCCATGAAGTGTTCCTTTCCCATGTCATCTGATGCCATTACGAGATCTATGCATGCCTGGTCAATGGCAACTGGATCGAGGGATGCGAGTATCCCGATATCATGCATGCATGGGTCTTCAGCCACAGCACAGCAGTCACAGTCCACAGAGAGGTTCTTCATTACGTTTATGAATGCGATATTTCCTTTAAAGTGCTCTACGACACTCATTGCCGCATCAGCCATAGCCTCTGGAAATTCAGTTTTGGATGCATGCATATTCCATGTTTCAAAACGGTCATCGGTCTTTCCTGCCGAATGGATCAAGGCCTTTCCTGCACGGCTTGCGCATCCAATCGAGAGCTGTTTCAGTGCTCCACCGTATCCACCCATCGGGTGTCCTTTGAAATGTGCAAGAACAAGCATCGAATCATAGTTGAGAATGTTCTTTCCCATGTGATTCTCCTTCAGCACTTTACCGTTTTCAATCGGCCAGATTACATCCGGCCCCTTGGCATCCATGAGATCTACAGAAAAATACTTTGTCCACCCATGCTCTTCTAAAAGCTTTAGATGAGACTCGGTATTATCCCTTACACCACCGGTAGCATCACCATAGGCAGTATTGCATTCGACGATAGTACCATGTACCTTATCTACCATCGGTTTGAAGAACTCAGGCTTAAGGTAGTTCTGGTTACCTTTTTCCCCTGAGTGGATTTTAACAGCTACTTTTCCTTTTAGCTTTATGCCCAGCTTATCATATGCCTCTGTTACCTTCTCAGCTGTGATTATACGTGTGAAATATACTTTTGCTTTCATTTCTTCTTCCTGCGTACTTTTAAGTACTCCAGATATATTCTTGCTCTATTCTGACACTGTGTCAATATTATTTTCTTTGTTCCTTAGCCTGCGTACGGTCGAAGCACATATTATAGTCGTTGGAATGCAGATTCCCCAGTTAGATACGAGCATCATTATGCCGAGGGCGGTCGCTCCGTCTTTTATGAAAAGCTGGAGAATGAAGAGTACGGGAATACGAAAGACGAATATCTTCAAAAAATTAAGCACGAGTGTGATTTTTGTTTTTCCAAGACCAAGGAGGAAGTCTATTCCCGCACCGTTAAGCGCTATTCCTAGACATCCGATTGAATCATATATGAAGATTTTCCTTATATTTTCTTTGAATGATGCATCGTAGCCTGTTCTGCTTGTTGCGAATATGTCTAAAAGAAAATCATTTATCAGGAAGAGAAAGGAAATGGCGATTATGCTTGCCACCATTGTAATTACGAAGTTTGCTTTATAAGCTTTAATTGCCCTTTTATATTTGCCTGCACCATAATTCTGGCTGATGATTGAGGAGGATGCGTCTGAAAACCCGTTTTCAACCCAATTCTCCAGGAGTCTCCATCTTCTAAGCGAAGCGAAAGGTGGAGAGGAATGGAGGAAGAATCATCAGATATGATAGGATTAAGACATGAAGAAATGGCGGGATGAAGAGTATGAGTTTGAGATTAAGGTTACAGGATATCTGAGGGGAGATAAGCCGAAGGCCTCTGTCGCAACGGTGAGGAGATTGGCGACAAGTATTCCTGCACCTATGGCTGTCCGGTGAATCAGGAAGGATATCGTATGCC
>CALXOL010000020.1 GCA_944390015.1 uncultured Spirochaetaceae bacterium
TCAGGTAAGTTCACAAGACTTCCAGAGCGCTCTGAGATTCCAGTAGAGGTAAACGACCAGCTCGTTGTAGAGTACTACTCTAAGTAAGATTGGCCTAAAGGAACTTATCCTATCCACAAAGGAGAAGAGGAGAAGAAAGGACCATTCCATTTTTTCCTGCTTTTTCCCGCGTTTTCCCTACGGCTGCCCTCAAAAAGGGAGAACGACAAGGTTCCTTAATTTTAAGATCAGCGGGGTTGATGAAAGTCAACCCTGTTTTTTTACAACATCTTCATATTCGTTGTTCTTTTTCTCTTAGTTGGAGTTTTGGTGAATTTCAATTTAAACCTTTGCCAATTATCTTAATCGTAAATAATATTATTCTTATGAAACTGATTTACATTGTTGAAGATCATGAGGTTATTCGTAACGGAGTCGTCCAGTATCTGGAGCTCTCCGGTTTTGACGTTAAGGGATATGGAACTCTCGAGGAAGCGAGAAAGGCGTTTACAGAGCGGACTCCGGACATGCTTATCCAGGATATAATGCTACCCGATGGTGATGGCTTTTCGTTCGTAAAAGAAGTCAGGAGCAAGAATCAGAGGCTCCCTATCATATTCTTGACGGCAAGAATCGATGAATCAGATAAGATAATGGGCTTCGAATTAGGATGTGATGATTATATTACCAAGCCGTTCAGCCCTAAAGAACTCGTACTGAGGGTTGAGGCTCTCTTCAGGCGTTCTGATGCGCAGGCTCCTGTCAGCTCATCAATGTCATATGCCCTTGGAGAGAGCATAATGGTGATCGATGAGGATGAGCATAAGCTTACAATCGACGGTGAGGAAGTATCCCTTACTGCAGCTGAGTGGAGAATCGTCGCATACCTTGCATCCAATTCTCCGAATCTCATTTCAAGAGGTCAGATTCTGGAAGAGTGTTTCGATTATAGTTTTGAAAGTTATGAGAGGGTTGTCGATACCCATATAAAGAATATCAGGGCAAAGCTGAAGAAAGAGGCTTGGATTGAGACGGTAAGGGGCTACGGCTACCGGTTTGCAGGAAAGAAGATAGATAAATAATGCGTAGGAATGTCTATTTAAGGTTGCTCTTATCCATCGTAAGCATAACTGTTCTCGTAATGGGGATACAGATGGCGATGCTTTATGTATCAACGAAGATAGCTGAGCGAACCTGGAAAGCGCATGTATTCGATGGCTATGCGGAGACGCTTTCAACAACCTTTAGAGACAATCCTACATTGACTTTCGCAGATCTTCTGTATGTTCTTGTAGATAGTGCTCCTGATAGGGTCTCAGGACTCCTTATCCGCGATGAGCGGGGAGATATCAGCATCTCTTTAGGAGCATCAAGCCGTGGGGATTTCATTCCTCAGCCTTATGAGAGGGGACGTCTTTTTGATTCCTACAGCTCATCAGCAATGGCTTTTCCTCAAACATTCTCAATATCAGTCAGTACTACCGAGGACTATGACGTAAAGACGGTCAGGGCCCCTGAATACAGCATAAATCTTACATCCCATTACACAGGACGGAACATGGTCGTCGATAATATCGAGGTTCGCAAGTCCGGACTGACCGGTGATATGGATGTGAGGATTCCAAGTGTGATAGAGAATAACGATATCGCAGGCTCAATCGTCCTTTATAACAACGGCACGATATACGGATATATAGATGTCATAGTCTTCGATATCGATGTCTACGGCCCGACTGAGATTCTTTTAAAGGACTTCTCCAGCAAGTTCCTCATCTTCCTCCCGATAGCCGTATTGATATCCTTAGTCGCAGGGTATTTCATCTCAAAGCGTAATGCCAACATGATACGGGAGATACGTCGTTCATTAAGGGAATTGGCTATTGGAAACTACAAGGTGAAAGTGAACCGCAATCTCGTCAATTATGATGACTTCTCAATGATTGCAGACAGCATTGAGCAACTGGGCATCGATCTTGAACGCCATAGGCAGTCCAGAAAGGAGTGGCTTAGGAATATAAGCCATGATCTCAACACACCTGTTACAAGCATGAATATTCTCCTATCTGGAGCAGAAGACGGTATATTCCCTGTTGATAACGCTTTGATAAAATCCTTAAAAAACGAGAATGATGTCCTCATAAGCCGTATTTCGAGTGTTACTTACTACTCAAGCCTTATTAACAGCGATCATCCACTCAACCTTGTTGAGTCAGATATAAATGATGTCATATTCGCTTCTCTATCAGGAAGGGAAGGTTATTATTTCGAGCCGGATGAGCCAGTGTATGTGCATTTCGATTTCAATCTCGTAAAGAGGGCTTTGAAGGAGGTCTTCGATAATGCGGATAATTATGGGACAAAGGGTGAGAAAATCAGTGTCAGAGTCCGTAAGACAGATAAGGATGTCACTCTGATTGTGATGAATAAAGGAAAGCTTCCTGATCCTCGTCCTCCTTTCTTCGAACCTTGGGCAAGAGGCGATGAGTCCCGCCATGAGGGGGGCTCGGGTCTTGGACTTCCGATAGTCCATCAGATAATGGAGATGCATCACGGAAGCGTATCCATAGATGAGAATGATGGCTATGTTTTCGTAACTCTTACATTTCCAGTATGACGGAGTCGTCTTCCATCTTCCTTATTTCTATTCTCCCATCATCGTATATGGCGTAACTCCTCTCTTCCCCGTTTTTCGGAATTGATATGGAGCCGGGGTTAAGGAATGTGATACCATCCTTTTTTTTCAGAACATGAAGATGTGTGTGTCCGCTGAAAAAATGAGTGTATCCGCATTCGGGCCTTCTATCCTCGTTATATATGTGCCCATGTGTCATGAATATCGTATTGCCGTCCGCATATACAAGTGCCTCTTGGCTCAGGCATGGGAATGAGAGTACCATCTGGTCAACCTCAGCCTCGCAGTTTCCCCTTACAGCAAGGATTCTAGGTGCGATTTTTCTAAGCTCTTCTATCACCTTCTTAGGATTGTAGTTTTCAGGAATATCGTTTCTTGGACCATGGTAGAGTATGTCGCCGAGCAGTAGGACCTTATCGGGATTCTCCTCATTTGTCCTTTGTACTATGAAAGCGGCGCTGTCTGAGCAGCCGTGTATATCAGAGAAAATTAAAAACTTCATGATAGGATTATATGAATCTTTCTTATCATCTTCAATTATGTCATTATAGTAAGCACTATGAGAATTACGGATAAGAAGATAGGAAAAGCTGATGCGTTCATGAGAATCTATCAGCATGAGGATTTAGCGGCAATAGGATATAAGGGGATGACTTTTCCAGAGAAAAGGAGAGCTGTGCTCATAATACCGGGAGGTGGATATAACCACATATCGGAAAGGGAAGCAGAGCCTGTGGCTATTCATTTCTTCAATAAGGGCTATGAATGCGCTGTGCTTTATTACTCTGTTGGGGAAAATATAGAAAAGTCAAATCCTCTTCTGGAGGCATCCCAGGCGTTAATGGAACTTAGAGAACTTGAGCGTGTTGACAACTGCTCTGTAGCCGCAATAGGATTTTCCGCAGGCGGACACCTTGCCTCAATGCTTGCCGCACATGGAAAGGAGTATTGTAAGGAGGCCGAATTAAATGCCTTAATCCTTGCATATCCAGTAATAAGCATGGGTAGTGTGACTCATAAAGGGTCTCATGATTTGATATGTCCCGACCTTAGTAAGGAGGACTATTTTAGTGCGGAGAAATCAGTCGATGCGACATTTCCTCCCACATTCATATGGGCAACAAGGAATGATGAGACCGTGAATGTCAAAAACAGCCTCATGATGTATGAATCTCTTATTAATAATGGGATATATTCTGAACTCCATATCTATCCGGATGGGGTGCACGGGCTCTCTCTTTCAACGATTGAGACGGGCAGGGTGAACCCCTATGTCTCCAGATGGATAGATGAAGTGTATCTTTTCTTAGATACTGTTTTCAGAAATAAGTGATCATGCCTTCGCTGGCCCTGATTCCGCTGGCCCATGCTCCTGTTATTCCACGGCTTGTACCGGCCCCGTCGCCAGCGAAGAAAACGCTCTCGCAAACCTGGAAATGATCATCCTTGTATTCAGGCTTGTTAGCATAAAGCTTGATCTCCGGATAATACATTATCGTGGATGGATGCAACACACCTGGGACGATCGTATCGAGGTTCTTCATCGCAGACCATATGTATCTTAAAATCTTACTCGGCATTGCAAGGGAGATGTCCGACGGGCAAGCATCAAGTGTCGGTTTGAAGTCGTAAAGATCCCCGTTGAATGTCGCAATCTTACTTCTCCTTCCAAGGCGGAAGTCTCCGACTCTCTGCATCAGTGGCTTTCCACCTCCCATGAGTGATGCAAGCAGCCCAAGATGCTCTGCGAATGTCTGTCCGGATGCAAGCGGCTCTGTGAATCTTACAGTCTTTAGAAGTGCGAAGTTTACAAGACCGTTGTTCCTTGTCTCATCTGCTTTGAATGCATGTCCGTTTACACTGTACCAGATATCTCCTCTCTCAGTCGCATATTTCTCTTTTACGACATGTGCGTTACCGCTGTTAGTGCAGAACGTTCTAACCTTTTCCTTAAAGTAGAATTTCGGGTCGTAGTAGTCTTTTACTATAGGATAGTGCTCAAGTCTAGTCTCGACTCTTATTCCAACATCGATAATGTTGTCCATATACTGGATGTCAAGCTGATGCATCACATCCTGAAGGAAATGGAAGCCCTGTCTGCCCGGGGCGATCAGGATGCTTTTGTATCCGATTTCCCTCTTGTCCGTCGTGATGAGCTTGTTCTTATTGTCTATACTGAGCATCTCCTCTCCGAGTGAGAGGGTAACTCCGTTCTCTTTAAGACGCTCAAGAAGCTCTTTTATGAGCTCAAGTCCTCCGTCCGTTCCGAGGTGTGTCTGTTTTATCTCGAGCAGTGAGCACCCAAGGCGCTCTGCTCTCGCCTGATATGTGCCGATATTGCTTTTTGAAAGAATGTTTGGCTTAAGGAATGCCGTTACCTCGTCAAGATACCTATTCGCCTGGTCCTCGCTCCAGTATTCAAGAGGAAAACCTATAGGGAAGGTAAAATTCATCTTACAGTCGTTCCTCATTCCTCCCGTACTGTATGGCCTCTTGTCGAGCATAAGTATGCTCGCATTCTTTTTTCTTTTCAGAATCGAAAACGCTGCACCCATTCCCGCAGGTCCGGAGCCTATTATCACGGCATCAAATCTATCCATTTATATTTCCCTCGCCAAGCCATTAGTTTACTATATCGCCTACTTTTGTTTAAGATATTAAGGGAATGATTTTCAAATAAATAAAAATAATTTTTAAATAAATAAAAGTTGTTTATATTCCAAAATCGGAGTAAAATATTCATATGAAATATATAGATGTCAGTCAAGCTGCCAAAAAATGGGGGCTTTCCGATCGAAGAATTAGATATCTCTGCAATGAAGGAAGAATCGATGGTGCGATTAAGATGGGGTGGTCCTGGACCATACCTGAGGATACTCCACGGCCAAGGGATGGAAGGGTTCTAAGGCATTTTAAGAACATGGATATCCGTCCGGGCGGAGTCGATGTGGACAGGCTTCTCGAGATGCAGATAATGCATCCTGTCTCCGATGCCCTAAAAAAAGATAAAAAAATGAATGCAATCATCACTACGAATCTGTTGTATCTTTTCGATAAAGAGAAGATCATCATAGATGAGAAAGACATCAGAAGGATACTCTCAGGAAGAATTGTCGCCTCATTAAGCCTTGAAATCCATCTTCTCATCGTCAATTTCCGTTCCGTCCTACTATCCCTTATCGATATGAGGGAGCCTTGGACTGATAAGGACTTTAGAATGACATATTCAAGACTGATGCAGGGAATAGACGATATGGGCAGCCTCAGCTACAGGGACGGTTACAGCCTGAGGGAGGTTAGAGGCAAGGATAAAGTGAGGGTAGACGTGCAGATGGAGACACTCTTGACACAGTATGAGAGCTGGAAAAATCTTAATTCTCTTGTCTCTGCCGTCATGCTCTATGGCGAGATGGAGAGAATCTCTCCGTTTGAGAAATACCCATCGTTCTTTTCTTTTCTCGTTCTCTCTGGAGAGCTTTTGAGGGGCAATATTCTTCCTCCTTCTTTCGCGCTTGGGGATAAGGCGGAGTTCGATGCTTCTTATTTCATTGCACTCAAAAGAGGTAACTATAGGGATTTTACTTCTTTTATCGAGAGTAGGGTAATTAGGAGTTATAAACTTAATGTATGATTATGTGTTTTCTAATGCTTTAATCGTAGATGGAACTGGAAGAGACGCATACAGGGCGGATGTGGCCGTTTATTCCTCTTTGATCTGCTTGATTGAAAAGCCATACAGCCTGAGTGCGCGTCATGTCATAGATAAGCCTGACCTCGTTCTTTCTCCAGGGTTTATAGACATACACAGCCATGATGATCTTGAAGTTTTGAGAAATCCATCGCTATTGGCAAAACTTGCACAGGGAATCACGCTCGATATAAATGGGAACTGTGGGATTGGACTCTTTCCGATGCCCAAGGACAAAAATGATTTGATTTCGCTATCAGAAGACATACTCGGGCTCTATGATGGTCCTTTCTCCTGGTCTGATTATTCCAGCTATGCGGAAATGATTGAAAAAAGCGGCACTGGTATAAACCTTGGGTTTTTAACCGCGCATTCGGCTCTTCGTCTCGCCGTACTTGGTAGTGATTACGCAAGAGCAGCTGGTGATAAAGAGATTGAAGAGATGTGCTCGCTTCTTGATAAGCAATTGAAAGAAGGTTCATTAGGATTCTCAACAGGTCTGTATTACTCTCCATGCATGTTCGCAGATAAGAGGGAACTACTGTCCCTTCTTTCGGTAGTCAAAAGAAACGACAAGCTCTTTTCTGTGCATCACCGCTGCGAGGGAGATGACATAATAGAATCCGTGAGCGAGGTCTTGAATCTGGCATCAGAAAGCGGTGTCCGCCTTGAAATCTCCCATTTAAAGGCGATTGGCAGGGACAATCAGGATAAGATTGACAGTGTGCTTTCCATGATTGAGAGTGCAAGAAAAACCGGTCTTGATGTAAGATTTGACCAGTACCCGTATGAGTACGGTTCGACAAGCCTCTTTTCCCTTCTTCCTCCTGATATCCAGCATCTAAGCAGGATAGAGCAACGCCTTGCAGTCTCTCTGGATAATGAGAGGGAGGAGATAAAAAAGGAGATGCTCTCTCCATCTGGATGGGATAGTATTTACTCTCTTGTCGGGCCTGATGATATAAAAATGCTCTCTCTCGACAGTCACCATGAGCTTGAAGGACTGAGCCTTACGCAGATTGGCCGGATGTGGAACTCAGATCCGCTTGATGCACTTCTTGATATCCTTTCTGACGAGACGGGCAGGGCTGTGATGATGGATGTCACCGAGAGCATGGAGAATCTTAAAAAGATCATGCGTCATCCTCTTATGGGATTTGGAACCGATTCTCTTTTTTCCTCATCGTCTCCTCATCCAAGGACACGTGATGCCGCGATGCATCTGATTAGGAAGTTCGTCAGTGAGGATAAGATTCTAAGCTTAAAAGAGGCGGTAAGGAAGATGAGCGGTGAGAACGCGGACCGTCTCAGGCTTAAGGACCGCGGATACATCAGAGAGGGGATGAAGGCGGACCTTGTACTCTTTAATGCGGAGAAAGGAGTAGTGGATACAGTATTGGTCAATGGAAAGGCAGCCATTCTTGATGGGGAATATCAGAAAACACTCAGTGGAGCAATCATAAGATAAAGTGAGGAGAACATGCTAAGAGCCGGAGAAGATTATTTAGAGACCGTATTACAGCTGGAGAAGGCTCAGAACAGGGCCGGGGTAAGGATTACCGATATTGCAAAAAAGCTTGGGGTGACGAAGCCGAGCGTGATCAGGGCGATGAAGCAGCTTAATGCCGACGGCTATGTCGAGCAGGAGTCATATGGGGATATATACCTGACTGAGAAGGGGAGGATGAAAGCCTCCCAGGTCTATCATAGGCACAGCGTTCTTACGAGGTTCTTCAGGGATGTTCTTGGAGTTGCTTCTGAGCAGGCGGAGAAAGATGCATGCCTCATCGAGCATTACATCTCTGCAGAGAGCATGGAGAAGCTCTCAGCTTTCGTAGATGCGGAGGCGGGGGAGGATTTATGAGTCTTTACATTTTTGATATGGGTGATGTCGTTCTCATTCCAGTCAGGACCCTTGGAAGGATGGCGGAGCAGTATGGCCTTGATTACAAGGAGTTCCGCTCGGATTATGGGTTATATGACAAGCCTCTGATGGACGGTTTCATGGCCCCAGAGGACTATTACAGGCATATGGAACTAAAATACGGAATCAAGATTACAGAGGATCTGTTTACGAAGTATTTCGATCCAGAAGTGAACAGCAGGTTAATAGGCTATGTGGATCAGCTTCGAGAAAGAGGGGATAGGTGTGTTATCGGATCAAATACGTTCTCCCCGCACTGGAGCTGCGTAATGTCTCATTACAGGGAGATTCCTGATCATTTTGATGCGCTCTATGCCTCCCACCTGATGCACATTACCAAACCTGTGAAGGCGTTCTGGCTTAAAATCATGGAAGCAGAAGGCTATGATGCCGATGATACCTTCTTCATAGATGATAGGGCTGAGAACATTGAAGCTGCAGAGAGTCTTGGTATCAAATGCCATCTCTTTACTGGGGACAATGATGAGCTTGCTCGCTTTTTAGCCCTCTGAGGATTCCTCCTGCCCAAGTGGATTGAAGTAATATGTATCCATTTTCTCAATGGCTTTTTCTATCTCCTCATTCATTTCCAGGCTCTCATAGTGCTTTCTGGATTCCTCCTTATCAGGATGGGTGACGGGGTGTTTGGGAGAGAATATGACACAGCAGTCCTCATATGGAAGGATCGATGTCTCATAAGTGCCTATCTCTTTGGCTGTTTTTATAATCTCCTCCTTGTCCATCCCAACCAGAGGTCGTATCACGAGCAGCTCTGTCATGCTGTCGGTGAAGCTCATGGCATCGAGAGTCTGGGATGCAACCTGGCTGAGCGCCTCGCCCGTGACTATGGCACTTGCCTTCTTCTCTTTTGCGATCTTCTCGGCTGTCTGCATCATGCTGGCACGGAACATCAGGGTAGTCTCATCCTGGTAGCTCAGTTTCTTTATCCTCAGCTGACCATCTGTGAATGGAACGACATAGAGTCTAGTTCCTCCGAGGTATGGAGCGATTAGTGAGGCAAGTTTTTTTACCTTCTCAAGAGCTAAATCGCTGGTATATGGGTATGCGTGGAAATATATGCAGTCTATCTTGAGACCTCGCTTTGCCGCCCTGATTGCGGCAACAGGACTGTCTATGCCACCTGAGAGGAGGAGCATCGCACGTCCTGCTGTCTGCACCGGCAGTCCTCCTGGGCCTTTCTCGTCATCGGTATAGATGTACACGTCCTTCCTAACTTCGACATGGAGTGTATAATCTGGATGCTTCAGGTCTACCGATAGCTCTGGAAACATCTCATGAACGACATCGGCAAGTGAGAGCGAGATTTCATAGCTTGATAGTGGAAAGCTCTTATCCTCCCTGCGAGCATCGATTTTGAAGGAACCTTTCTCTGAGAATGGGTGAGCCTGGAGCACTTCTCTTACCTTGCTTATGATGGCATCCATGTCTTTATCACATTTATAGGCACGGGCAAACCCCGTGATGCCGAACGTACTTGAGAGTGCCTTATGAACCGTCTCATCATCCGCATCCTCATCCAGCCTGAGATAGAGTCTTCCCTTCTGCTTCTCTATGTCGGCGTTCCATATCTTGAGCTTGTCCTTTATGTTGTGTCTCAGTCTTTTCTCAAAAAGATTCCTATTGCCGCCTTTCAGTGATATCTCACCTTCTTTTATGAGATAGAGTTTAGATTCCATGAATTATCTCCTTAATTGCATTTATCAGGCCGTCAACTTCCCCTTCCTCAGTATAATCAGATAAGGAAATTCTTACCGATGATTCCGCTCTCCTGTTTCCATAGCCCATGGCCTCGATTATGTTCTCGCCTTTTTTCGCATTATTTGAGCATGCGGAGCCGGATGAGATGGCATAGCCCTTGTCATCAAGCATGCGTGAGAACACCTCACTTGGAAGGGGAGATGAGACGTTTATTATGTAAGGGCTCGTCAGTCCTTCGCTGTTTATTTCAAGTCCCAGCGCACTTAGCTCATCCTTTATCCTTTCAGAGAGGGTGATGATTCTTTTTTCCTTCTCATCTCTATTTTCATACGCCTCTTCCAGTGCCTCGGAAAATGATACTATCCCTGCAAGGTTCTCTGTGCCACCTCTAATCGCACTCTCCTGTCCACCTGCGGCAGAGAGCGGTCTTATGAGGTTCTTATTTCTGATATATAGCATCCCGACTCCACGTGGACCGGAGATCTTATGTGCGGAGAAAGATGCAGCGTCCACCCCGCTGCCATCTAAATCCAGTCCGGTCTTGGCCAGGGCCTGGACACTGTCAGAGAAGAAGATGATCTTGTGCTTGATGCTCTTCTCAAACTCCCTGATGACGGCTGCGATCTTATGAGTATCCTGGATTGCGCCGTTAACATTGTTCACATTCATCACAGCGACAAGTCTCGTGTCCTCGGTAAGTTCTCTTTTCACGTCCTCTGGATCGACAAACCCTCTTTTCGCCTTAAGCATTGCAACCTTCCATCCCTTTTCTTTTAAAAGAGGTATGAAGGATCTCACCGCATCATGCTCAATCCTTGAAATGATCACCTTGCCCGGTGTTTTATGCCATAAAAGAGAGGAAAAGACTATGTTTATAGCCTCCGTGGCTCCACTGGTGAAAACAACCTGTTCAGGTTTTATTCTAAGAATTGACGCTGTTCTCTCCCTCGTCTCATCGAGCTTCTTATGTGCTTTAAGTCCTCCCTTATGAATTGATGAGGGATTGAAAGGGTAGGACTCTGCGCATTTTACAAAACTAGATATCGCCCTTGGACTCATCGGGCTTGTAGCTGCATAATCGAAATAATTTAGCATAGGACATATGTTAATTAAGAAACAGATAAAATTGCAATAAACTAATCATTTCATATTAAGTCTATTTATGTTACTTTCTTCATGAGGAGAAAACATGGAGGATAAATTCAAAGTAACTTTAGCGGGTGGAGAGACAAGCTCTGTCATTTTCAAAAAAAGCATCGATGATCTCTGCTCATATTTAAAGGCATACGGAGAGAATGTGTTCTATGTCTTTGATGAGAACAGTGCACGCATTCTTCCTTCCATACCCGAAAAAAGCGTCATATTGGAAAGCGGAGAGATCAATAAGAACATGGAGAGCCTTGAGAGGATAATCGGGAGTGCTCTTTCTTTCGGCTCTGCACGTGATACACGCTTTGTAGGTTTTGGCGGTGGTGTGATATGCGATATGACCGCTCTTGCCGCGTCTCTTTATATGCGAGGAGCCAAGCTTACACTGGTTCCGACGACGCTGCTTTCGATGGTTGATGCCTCGGTAGGTGGAAAAACAGCGATTGATTACAGTGGAGGAAAGAACCTGATAGGCACGTTCTATCCGGCTGAGGATGTCATCATCACAACCGAGTGCCTCTCTTCGCTTAGCGACAGGGAATACAGATGCGGTTTAGGGGAGGTGATAAAACACTCTTTCCTGACCGAAGATGACGCTCTTTTCCTCTTTTTAAGAGATAACAGGGAGAGCATACTTTCCAGATGCGATGAAGTGCTTGATGAGATGGTCTACTCATCCCTTATGGTAAAATGCTCTCTAATAGAGCAGGATCCGCTTGAGAAGAGAGGCATACGGAGCTTTTTGAATCTTGGACATACCTTCGGACATGCGCTTGAGAGTATGAAAGGATATTCAATAAGCCATGGAGAGGCCGTTGCATGGGGAGTTGCACGGGCTTTGGAGGCATCTTATGAAGAAAATGGACTTGATGAATCTGTCCTAAAAAGAGGACTAACTCTTTTAACTGACTATGGTTACGATATTGGATATAGGATTGCCTCTTCATCTTGGGAGTCTTATTACCGCGCCATCGGTAAGGATAAGAAAAAGAGCGGGGGAAAAGTGAAGTTCGTTCTTCTTTCCGCCCCTGGCAGGCCTTACCTTGCTCCTTTGGATGAGCATACGGTGAGATCCCTTGTTGTGCAAAAATATTGAAATTGGGGTAAAGATTGAAAGAATTTCTGCATGCAACCCTTTTTTAGGTGTATAATCAGACTAGATGGTATGAGGATGGTAACTCCTCATTATATAAAGAAAAAGATAATGGAGCGCTAATATGGCAGCAACTCACATCGATGATAAAATCAGGCGAAGCGATGCCTTAAGTAAGGCACGTGGAGAGGCAAAGTACGTATCCGATTACTTTTTTGAAGGCATGCTGCATGCCCAGATGCTTAGAAGTACGGAAGCTAGAGCTGATATAGTAAGCATCAATCTTCCGGTTTTACCGGATGGTTACTACTTCATCAGTGCTAAGGATATCCCGGAGCAGGGCGTGAACAGCCTTCACATGATTGGAGACGACTGGAGATGTTTTGCAGATGGGGATGTCCGTTATGTCGGAGAGACCATAGGACTCTTTGTAGGTCCGTCCCCTGCGGTTGTCAAAAGTCTTGTTGATAACACAAGGGTTGAATACAGACCTAAGGAGAGCTGTATAACGATTGACGATGCCATCGCAGTCAAGGGTGGATCCCTTCTTGATGGAAAAGATGATGATATCATGTGTCAGCTCTACTGTGAGAAAGGGCATGACATGGAGGAGGTCTTCAAGGATGCGGACATGGTTCTTACGGAGACTTTCGAGACGGGCTTCCAGGAGCACGTTCATCTTGAGACAAATGGAGCGATTGTTACTGAGGAAGGGGACAGCTATGTGATTTACATCTCATGCCAGTGCCCGTTCTATGTTAGGAAATCAGTTGCAGCTCTTCTTGCCCTGCCGCTTGAGAAGGTGATAATAAGACAGACCACCACAGGTGGAGCATTCGGTGGAAAGGAGCATTTCCCCGATGTGCTTGCCGGTCCTCTTCTCGTTGCTGAGAGCAGGATACATAAGCCGATAAAGATGATTTTTGACAGAGAAGAGGATATGGAGTTCTCAGTAAAACGACACCCTTCTAAAATCACATATAAATCCGCCATTAAGGACGGAAAACTAATCGGGACACTCGGCGACATATATTATAACTGCGGTGCCTATCTTTCCGCATCATTCGTAGTCCTTCAGCGCGGAGTGTTCCACGCAAACGGAGTATATGACATTCCAAACACCCGCCTTAACGGGTATGGAATGGCCACAAATACGTTCCCAAGTGATGCTTTCCGTGGCTTTGGCGCTCCTCAGACTCTCTTTGCAATTGAGATGCACATGACGCATATTGCACGTAAGCTCGGCATCGATCCTGCTGATTTCAAGAAGAGCATGTTCCTTAAAAAGGGTGGGGAGACGGTTACTAACGGGCATGTTGTTGAAGAGGTCATGCTCAACGAGATGTTCGACAACATAGCAAAGGAATCTGATTATTACAGAAAAAGCCGTGAGTTCGGCTATGGCACAGGACGTGGAATCGGAGTGAGTTTCTATAATCATGGCGGTGCTTTCACTGGAAACGGCGAGCAGGCGATCATTAAGGCACATGCCAGGCTGAAAAAGACGGGAAATAAGGTCACGATAGAAACCGGCTCTACAGAGATGGGACAGGGATTCCAGACCATATTGAGGAAGATTGCGGCCTCCACTCTTGCCATTCCGATGGAGGATGTCGATTATCCGAATCCAGATACTTCAGTAGTTCCTGACTCTGGTCCTACGGCTGCCTCCAGATCCACAATGATCGTAGGTAGGATAATCGAGCGTTGTGCCCAGGAGATGAAACAGCGCTGGGGTGAGGGCGATTTCTCCGTAGAGAAGGAGTATGAGCACCCCGATGGATTCCCTTGGGACCAGAGCACGTTCCGCGGTGATGCGTATCTTGGATACGGTTGGGGAGCTGCGATTGTAGAGGTTGAGATCGACAAGAGGACGAATGAGGTACAGGTAAAAGGCATTTGGACGAGTCATGAGATTGGAAAGGCCATCGATGAGCTTATCGTACATGGTCAGATAAACGGTGGTGTTATCCAGAGCCTCGGGTATGCTTCAATGGAGAAGATGGAGAACAGAAACGGCCGCTTCAAGCAGACCAGCATGTCCGATTACGTGATACCTACCAGCATGGATTTCCCTGCTCAGTATTATCATATCCAGGAGAATCCATACCCTTACGGTCCTTATGGTGCGAAAGGCATGGGAGAACTTGTATTCAACGGTGCTGACGCAGCATATTGTGATGCTCTTGAGAGGGCGATAGGAAAAGACATATTTAAGATTCCACTCCCACCGGAGGACATAGAGGAGGCACTTAGGAATGCTTGATAATAAGATTTCATTCACCCTTAACGGGAAGATGGTAGAGTTCATTGGAGATCCGTTGAGGCGTCTGATAGATACACTTCGAGAAGATTTCAATCTCATAGGAGTTAAAGAGGGTTGTGGAGAGGGCGAATGCGGCGCCTGCTCCGTGATAAAGGACGGCAAGCTGGTAACAAGCTGTATAATCCCGATGGGCGCTGTAAACGGTGCTGATATCTGGACTATTGAGGGTATAAGGGAGACAGAGCTGGGTAAAATCATCATAGAGGCTTTTGCCGATGGCGGTGCCGTACAGTGCGGTTTCTGCATTCCGGGCATGGTACTTGCCTCTTATGTACTCTTAAAAGACAAGGAGAATCCAAGTGAGCTTGAGATAAGGGAGGCTATAAGCGGAAACATCTGCAGATGCACAGGTTATGACCTTATCGTTGAAAGCATCCGGCTCGCAGATGAGAGAAGGAGGAATGCGTGATGAACTGTTATATTCCTGAGAATCTTACTGAGGCCTTAGAGATAAGGAAGAAGACACATGCCGTTCCTATGGCGGGTGGAACGGATCTGATGGTTCAGGCGAAGAAGGGGATAGGAATAAATCCCGCTTTCAAGACTCCAATCATGATAATCTCCTATCTAAGTGAGCTGAAAGGGATAAAAGTAGAGGATGATGGCACTCTGGTAATAGGTTCTCTTGCTACAAGCAGTGAGATTGCAGATGATGAAAGGGTCTTCTATCCGATAAGAAAGGCTGCATCCCTCATGGGAGCCGTCTCGCTGAGAAATACAGCCACGATAGGAGGAAATATTGCAAATGCTTCCCCAAAGGGTGATCTTCCCCAGCCCCTGATTCTTCTAGATGCCGAGCTGGTCCTCTCCTCTATAGATAGAGAGAGGATGATAAAAGTCGATGACTTCATCATAGGTGCGAAGAAGACAGTACTTCAGGATGACGAGATAATAAAGGAAGTGAGAATAAAGCCTGTAAAGGCAACGCATTATTTCTATCATAAAATTGGAACGAGGAAAGCGAATGCGATCAGCAAGCTCTCTCTTTCAATTCTTGCGGATGTGGAAGATGGCATCCTTAAGGATTTCAGGGCATCTTCAGGTGCTTCCGGGGACAAGGTGAAGAGAAGCAGGGATGCCGAGATGATTCTTATTGGTAAGCCCATCTCTGAGATTGCCTCCCATATTGATGAGTTTACTTCGGCATGGGATAGGATTCTCTCTCCACATGCGATGCCACAGTATAGGAGAGAGAGTACGAGGAGAATGCTTTCAGACTTCTTGATAAAACTGTCAGAAGGTGCCGAACCAGGCATATATGAATAGGAGTGATGATGAGGAATCTTTTAAGAGTCGATTCATTGAAAGAGGCTGTCAGGAAGGATGGTCTGTTCCTGGCAGGTGGAACCGAGATTCTCCGTTTGAATACGGGTGTGGATGAAAATGCGGATTTAATTGATATCCTTCCCCTTCTAGATAAGGAGATAAGAGAGGAAGGAGATGACGTAATCATTGGATCCGGTGTTACTTTTTCAGATCTCCTTTCATCAGACATAGTTCCTGAATATGTGAAAAAAGCCGCACTCTACATGTGCTCTGCTGAGCTACGCAACCAAGCTACGATTGGAGGAAACATCGCATCATGGCGTGATGATTCCTACCTTATTCCTTCCCTTGCGGCCGCGTCTGCCCGTCTTCTTGTGCTGGAAAAGGATGGAAAGCTTAAAAACCTTGGCATAGAGGAATATGCGAATTGCCATAGTTTGATTATCAGCATCACTTTGAACAGAAAGGAGAGTGTCTCATCTTTCAGGGAGAGCCTTACAAGTCATAGCCATGCGGCAATAACTGCCGCTTTCGGTACTAACGAGTGTTATGCTCTCAAAGGAAGTGGTATCTTCTTCTCTTTCGACTCTTTGAAGTTCGTAAGTGATTTATCCGGTAGCGCCTCTTATAAGAGCTATCTTGCATCTCTTTTCAGAAAAGAGAGCGGGAGGGTGTAAATGGTTATAAACGTAAAAATCAATGGTAAGAACGTAAGACTTGAAAGTGAGGCTCTAAAGGATTTGAGAAGCGTCCTCTATGCTGCTGGATATAATTCAGTAAGGGACAGTGATGACAGGGAGGGCTTTACAGGAAGTGATACCATCATATTCAACTCCCGTCTGATGTACTCGAATTTTATTCCATTCTTCAGAGCGGATGGGGCTGAGATTTATACGGCCGAGTCTCTTTTGAAGAACAGGAAGATCAATGATGTGCAGCAGGCAATGGTGGATGCGGGCATCGTGCAGAGTGCATACAATTCACCTGCGGCGGCGCTCATTCTTACCTTTCTTCTTGAGAAGAATCCAGATGCGACAAGAACCGATGTGCGTGAAGCACTCTCAGGCCTTTTTGTCCGTGATGCAGGATATGAGCATTATTATCTGGCAGTAAGACTTGTTCAGGAGAAAAGGAGATATGGAGAGTATAAGAGCATCGTGTCCCCGTCATTCAGAGATAACCTGACTTATGTCGGAAAACCTACGGGAAAGATAGATGGGGAAGCTCTCGTCTCTGGTGAGCGGGTCTTTGTCGAGGATAAGGTTCTTCCTGGATACAGCGTTCTTAGGGTTTTGAGGAGCCCTTATGCTCATGCTTATATCAAGAGCATAGATACATCCGAAGCGGAGGCTCTTGAAGGTGTTGATACCGTCATTACATGTTTTAACTGTCCTGATGTGTATTATATGCAGGCTGGACAAGGAAATCCCGAGCCAAGTCCTCATGACAGAAGGCTTTTAAACAGGAAAGTACGGCATGTCGGAGACCGTGTCGCAGCCGTAGTTGCGGACAACGATGAAATAGCAGAGAAGGCTTTATCTCTTATCAAGGTTGAGTATGAGCCCCTTGATGCTGTCTTTACAGTAGAGGAGGCCATGGCTGAAGGCGCTCCCCTTGTTCATAATGGAATAGTGGAGTATCGCTCAGGAGCCCCGGAGGATTTAGATGAGTACAATAAGAACGCCAATCCGCTGGATGGAAAGGTCATCTACCAATTTCCACTCCATGGGGATATCAGGAAGAATATAGCAGCGGGAGCGCACGGAGGAATAGGCGACATCGAGAAAGGTTTTGCCGAAGCCGATGCCATCGTTGATTCGACTTATCAGACAAGTCAGGTACAGTGTACTCCTCTTGAGCCCCATGTATGCTATACGCGTCTTGAGAACGGGCGCTTAGTAATCCATGCATCCACGCAGGTCCCGTACCATGTGAGAAGAATCGTATCATGGGTTTGTCAGATTCCTGAGCATAAGATCCATGTGATAAAAGAAAGGGTCGGTGGAGGATATGGCAGTAAGCAGGATATCCTGGTTGAGGATCTTGCGGGCTATGCCACATGGATCACGGGTAAGAGTGTTTATTACAGGAATTCTAGGGAAGAGGAGTTCTGGGCGAATTCCACACGCCATCCGATGAGGGTAAGAGTCAAGATGGGTGGAAAGAAGGATGGAACGATTACAGCGATCTACATGGATGTAAGGGCGAATACAGGTCCTTATGGGAACCATTGTCTTACGGTTCCTATGAACGCATCGAGTAAGACTCTTCCTATCTTTGCCGTTGAGAACATGTATTATGATCTTCTGACGTATTATACCAACATACCTCCTACGGGAGCCTATCAGGGATATGGTGCGCCAAAGGGATATTTCGGAATCATCAGTGCGATGGGAGAGCTTGCAATGAAGCTTGGCATAGATCCTCTCCTGATGGCAAAGAAGAATATCGTGCACTCAGGCTACATGCTTGAAATCCTCAAAGGGCTAGGAGAGGGAAGAGAAGGCACTGTGGTTCCTGTCGGTTCCTGCGGTCTTGAAGAGGCCCTTGATAAGGGTGCATCCATGATGGACTGGGGTAAGAAGGAGGTTTCTGAAGATCCTGATTGGGCTATCGGAAAGGGATTTGCGATGATTCAGCAGGGCTCCGGACTGCCGGGACTTGACCACTCAAATGCCCAGGTGAAGCTTGTAGCCGACGGAACTTTCCTAGTCTTGTCAGGCGGGGCAGACATTGGAACCGGACTTGATACGATAAGCGCCAAGTGCTGTGCTGAGATAATGAAATGCCCGCTAGAGGATGTCTCCGTTGTCTCTGGAGATACCGACTCCTGTCTTTTTGATACCGGCGCGTATGCATCCAGTGGTACGTACTTCAGCGGTAACGCATCATTGAATGCGACAAAAGATCTCAAGAAGAAGGTCATCAAGGAGGCTTCCCTCCAGATGAATGAGGATGAGGCGGATCTTGAACTTGAATATCCGGGAAAGGTCGTTTCTAAAAAGAGTGGTAAGGAGCTAAGTTACAAGGATCTTATTCATACGGCTCTTGCAGGTGATGGACGTGGTGCTATAGTAGGTACGGGATGCTTCGTAACTCCTAATTTCGCAGTTCCTTACGGTGCGCATTTTGCTCAGGTCGCTGTCAATAAGAAGACTGGAAAGGTGAAGGTGCTGAAGTTCTATGCGCTTCAGGATGCGGGTACTCCGATTAACCCGGAGCTTGCACTCTGTCAGATGTACGGGGCTGTGCAGAAGAGCATCGGGCATACGCTTTATGAGAACATGGTACTCGATAAGAGTGGAAAGTGTATTAACGGTAATTTCACCGATTATGGAGCACCAATGATTGAGGAGGCTCCAGAGGATTTCAAAGCGGTGCTTATAGATGTTAATGACCAGTATGGCCCGTTTGGTGCAAAATCGATTTCAGAGATTGCTACAAATGGCGCAGCTCCTGCCATTGCCATGGCTATTGCCGATGCCGTAGGAGTGTGGGTGCGGTCCTGGCCTATAACACCGGAGAAGATATTGAAGGAGATGGGGAAGATCTAGGCATTCTTCATCATCAGGGTAATCTTATCTTCAATTACTTTCAAATCAACATCCCTCTCTTCTATGGCATAATAGAGGAGGGGGATTACTATTAGAGATGAGATCATGTTCTCAATCATCTCGTTTTCAGTTGAATACTCACATATGGAGTTTGCCTCCAAGTAGTATTTTACGGCATTAAGTATCTTTTCAAAGTAGGAAAAGCGGTTCTGAGAGGCTATCATGGCTTTTACAGCCTTCCTGTTTTCCGCAAAGAATGAGAAAAGATGCTCTATGAACATGCTTAGCTTCTCATCACCTTCAAATTCGAGGATATCCCTTATCGCCTCATTCTCAATAGCCTCATATACATCCTCAATCCTGTCATAGTATGCATAGAAGGTCGTCCTCTCAACACCTGCTCTTTCGACAGCTGTTCTTACCGATATGTTTTCATTATTTTCAGAAAGCATTGCGATAACGGCATCCTGTATCTTGTACTCGGCGGAGGTGATGTTCTTTTTTAAGTTTTTCCTGATGTAAGAATAGCGGTTCATTTTATCCTCCCTTTATGTGAAATCCAGATCATCGAGGATGTTGTAAGAGTTTGAATCTCCTTTGAAGAAATCTCCTTCAAAAGAATTCTCACCAGCTACGTTCACCATCGTGACCAGGCTCAAGTCGAAATTATTTAGAAAATATGGACACTTCGAGCTTTCAAGCTCGTACGCTCTTATACTCTTCGTGTTCCTCATTATGTATAAATCATCTTTTGCTCTCGTAAGTGCGACATAGAGGCATCTTCTCTCCTCTTCGACCTCATCCGGTCCGTCGGCATATGCTCTTTCTGTCGGGAAGGCATAAGGTGATACATCAAGGACGAAACAGATGTTGCTCTCAAGCCCTTTTGCAGAGTGGATTGTTGATAGAATTACATAATCATCCGTACTCTCATCTTTTCTCATGGTCTCCTCAAGGCGCGGAGAGAGAACGAAATCCGATATGAACGACTCAAGGCTCTCTGCTCTCTCTGCAAGGGAGAAAAGAATCTCGAAATCCTTTTTCCTATAGGCCCATTCATCCTTATACAGTAGGCTCAGTCTCTCTTCCAAGGCTTTATAAGATGCCTTTACTGCACTGAGCGCATTACTCCTATTTTCATTTATGCTGCTTAGAGTATTAATGATGACATCTGGTGCCTTATTGAGTTTCAGGGCTCTTATCGCAGCCTCCGCATGTTCTTCATTTCTGACAGCTTCAATGTATTTCAGTGCACTCTTTTCCCCTATGCCTCTGAATAGGGTTAGAAATCGCATCCATGCTATCTCATCATGGATATTGAGGATGACCCGGATAGGAGAGAGGACATCCCTTATGTGCTTTGATTCCATCAGCGAGCTTCCTCCGTAAAGTCTGTATGGTACGTCACGTTCGATGCATACGGCCTCAACCCTTCTTAACCCCATGACTGTACGGGAGAGTACCATGTGATCTGCCCACTCATGCTCCTGAGTTGATATGTCCTCCATGATTTTGTCAACGATGAAATTCGCTTCCTCATATCCGTTATCGGTATGTACCAGCTTGGGCTTTCTTTCGCTTCTTCCTTTTTTTGCTATGAGTTCCTTATCGTAGTTGAGCGGACTCTGTCCTAAAAGCCAGTTAGATACTGCAAGGATCTCTGAATAGCTGCGGTAGTTCGTCCTGAGCTTATATACCTTGGATTCGGGAACGAGGGATATGAAGCTGTGTATGCTTTTGAAGTCAGAGCCGCGGAAGGCATAGATCGACTGCGCATCATCCCCCACTGCGTATATGTGTGAATTCTCATAGAATGAAGATAAAAGGTCGTATTGCAGTGGGTTGGTATCCTGCATCTCATCTATGAGGATGTGCTCATATCGTCTTGATATGTACTCTCTCGCCTTATCATTGCTCCTAAGGGTTCTTGCAACAGTATATAATAGATCATCGTAGTCGAGATACCTATGAGAGGTTTTGTAGCGTACGTATGCCTCTATTGCATTACGGTAATGCACGCCATATCTTTTTATGTACTCTTCAAGCTCTGCTTCTGGGTATGTTCTTCTAAGCTTGACTCTGATTGCCTCACTCAGGCTTTTCTTTGTATTCACCATGAATGAGTAGACATCGTGGACATCCTTGCCTTTTATGGGAAGAGGGGATTTTTCATTACGGGGAAATGTGTAGCGGAAGATGCTCTCAGCATCATCCTCATCGATTAGGGAGTAGGAGCTTTCCTTGAAAATTCCCGGATTGCTTTTTATAAGCTCGTAGCACCATGAGTGGAAGGTCTGTCCCGTGAGCGAGGATTTTTCCTTTATGCTTATCTCCCCCTTTACCCTTTCTGCGATCTCCCTTGCGCTCTTTCGTGTAAAGGAGAGTATGAGTATCCTCTCCGGGCGTACTCCTTTTTCCAAAAGGTACGCGGCTCGGGAGATTATTACACGTGTCTTGCCGCTACCGGCCCCCGCAAGAACGAGGATGTGCTTATCCTCGGCTGTGACAGCAGCCCTCTGCTCCTCGTTAAGATTCTCCAAATATCCCATAAAAGACAGAATAGCACATATGGTGGAAAATTATTACATAATTAAGCGGAACATCACTTTTGTCTTTCCACCACAGGCCATGTTGAGAGCCCCGTCTTTCTCCAGATTGAAATCCAGAATTCTGAATTTCTCATTGTTCTTGAGCATCTTCCTTGCTTCTTTTATGCATTCGACTTCAATAGCTCCTCCGCCTATTGTGGAGAATACGTCGCTCTCTGTTACCGCCATCTCCACTCCTTGCTCTCTAGGCCCTGAGCCCTCTTTCTCTACGATTCTCACAAGTATCGTTTTATCCTCATTACATTGAAGATAATCCAGCATTGACGAATCGATTGTTATCTGTCTTTTGTCCTCTCTGAATGTTTTTATGACCTCGGCAAGAATTGAGATGGCTATCTCTTGAGGGCTTTGTGCGTTTATATCCATTCCAATCGGGGCATGAACACTCTTTAGGAGTTCTTTATCTATTCCTCTTTTTTCCAAGTTGGAGTATGTAAGCTCTATTTTCTTCCTGCTTCCGATCATACCCACATAGCGTGATCTGTACTTACTCAGTACGTAATAAAGAGCTTCCTCATCCCATTTGTGCCCATGGGTGAAGATAAGGAAATAAGGGTTATCAAAAGAGTATTGCTTCTGGAAGATCTTATCATAATCTTCAATTATTATTTCAGCTTTTGCATAAAGCTCGTCATCTGCTATGTTTTTCCTGTCATCAAAGATGATGAGTGGGAATTCCAGTGCTTCAGATATCCTGTAGATGCTCTTTCCGATGTGCCCGAAACCAAAGAGCACGAGAGTGGGGCGCATTGATATTATCTCCTCGCTGTAGATGGATGGCTCATCGTATCCGCTTGTGCTGAGGATGAGAGAGCCGTCCCTGTATAGCCCTTCTTCTCCCGTTTCGAGGTCTGTGATCCTTTTTAATGCCCCTTTTTCAAGAAGTTTTTTCAACTCGCTATAATATCTTCTCATCTCGTCTCCTCTCTTATGGCCTCTAATGTCTCTTCTATCTCATCATTTTTTGTAAACGGTCCCGGTGAGAGCCTGATAGTCCCCTCAGGGTAGGTTCCAATGACCTTGTGCGCGGTTGCTGCGCAGTGCAGGCCGACCCTGGTTTCTATCTGATGGCGCTCAAGAAGCCGCTCTGCAAGAATTGCGTTATCCATGTTTTTCGCACTTATGCTGATTGCCGCATTCCTTTTTTCACTTTTATCGCCGAAAACTGTTATTCCATCTATGGATAGAAGTCCGCTAAGTAGGTGAATGATATTCCTCTTCTCTTTTTCTCTTAATTCTTTTAAGTGCTTTTTTACATAGCTGACACTCTCATAAAGTCCATAAAGACCGGGAAGATTGCGTGTGCCCGATTCAAACTTGTCGGGGAAAATCTCTGGTTGTGAAAAACTCTCAGAGAAGCTTCCCGTCCCTCCGGTATATAGGGGTTTGAGCCTCTGGGCAAACTCCTTTGTCGCAACGAACCCTCCGGTTCCCTCAGGCCCTAAGAGCCCCTTATGTCCTGAAAAACATAGAGCGCTTATTTTCCACTCGTCCATTTTGATGTCCACATAGGGCAGGGCCTGTGCCGTGTCTATTATCAGGGGGAGTTTCAATTCATCTGCTATCGATGATAGCTTTTCAACATCTTCAATCACACCTGTCACATTTGATGCGATGGAGAATACTATCGCCTTCGTGTTCTTCTTTTTTAGCGCTGGTATATCGTCAAGATTGTTTCTTCCACTCTTATCGGCTCCTGTCGTGGAGTAGTCAAGTCCGATTGAGCTTATTGTCCTCATTACGGCGTTATGCTCAGTAGCGGATGTTATGACATGATCCCCTTCTGATAGAAAACCACGCATGACTGTGTTTATCGATTCTGTGAGTCCTGAGTTCAGAAAGACCGTATCCTCTCCACAGTGCCCGATGAGCTCTGAAATCTCCATTCTCAGGCTTATCATGTCGTTTACAGTCTCATAGCTTTTCTCACTTGTCGTTCTGTTTATGTTCCTTCCATTCTTTGAGAGAAAGTCGAATACTCTTTCAGCTACCCCTGGCGCTTTTGGAAAACTCGTAGAGGAATTATCTAGGTAAATCATAGGAACAGTATAACGCTTTTCCATTGCATGTGTAAAAACATAATGGTAAGATTAACTCATGATTTCATCTTTTAAGGAAAAAAGGAATTTAGCTATCACCGGTGCACTCATCGGTGTGGTAGCAATCGTTCTGATGGTTTTGGGAAATCCCGGTAACATGGGTTTCTGTATCGCATGTTTCATCCGTGACATCGCAGGATCTCTGAGCCTTCATAATACGGCAATAGTCCAGTATATGCGTCCTGAGATTATCGGAATCGTTCTTGGTGCGTTCATAATCAGTGTCATCAAAGGGGAGTTCAAGCCGAGAGCTGGAAGTGCTCCAATCATGCGTTTCGTTTTAGGCTTTTTCATGATGGTGGGGGCACTCGTGTTCCTGGGCTGTCCGCTGAGGATGGTTCTGCGCCTTGCAGCAGGGGATATGAATGCTTTTATAGGACTTCTGGGTTTCATTACGGGAATCGCCATAGGTTCGTTTTTCCTTAATAACGGCTTTTCGTTAGGGAGGGCGCATGATGTGGATAGAATTGAAGGTGCGGTATTTCCTTTTATAAATATCGTCCTGCTTTTCATCCTTCTTTTCTTCCCATCCCTCTTAAAGTTCAGTGAATCTGGGCCTGGAAGCATGCATGCTCCCATCGTCATATCTCTCCTTGTCGCCCTTATCGTCGGAATGGCGGCGCAGCGTACAAGGCTCTGCATGGCAGGTGGTATAAGGGATATCTTCCTGATAAAGGATTTCACGCTAATAACGGGTTTTGTCTTCATTTTCATTGCAGCCCTTATCTCAAATATTGCTATTGGGAATTTCCATCTCGGTTTCGCAGACCAGCCTGTTGCTCATGATAAACATCTTTGGAATTTCCTCTCGATGGCACTTGTCGGCCTCTCTGCTGCGATGCTTGGAGGCTGTCCTCTCAGACAGTTGATCCTAGCGGGAGAAGGGAACAGCGACAGTGCTGTAACTGTACTTGGTATGCTCATTGGAGCTGCGTTCAGCCATAATGCTGGAGCTGCATCTTCTGCAGGTACAGGTCCTGCGATGATTGGAAAGGTGAGTGTGGTAGTCGGTCTCGTATTCTGCTTGGCCTTGGCTGCCGTGATAACCAGAAAAAGGAGTAGACAATGATTGAAGTCGATGCGAGGGGGCTTAGCTGTCCTGAGCCTGTGATCATGGCTAAAAAAGCGTTGAAGAAGAGTCCCGATGGAATAGACATCCATGTAGATAATGTTGCAAGTAAGGAAAACGTCTCAAGGTATCTTGAGGCAATGGGCTGCAAGGTGAGCCTTAATGAAGGGATTGGGGAATGGCTGATATCAGGGAGGAAGTAGTCATTACTTTCTTCTCGCATTATGAGGCTGTGAAGGCAAAGAGAATAATAGGAAGCGGAAGCCTCATTCCCGTTCCACGCGCTCTCTCCTCATCCTGCGGTACGGCTCTCAGGACGGAGCTTTCCGTATTCATGGCACATCATGAGTTTGATTATGACAAGGCATATTTGAAAGAGGGGGATTCATGGTCCGTCTTACAAGTCTAGTAAAAACATCCGGCTGTGCGGCAAAGCTCAGCCCTAAAGACCTCGATAGAGTTCTTTCTGAGATACCTTTGATGAGGTGTGACGGCCTTCTTGAAGGTTTTGAGCATTCAGACGATGCCCTGGTCTATGATATGGGGGATGGCAGTGTGCTTATAGAGACGGTCGATTTCTTCCCTCCGATGGTTGACGATCCTTTCACTTTCGGGCAGATTGCCGCTGCAAATGCACTTTCAGATATATATGCGATGGGAGGGGAGCCTAAGCTTGCCATGAATCTGATGTGCTTCCCACATTGCCTTGACCTCTCTGTGATGAAAGAGATTCTTCTTGGTGGAATGGATAAAGTTAAAGAAGCTGGTGCTGTCATAGCAGGAGGGCATACGATAAGCGACAGGGAACCAAAGTACGGTCTATCCGTGACAGGATTCGCAAAAAAGAATGAAATCTGGTACAACAGGGGACTAAAAGAGGGAGATGTGATAATCCTTACTAAGAAGATAGGGGTGGGCGTGGTTAATACTGCCAGTAAGGTGGATGAGGCTGACTCTGACAGCATAGAGGATGCCATAGCATCGATGACTACACTGAATAAAAGAGCCCGTGATGCGGCAAGGGATCTTTCTGTCCATGCAGCAACCGATGTCACAGGCTTTTCTCTCTTAGGACATCTTAGGGAGATGGCGAAATCATCGGAAAAGACGGTTGAACTTTGCTATCATATGATTCCGCAGATAGATGGAGCTTTGGATCTCGCAAGGTTCGGTTTCCTTCCAGAGGGTGCATATAACAACAGGGAGTTCATCTCTCCTGATGTCTCTTTTACTAAAGATATAAGGAGGGAGGATGAGGACATCCTTTTTGATCCTCAGACCTCGGGCGGCCTTCTTCTTTCAATGGATAGAAGTAATGCAAAGATATTCCTCTCCCGTATGAAGAATACCCCAGCCTCAATAATCGCAGAAGTGAAGGAAAGAGGGGAGAAGCTCATAGAAATACTTCCATGATTTGAATTTTATTTACCATGAAGACTCAGATGACCTAAAAGGAATACGTGATCTTGAAATGATATTGATGAATATTACATATACATTTATAAGATATGCCGCAATAAAACCTGTCAGGCTTGTCCTGAAGGATGAATGAGGCAAAGTCTCTATTTCTTAGGATGTGAATGGAAATACAATCTAAGAACAGCACGATGACGGAAGATGCAAGCAGTCCTGTTGCTTTTTTACTTGTTACAATATTTGACCTTTGAAATTATTATTTTTTTGAAAAAACTTCTTTAGTCGTGCTATGTTACATACATGAGAAGGTCGATAACTGTTTTTCCCAAGCTCACTGATAAGGAAGTCTCCGCTATAGTTGAGACAGGCAAGCAGTATGCGAGGGCCTTCAACATGGCATCAGAGTGCCTAATCAATAACAGCAGCACATCCAAGAGGTTCCTTCATAAGGTCCAGTATGGGAGGATAAAGGAAGAATGTCCTTCTCTTCCAACAGGACTCATACAGTGTGCAAGGGATGTCGCAGTGGAAGCTGTCAAGAACTGGAATGTGAAGAGGACGAAGCTTAAGCAGAAACATCCTAAGAAAGCAGAAAGGATGAAGCGGCCGTCGATGAAGGATAAGTGCACGATGCGCTATGATGTGAGAACCATAACGCTTCGAGGTTCTCAGCTCACATTCAGCACCTGCGACAAGAGGATAAAGACGATAATAACAATCCCTGAGTTCTTCAGAGGGAGATACTCTCCATCTGACGGCTGGAAGCTCAAAGGAGCGAACATAGGGATAAATAGGAAAGGACGGGTGTTCGTCAATCTCATTTACGAATGCCCTGATCATATAATTGAAGAGAACAATGATGGGAAGATAGTGGGACTGGACAGAGGAATCTACAATATCGTTACGACCTCTGAGGGAGTCCACTATGGAGCAAAGGATGCAAGGCGGGTGAAGAGGAAATACAATCATGTACGCTCTGAGCTGCAGGAGAAAGGCACCCGCAGTGCGAAGAGGAGACTCGTCTCCATCTCGGGCTGCGAGAAGAGGTTTGTCCATGACCAGAACCACTGCATTTCCAAGAAGCTTGCCAATACTGATGATGTATCCGTATACGTCCTTGAAGACCTGTCATCCATGAACATGCTGAGACTCAAGGGGAAGAGCAACAAGACCATGAGGAAATGGATATCCAACTGGTCGTACTCCGACCTTGAGTTCAAGCTTACATACAAATGCCAGAAGAACGGCATAAAAGTTGAGTTCGTCGATGCGCGCTATACTAGCCGGAAATGCTCGGTGTGCAAGACGATAGACAAGGCTTCAAGGAATGGAAACAGATACACATGCAGGCATTGCGGCAGCAGTATGCATGCAGACGTAAATGCGGCCATCAACATCCGCGACAACTACATCACCCGGGCCCAGAAGTCCGGGCAGGCTGCAGTCAATCAGCCAGGGGAGCCTTCGGGTCACCCCGTAAGTGGATGGAGTGCCACAGGTAAACCGGAGACGGAACCTCTGGGGAAAACGCTCACGTCCAAGCCTTCAGGCTTGCCTGAAGGTCGTTGACGGCTATATTCACAACATGTTGTTTAAAAGATATTGTCGTGTGACGGAGATGAAAAAGTCTGCATCCCACAATTCCAGCCTAGTAGTATCTTTCAAGAACGGACTGACATCTTTTTTTGTCTGATTGTAGTCAATGCTTTTAAATTTCTGTTCAAGAAGAGAGACTATTGATTCAATTGTCAGATCATCTGATTCTCTAATATAATTCGAGTCTATAAGTTTTGCTTTTAAATGAGGAATGTTTATTTCTATTTTTCTCGCTAAGTAGAATAAGTAATCATAGAGATCTCTTCCTTTGACTCTAGTCCATCCTCGACAAAGAATATCATGAATTTTCCCAGCGAATAGAGAACTTTTATCATATAATCTGATTTTACATGGGTAGGGTAAGAGAATTGTTTTAAACTCGCACTTAAATTCAGGAGGTGGATTTATGCCAATCTCAAATTTGATTTTAATCAATTCGTTATAAATCAGTTGCGTAAAACCCGTATGCTTGCATATGGGATGTAAGCAACAGAATATGGAATTAGAGAAGTAGGATAAACCTTAAAATGCATACATTCGTCCCTTTCTCCCGTTCTGCCACAGCCGGCACCTGAAATGCCATGAATAACCAAAATATGCGCAACATATGCGCAACAGAATGCAACATTTCCTTGCTAACTTAAGCTATCCATGATATGCTCAACTTGGTATAGGAGGACTTGCGATGGCAAAGACCAGAAGTGATATTGAAGCTTTAATCAGTAAACTGAAATCTCTTAAAACGGAGAACATGTATCTTGATGATTTCTTCCATACATGGAAGAAGAGTGATGATGAGATTGATGCGGTATTTACAGTTGCAGAGATCTTAAGGGGAATGAGGGAGAACAATATCTCTTCAAAGGTCTTCGATTCCGGGCTTGGAATCAGCATCTTCCGTGATAACTCAACTCGTACGCGTTTCTCATTCGCATCCGCTTGTAATCTTTTAGGACTGGAAGTTCAGGATCTTGATGAGAAGCTTTCCCAGATTGCTCACGGAGAGACAGTCAGAGAGACTGCCAACATGGTATCCTTCATGGCAGATGTCATCGGTATCCGTGATGACATGTACATTGGTAAGGGCCATACATACATGAAGACCGTAAGTGAGGCTGTTCAGGAAGGATATAAGGACGGTGTTCTTGAGCAGAGACCTACGCTTGTAAACCTCCAGTGTGATATCGACCATCCAACACAGGCCATGGCCGACATGCTCCATGTGATTAATCATTTCGGAGGGGTGGAGAATCTCAAAGGAAAGAAGATCGCCATGACTTGGGCGTACTCTCCTTCCTATGGAAAGCCACTTTCCGTTCCTCAGGGAATTATTGGACTCTTCACAAGATTCGGTATGGATGTCGTTCTGGCTCACCCAGAGGGATATGATGTGATGAGCGATGTTGAGGATGTTGCTGCTGAGAATGCAAAGAAATCAGGAGGATCCTATAAGAAGGTAAGCTCGATGGAAGAGGCATTCAAGGATGCAGATATCGTATACCCGAAATCATGGGCTCCATACGCTGTCATGGAAGAGAGAACGAAGCTCGTGGAGGAGGGCAAGTTCGATGAGCTTAAAGAGCTTGAGAAGAGGTGTCTAGCAAACAATGCGAAGTTCAAGAACTGGACATGCTCAGAGGATCTCATGAAGACGACAAAAGACGGCAAGGCACTCTACATGCACTGCCTCCCTGCTGATATCACGGGTGTTAGCTGTAAGGAAGGTGAGGTTGATGCATCCGTATTCGACCGCTACCTTGTTCCTCTTTATAAGGAAGCTTCCTATAAGCCATACATCATCGCTGCCATGATCTTCCTTTCCAAGTTCAAAGATCCATCTGCAAAACTCGCAGAGCTTCTTGAAGAGGGAAAGAAGAGGGTAAAATAATTTGTGAAAACCCTTTTACAGTGGGACTCAGATGAGTCCCATTTTTCGTTGAGTCATTTCTATATATTCCTTGCTGATGCTCTCTGGAAGTACCAGATGTACCAATGTTCCCTCTGTCGTATGGACTATGACATCAGGAGTTGGAATTAAAGGATTTTCGTTACCCGTTTTTTCAACAATCTCAACCCAGTCAACCTTAATAGACAAACCTGTGTATCTCCTGATGACACGTTCAAGGAACTCATGATCCTCTGCTGATTTTATGAAGTCCTTCCTGTTATTAAGTTTTCTTTTCAATTCATTGTCTCTCATCTTTTCCTCCTTTTAATGGACAAGTATCACCAGCTTCTCGTCCAGCGTCTCTGGTATTATGATTGAATAGGTCTTCCCGTTCGTGGCATAGATGTCGATATCAGGGCTTACGCCTCTCTCTTCCTTTTCATGAAACCAATGCGTTTCTATGCTATCGACTTTCATGTTCTCCTTTGTAATCGTATTAACGACTAATTCCAGAAAGTCATACGAATGCTCTGCCGCATGGAGGAAATTATCCCTATAGAGGAGGCAGTCTTTTGAAATCTGATTCTCTTTTCTTTTGCTTTCCATTTTTCTTTCTCCTTACTTCTTAATGCGGGAAAGTCCATGGTATGTCAGTTTTTCAGGAAAAAAAGAGAAAAAAATTTCCCTGCACTCAGCAGGGATGTGATTAAGAGAGTTCAAACATGCCCATATAGAGCTTATAGTACCTTCCTTTTTGGGCTATCAGCTCATCGTGCGTGCCGCGTTCTACGATTTTTCCACCCTCTAAAACCATGATGGCATTGGCATTCCTTACCGTTGATAGCCTATGTGCGATTACGAACACCGTCCGTCCCTCCATAAGGCCGTCCATTCCTTTTTCTATCAAATCCTCTGTCCTGGTATCTATATTGCTCGTAGCCTCATCCAGGATGAGTACCGGAGGATCGGCAACCGCAGCTCTTGCAATTGCAATAAGCTGTCTCTGCCCACTTGATAGATTCGCACCATCGGAGACGACCATGGTATCATAACCATTGGGAAGACGCCGTATGAAGGAATCCGCATTTGCAATCCTTGCTGCCTTTTCTATATCCTCATCGCTTGCGTCGAGACGACCGTACCTGATGTTGTCCCTGATGCTCGCAGTGAAAAGATGAGTATCCTGGAGTACCATTGCAAGAGAATGTCTTAGATCCTTCTTCCTTATATCTTTTACGTTTATGCCATCATAAAGAATTTCTCCTTTATCAACATCGTAGAAACGGTTTATGAGGTTTGTAATCGTGGTCTTTCCAGCTCCAGTGGATCCTACGAAGGCGATTTTCTGCCCGGGTTTTGCATATAGGCTCAGGTTCTGAAGCACAGGATGATTCTCCTCATATGAGAATGTGACATTATTGAATCGAACATCCCCATTAAGTGGAACTAATGAGCCATCACTTCTCTTCCAATCCCATTTAGTCTCAGAAGTCTTTATGAGGCTGACTTTTCCTTCATCAGTCTCACTTTCCCTATCGATGAGTTCAAAGAGTCTTTCTGCTCCGGCGAGAGAGGAGAGTAGGAAATTGCTCTGCTGCGTGAATTGGTTTATAGGAGCGGCGGATTGACGGACGAAGACAAGGTAACTTGCAAGAGATCCGATATCGCTTAGGCCTTTTAGAACCATGAAACCACCTGCAAGTGAGACGATAGCGTAGGTGAGGAAGGATATGCTTACGACGGCAGGAATCATTGTGGAGGCGTATGCCTGTGCAGCCGTTCCAACCCTTTGAAGCTCCTCATTACGTTCATTGAATCCCATCATGTTCTCATTCTCATGGTTGAATACCTTGATTACCTTCTGTCCTGCGACCATCTCCTGTATGTAACCATCAAGTATTCCCAGGCTATTTTGCTGCTTCTTGTAATAGCTCTTACTCCTATGTGCCGAATAACGCACATAAGAGATCATGGCGGTATATGATATTGCAACGATGATTGAAAGCTTCCAGTTGAGGATTAAGAGCATGCTCATCGTGCCGAGAATCTGTATGCCGTTCTTTACGACGGCTGCAAAGCTATTGTTCAATGCATCTGAGATCGTATCGACATCGTTGGTATAATAGCTCATGATGTCTCCGCTCTGACGGGAGTCGAAGAAATTCAGAGGGAGGCTCTGCATGTGATTAAAAAGATCCTTTCTGATATCATAAACGACCTTCTGGGCAGAGCGTGCCATGATCTGCGTGTATCCTATTGCCGCAAGAACACCGATAACATAAATTACGGCTGTGACCATAACACCTCTGATAAGGCCATCCATACCTTCTCCTGCGGCGATTGTGTTAATTACAGGCCGAATCATATAGGTGCCAAGGAGGTTGCAAAGGACACTGATTGTCACGAGTATCGCAACAGAAAGGAGGGAAAACTTATGCCTTCCCATGTATGATAGCAATCTCTTTACAGTATAGGCCATGTTCTTTGGTCTTTTCGCACTTACAACTCTTGCCATCAGAGATTCCCTCCTTTAAGTTGGCTCTCATAGATTTCCTGATAGATCCGGCATCTTCCAAGCAATTCCTGGTGAGTGCCAGAGTCCACGATTCTTCCATCATCAAGGATTACAATCCTGTCTGCACTCATCACTGTTGATATCCTTTGTGCTATATAGATCTTGGTTATGCCCTTAAGCGATGCGAGATGGCTTCTGATTTCTTTTTCCGTAGCGGTATCTACGGCACTGGTAGAGTCATCGAATATGAGGATGCGCGGGTGTTTTAAAAGTGTTCGCGCTATGCAAAGCCTCTGCTTCTGCCCGCCAGAGACATTTACGCCTCCCTGCCCGAGATCGGTATCAAGCCCATTTGGAAAGCGCCTGAGAAATTCTGCGGCCCCTGCCTTCTCACATGATTGCCATATCTCCTCATCACTTGCCCTCTTATCTCCCCATAGAAGGTTCTCCCTTATGCTTCCGCTAAATAGGAGGTTTTTCTGCAGGACGATTCCAATTGCGTCTCGAAGTGTTTTCAGAGAGTATTCCTTTACGTTTATTCCTCCCAGAAGAACTTCTCCCTCATCTGCGTCATAGAGCCGCTCAATAAGTTGAACAAGCGTTGATTTTCCACTTCCGGTACCGCCTAGGATTCCAATAGTCTCTCCCTCTGCTATCTTCAGGCTTATGTCCTTTATGGTCTCTTCTTTTGCTGATGCTGAGTATTTGAACGAGACGTGATTGAATTCTATGGTCGAATTTTCTACTTTTTCAATCGGATTTTCTTTCTCTACTAGTGATGGCCTCTCATCCAGTACTTCTGAGATTCTCGTTGCTGAGGCAAGGGAGCGTGTTAGCAGGAGAAATACGTTTGAAAGCATCATCATGGAGTTCATGACCTGCATGACATAGCTTAGAAAGCCGGTGAGCGTACCAATCTCCATGTGTCCGCTTATAATCATTTTCCCTCCGATGAGCATGATCAGGATGATGCATGTGTACATGCCCGCCTGGAAGAACGGTAGGTTCATTACCGCCGTGCTGTTCGTTTTTATACCCGTTTCCCTCAGGCTCGAGTTGACACTCTCAAACTTCTCCTCTTCATATTCCTCCCTTATGAATGCCTTTACCGTCCTGATGGCACGGATGTTCTCTTCCACCACGCCGTTAAGCGAATCTACGGTCTTTTGAAGCACCGTATACATCGGAGCTACTTTTCTCACAATGAGAAAAAGTATTATTCCCAATAGTGGTGCCATTACCATGAAGATGATTGCAAGGTATGAATTCATCGTAAAAGAGAAGATTATTCCGAGGATGAACATTATGGGGGCTCGTGTAATAGGGCGTAGACCTCCGTTTATCGCATTCTGCATCACGGTTACATCACTGGTCATCCTTGTTACTAACGATGATGTCTCGAACTTATCGATATTTGAGAACGAGTACTGCTGGACCCTCTCGTACTCTGCTTTTCTGATCAGCGCTCCCCAGCCGTATGCGGCACGGGCTGCAAAACGGGCATATGTCAATCCTGTTATCAGGGCAAGGAGGGCACAAAGCGCCATCTGGGCCCCTTTTATGAACATGTATTTCGTATCCCCTTTTGCCACCCCGAGGTCTATGAGATCCGCCATGAGGGTAGGGATGATAAGTTCAAAACAAGTTTCTATTGCAACGAGCAGAATCGCAAAATAGAAATCCTTTTTATATGGTCCCATGTAGGAGAATAGTCTTTTCAGCTTGTTCATGACTTTTCCCCTTTTTTGAAGTTATCAATGATTCTTTCAAGGTATGAGTAGAGATTCTCTTCTTCCTCTTTAGTAAAACCAGAGAGCATCACAGCTTCGACCTTCCTGCATTCCTCGTTCCATCTTATGGCGCACTTCCTTCCTTTTTCCGTGAGAAAGAGTTTGTTTGCCCTGCGGCATTCTGAATCCTCGACTCTTTCGATGAATCCGTTCTTTTGTAGTATCTCGGCCATGCGTGAGATGGATGCCGGATCAACGTTGAAATATGATGCGATATCATTCTGGCTGCTCTCTCCATAGGAGAGAAGATACTTTAGAATCTTAGGCTGTCCTCTGCCAAGTCCAAGACTTTCAAAGACAGGCTGAAGCATGTTGCTCTGACCATGGTAAGCTCTGAATAGAAGCTGATGAAATGTTACATTCATAATATTTGCCTTATCAATAATTGACTTGTCAATGTTATAGCTTTTTGTTTTATTTTCGTCCATAGAAGAGATGAAAAAAACGGAGCTTTCAAGGCTCCGCGGAAAGTGAAGCAGTCATCTTCATGGCTGAATGCATAATAGATCTTCTACTTCCGTATCATTAAGCTCATAGCCATAGAAAAGGGAATAGAACTCTTTTACCTCTTTTCTTAAGTCTATTTCGTCATAGATGTCGGGGTAGAGGAGGCATCCGAGCCAGTAGATTCCTATGATTCTATTCACGCTTGGTGGGCTGTCTATGAATGAGAAAGGCTCAGTAGGAATCAGGTATACCCTGTTTTCCTTTACGGCTTTTATTCCACTCCATGAAGGGGCGCTGGTTACAGTATCGTAAGCGTTCCTGTCTGCGAGCAGGATTACATCGGGATCCCAGATGAGCACCTGCTCAAGGGAGATCATGTTGCCTCCCTCTGAGAAAGAGGAGGGGACTACGTTCTCACATCCTATCTTCTCGATGACTTCTCCATGGAAGCTACCGGTTGTAATTGCAGAAAGTGGATCGCTCATCGACGAGTAGTACACTCTTACAGGGGTACTGACCTCTTTTTTAAGTTCATGTGCCGTCTCTATGGCACGTTCTGCGTATTCGGCTCTCTTCTCAGCCTCCTGCTCAAGGCCAAGAAGTTCTCCAAGCCTTCTATACGCTGTTGCGGTGTTGTCCAGGTAGCACTCTATGAATACTACCGGGATGTTCAGCTGCTCTGTAAGCGTATCGAGGTCATCTATCGTGTTCTTCTCATCCCCCTTTATCTCGCCCATATCGATTACAACATCCGGATCCTCGAGAATGACAGCTTCCCTGTTAAGATTTGCTTTCTTCCCATAAAATGTTCCAAATAAGGGGAGAGCATTTGTCTCTTCATCTAAAAAACGCAGTGCGCTCTCATCCAGGTATGAGGAGAGGCCTACCATCTCATCCTTAGCAAGCGAGTAGAGTATCATCTGGGCCAGGTTTCCAGATGGAGCGATTCTTTCTATTGGCCCGCTGAATGTGAAAGTCCTGCCAAGGTCGTCCGTGAATGAAAATGATGAGATGCTCTCTGCTGTTGTCTCTTCTTTTGCACCACCTGCAAAGATGAAGGTGACTGCTAAGAGCATGATTGCCAAGATTGTTAATAGCTTCTTCATCTATCTTCCTCCTTTTCGATTATGAATATGCTGATTTCCTTTTTATTTCTGAATATCAAAGGGTATTCATCGTCGTTTGTCCTATCAAGATCTGGGATATTGTCATTCTCATATGAAAGAGAAAAGTACTTTTCAACCTCATCCTCCCTCAGAGGCTGGTCAAAGTTCAGACTCGTGTCTATGATTGAGTACTTCATTTTGTTCTCACTTAGAAGGGATTCAATCTCATTTCTTCTGTCTTTTCGTGTGGAATAAGGATTACCCTTATGCCTGCTGATGACGTATATGACTCTCTTTCTTGCAAGGGAAAGGAAATAATCGAGGCTGCTGCCGTCTTTTATAGAACCGAAGAACAGCATGAGTACCACATCGGCTTTCTCTTTCAATGAACATGCATCGGAAAGTGTCAGTAGCTTTATTTTCTCCCTTCTGTTTACGAAGTTTACGGCATTTGCACAGTTGTCATAAGCTTTAATATCATAACCGTCATAGTGAAGAAGACTTGTAACATGTGCCATGCCCGCACCTAACTCTAATATCGTATCGCTCTTTGCGATATGTTCTTCTATGATCGAGGCAAGCTTTCTATGAAATGATGAGTACATGCTTGCCCTTTCGTAAAATGCTATCTTATCATCAGTCCACCAGTTTACATCGGGGCGCATACGTACCTCTCGTTTTCTCCTGTAAAGATTTTCTTTATATAGAGCTTTCTTCCATATAGCCTATCAAGCGTATCGGCTTCTATAAGTTCTTCTGGACTTGAGTATGTTGATATCTTTCCTGCATTCAGCGTCAGGATCCTGGATGAATAGGTAAGGGCGAGTTCAGGATTATGCGTGCTGTAGATGATTCCTATTCCCTTCCTGTTTAATTCCTTCAGCTTTTCAAGTACCATCAGCTGATTACCGTAATCAAGATTGCTCGTAGGTTCATCAAGAATGATGAATGCTGCTTTCTGAAGCATTGCCCTTGCTATGAGGACAAGTTGTTTTTCCCCTCCAGAGAGTTTTTCCATACTCCTAAAAGCAAGATGTTTTATATTGAATGCTTCAAGAATCTGCGCTGCCTCCTCCTCTTCTTTCTCTTTTGGAGAAGAGAATAGGGGAAGGCTGGAAGCCTTTGCCATCAGAAGCGTATCCATCACGGTATATTGAAATTCCATGAATGAGGCCTGAGGGATATAGGAGAAAACCCTGGCAAGCTCCTTGTTGCTGAAAACCTGGAGATTCTTTCCATCTATCTCTATCTCACCGGTTTTTTGCTCAAGCATTCTCAGAAAGATTTTGAATAAAGTGCTCTTTCCAGCACCGTTCCTCCCCAGAAGTACCGTCATATCGCTGCTTGATAGTTTGAAGGATGTATCGCTTAAAACCTCTCTTCCTTCCTTATAGCTGAAGCTTATGTTCCTGATATCAATATTCATGTTTCTTTGCCTCCCTTATTATGAGATAGAGGAAGAACGGGGCTCCGACGAATGATGTCAGGATTCCAATAGGAATTTCAGAGGTCGTTATGCTTCTTGCAATAGTATCGACAATCGTCAGAAAAGAGGCGCCAAGGAGCATGGATGCCGGAATACTCTCCTTTGTGTTGCTACCGACTATCATGCGGGAAAAATGGGGGATTACGAGGCCGACCCATCCAATTTGACCAGAGGATGCGACGGAGGCTGCGGTAAGGAGTGTTGAAGATGCGATGACGATGAGACGTAGTCGTGTTGTATTTACTCCCATGCTCTTTGCCTCCTCCTCGGAAAGTGAAAGGAGGTTTATCCTCCATGAAATCAGAAGAATTGGTACAGATGCGATGATTGCCACAGTGAATACGAGGATGAGATCGGAAGACCTGAATGACGAGAGGGAGCCCATGAGAAAGTAGGTTATCGCAGGAAGCGTGTCCTCAGTATCCGCTACAAGCTTAATAAAACTCGTTGAGCTTGAGAAAAGACTGCTTACCATTATTCCACAGAGTATCAGGGTAAGTGTGTCCCGTTTCTTTATTCTTGAGGAGATGCCTATTATGAGCAGTAGGGAGAGTATTCCAAAAAGAAAGGCCGAAATACTCACAGCAAGATATCCTGCACCACTTAAAAGCGCAAGGGAGGCGCCGAATGCGGAAGCACTTGAGCTTCCAAGCACATCCTGGCTTGCCATTGGATTGTTGAACACCTGCTGTAACAGAAGTCCAGAGAGGGCAAGTGAAGAGCCTATTATGAAAGAGAGGAAGACGCGCGGAAGACGGATATTGAATACTACGGTCTCCGCCTGATCCGGCCATGTCTGAGGGATGCTGACAATCCTTGAGAGAATGATTTTCACCAGTTCAATAGGGCCTATGGGGTAGCGCCCGATCTGGAATGATATTATTATCGATAGCAGGAAGATTATCAGTAAAATGAAAATCTTTCCTCTTCTGTTCCTTTTATTCATTACCATAGATTATTCCATTATATTTTAAAAAATACAATGGAAAACCTTATTTTTTCTCATCTTTCTTGTTTAAATGCAGATGATATGACACAGGCAGTGAAGATTTAGAGATTCCATCGATTGAGCATACAACTCTTATTCTTGAGAATATCGAATAGAGGAGTCAACGACCTTCAGGACGAGCCTGAAGGCTTGGACGTGAGTGTTTTCCCCAGAGGTTCCGTCTCCGGTTTACCTCTGGCACCCCATCCATACGGCTGATTGACTGCAGCCTGCCCGGACTTCTGGGCCCGGGTGATGTAGTTGTCGCGGATGTTGATGGCCGCATTTACGTCTGCATGCATACTGCTGCCGCAATGCCTGCATGTGTATCTGTTTCCATTCCTTGAAGCCTTGTCTATCGTCTTGCACACCGAGCATTTCCGGCTAGTATAGCGCGCATCGACGAACTCAACTTTTATGCCGTTCTTCTGGCATTTGTATGTAAGCTTGAACTCAAGGTCGGAGTACGACCAGTTGGATATCCATTTCCTCATGGTCTTGTTGCTCTTCCCCTTGAGTCTCAGCATGTTCATGGATGACAGGTCTTCAAGGACGTATACGGATACATCATCAGTATTGGCAAGCTTCTTGGAAATGCAGTGGTTCTGGTCATGGACAAACCTCTTCTCGCAGCCCGAGATGGAGACGAGTCTCCTCTTCGCACTGCGGGTGCCTTTCTCCTGCAGCTCAGAGCGTACATGATTGTATTTCCTCTTCACCCGCCTTGCATCCTTTGCTCCATAGTGGACTCCCTCAGAGGTCGTAACGATATTGTAGATTCCTCTGTCCAGTCCCACTATCTTCCCATCATTGTTCTCTTCAATTATATGATCAGGGCATTCGTAGATGAGATTGACGAACACTCTTCTTTTTTTATCTATCCCTATGTTCGCTCCCTTGAGCTTCCAGCCCTCTGATGAGGAGTATCTCCCTCTGAAGAACTCAGGAATAGATATGATTGTTCTTATCCTCTTGTCGCAGGTGCTGAGTGTGAGCTGAGAACCTCGAAGCGTTATGGTTCTCACGTCATAGCGCATCGTGCACTTATCCTTCATCGACGGCCTTTTCATCCTTTCTGCTTTCTTAGGATGTTTCTGCTTAAGCTTCGTCCTCTTCACATTCCAGTTCTTGACAGCTTCCACTGCGACATCCCTTGCACACTGGATGAGTCCTGTTGGAAGAGAAGGACATTCATCCTTTATCCTCCCATACTGTACTTTGTGAAGAAACCTCTTGGATGTGCTGCTGTTATT
>CALXOL010000021.1 GCA_944390015.1 uncultured Spirochaetaceae bacterium
AAAAGTGGTTGTATTTGTAGCGAGAAAAAGATATATTAACGAAGATACAACAAACTATGGAAGATCCTGTAGCTCAGCTGGATAGAGCGTCCGCCTCCTAAGCGGAAGGTCAGCAGTTCGAATCTGCTCAGGGTCACTTTTTTATAGCCTCCCATCAGGGAGGCAGAATATTACAGCTTCTTAACAAATAGTGCTCTTATAGCATTTAGAACGGCTATTATCATAACACCTACATCGGCAAATATCGCAAGCCACATATTTGCTAGTCCGACTGCGCCGAGAACGAGGCAGATGAATTTCACCCCTATTGCGAATACAATGTTCTGATAAACAATGCGAAGGCATTTCTTCGATATCTTTATCGCTTTTGCGATCTTCAGAGGATCATCATCCATCAAAACCACATCCGCAGCCTCAATCGCAGCGTCCGAACCCATGGCCCCCATTGCAATCCCGATATCAGCCCTGCCAAGAACGGGAGCATCATTTATGCCGTCTCCTACGAACGCAAGTGCTTCAGATGGAGATTTAGCTTTTAAAAGCTCTTCGACCTTGCTTACCTTATCTGATGGCAAAAGCTCGCTATATACCTCGTCTATGCCAAGAGTTTTTGCAACCGTATCAGCAACAGCAGTTCTATCCCCTGTGAGCATGACAGTCTTCTCTATGCCCGCCCTCTTCAGCTCTTTCACAGCCTGTTTTGAATGTGCCTTCTCAACATCGCTTATTACGATATGCCCGACATACTCTTTATCTATCGCCACATGGATTATAGTGCCTACGCTATGGCAAGGTATCGGCTCTACGGAGATAAGGCGCATCAGCTTCTCATTACCGCAAGCCACCTCATGCCCATCTACCTTAGCAGTGATTCCGCACCCGCTTATCTCCTTGACATCCTCAACCCTGCTCCTGTCCAATTGCTTGGAATGGGCATTCAACAGGCTTTTTGCTATCGGATGGCTGGATGCACTCTCAGCAAGGGCCGCATATTCAATAATCTTCTCATCCTCGATTCTAGCATGATGTATCCCGTTTACCTCGAACACACCCTTTGTAAGCGTTCCGGTCTTATCGAATACCACTATCTTTGTCTTTGAGAGAGTTTCAAGGTAGTTGGAGCCCTTTATCAGGATTCCTGCATTGCTTGCTCCCCCGATGCCGGCAAAGAACGAAAGCGGAATGGAAATTACAAGCGCACATGGGCAGCTTATTACGAGGAACGTAAGAGCCCTGTACAGCCAGATGCCCCACGAAGCACTTGCTCCCACGATAATGCTTACCAGTGGTGGAAGAATTGCCAGGGCCAAAGCACTGATGCAGACAGCAGGAGTATATACCCTTGCGAATTTTGAGATGAAATCCTCGGACTTCGATTTTCTTGAACTTGCATTCTCCATCAGTTCCAAAATCTTTGAAACCGTCGATTCTCCGAACTCCTTCGTCGTACGGATCTTAAGCAATCCCGTCATGTTAATGGAGCCTGAGATGATCTCATCATCAGGAGCTACACTCCTTGGAAGGCTCTCCCCCGTAAGAGCAGATGTATTAAGAGATGATTGTCCTGAAACAACTACTCCATCAATTGGAACCTTCTCTCCGGGCTGAACGACTATGATGCTACCGACCTCTACCTCATCGGGATCCACCCTTCTAATAGACCCATCCTCTTCGAGATTCGCATAGTCAGGACGTATGTCCATAAGCTCCGTTATGTTCTTCCTGCTCTTTCCCACCGCATAGCTCTGGAAGAGCTCTCCTGTCTGGTAGAAAAGCATTACGGCTACGGCCTCCGTATAATCTCCGCTCCTCTCATAAAGAGCGAGGACGATTGCTCCGACTGTGGCGGTTGCCATCAGGAAGCACTCATCCATGACCTGCCCTCTTATTATCCCCTTGAACGCTTTTATGAGGATATCATAACCGACGACAAGGTAGGCTACCATGTAAAGGGAGAATCCCAGAGCACCGCTAACCGATGAGATAGAGAGTGCTATGAGCATCAGAGCTGATATGATTATGCGACTGAGCATTATCCTCTGTTTCCTGTTCATTACATTACCCTGGTCTCAGATGAAGACCTCGCAGTCGCTCTCGACCCTCTTACAGCTTCTTCTAACGCTCTCCATAACAGAGTTTTTATCAACACCGTCAGCAAACTCAACAATCATCTTCTGCATCATGAAATTTACCGTGCAATCCTTCACACCTTCCGTCTTCCTTGCCGCAGCTTCCATCTTGTTTGCGCATGAAGCACAGTCAACTTCAATCCCATATGTCTTCTTCATCACATCCTCCTACATATAAACATATGAACATTTGCTTAAATGTTAAATTAATAATATATTCAATTTTCCCTTCTGTCAATATAAAAAAAGGCATCCAATCATCTTAGGCCACCCCTGAACAGCCTAGGAAGAAAGAATGCCATATACAAGAATATAGCCTATTTATTCTTTTTTCATCCTAAAAATCACTGAGAGAACACAAATTCATACTAAAAACAATAAGTTTCTATTAATAGAAGCAAATTCAATATTATTTATGTTTTTTTTGCTAGCCAAAATTGTTTAAAACAATTATATTCTGCTGTTAATAGAGGGTGACTTCCTACCTTGTTTTACATCTCATAGGCAATGTGCCTATCCCCTCTTACCCCAAGGGGGATGCCTCTTGGGGGTTTCTCTTTTTAAGGTTCTCAAGCCCTTCTTTACCGCTTAAATGTTCTATGGAAAGAGAAAAGATGCACATTTTATCAAAGAGAGAATCGATGTATTCATCTCGAGATGATGTGCTGGCTGAAGGGTTGTATTTAAGGGCAAGAAGATTCGCAGCCTTTCTCTTTTCATCTCCGCTTAAAAAGGATAGCAGCCCAAACGCTATCACACTCTTATATGCAGTCGTATAGTCAGAGGCTATTACCTCATCCTCTGCTACCACGCAAAACGAAGCCTTTGCATCCCTTCTTATACTCTCCACCTTGTGCCCGCTTAGTGCAGAGTGGAATATGATTTTCCCATCGGCATAGACATAACTCATGGGCACGGCATATGGATAGCCACATGTGCCGGAAACGGCAAGGACACCATGCGATCCGTGCTCTAATATATTTATACACTCCTGCTTGCCCAGCTGCTGTCTTATCCTTCTCATCTTTGGGAACATCATCACATCTCCTTCAGTTTTTTTCTGAAATAAAGCATGTCATCCTGTACGGGATTCTCATTATATGGAGGTATTTGAGAAAAACCATGACTCATATAAAGCGCTATCGCACTCTTAAGAGATGAAAGGGTATCGAGATACATCTCCTCATAAGAGAGGATTTCAGCATCATTGATGCATTTTTCAAGCATCGCATTACTGATATGCCGCCCTCTGAAAGATGGTCGCAGATACATCCTCTTCAGCTCACATGCACTTTCACTAAGCCGCCTGAAGCCAACGCAGCCTGCAACTTCTCCATCTACAAGGACGATGTACATTCTTCCCCCGTCCTCATACTTCATGCCAGGATCTTCAAGCTCCTTTGAAGCATGCTGCTGTTCCAGATACAAAGAGAATCTGGGATTAAGTGAGACAAGGTACTCAAAGTATTCCTTAAAAAGGATGTTAAGCTCTTTTTTATTCTCAAGAGCATCGATAAATGAGATATCCATCAGCTTTTCTTTCTTCTAAAGGTTCTCTTTTTCTCCGGGGCGCTTAAGGCGAGTTCCTTTGCCCTCTCCTCTGTAATTGAGTCTGCCCTCTCCTTCTCTTCTTTTGCAAGAGCTATGTTCTTATCCCCCCATTTAAGGTACGCTCCATAGCGCCCAGATAAGATCTCAAGGCTTTTTCCCTCAAGAGCGGGGAAGGTCTTTATGACTGTCTTCTCATTCTTCACACTGCTCTTCTCAAGCTCATCCTTAAAAGAAGAGAAAGTTATTTCACGAGGATTCTTAACTCCGGTGTTCTTGCCGTCATATGAGACATAATAGCCGTAAGGACCAAGCCTGAGTTCGGCCTTACCGTGCTCATCCTCTCCTAGAACCATAGGAAGTGAGAACAGAAAATCTACATCATCCTTAGAAAGAGCCTTAGCATCCATTGCATGCGGCAGACTTACACTCTTTCTATCCGCCTCTCTATAAAGATAAGCACCGTTTCTGGAATTTCTTATCTCGACATCGGTTCCATCCACCGTGTCTGCTTTTCTGTTCTTGTTCTCATAGATGTGCCTGGCATCATCGTCCGTGAACTGTCCTGGATAGTATGTGCTCTGGTCGATTGAGACGTATTCCACAGCCTCCTGACCGTCTCTTCTTACCTCAAGGTAAGGGCCGTACTTTCCGTTTTTAATCGAATATGAATAAAGCGCACCATTACTGCTGAAAGAATACTTCAGTGATGAAAGATGCAGTGTCTTAGCCTCGCTGATCCTCACACTGCGGTTTATAGCGGTAACATCCTCTTTTAATCCGGCAAAACCGGGTCTGCCCTTCCAGAACATGTCCAGATAGGTGTTCTTATCCTCTTTACCGCTTGCAATCTCATCGAGCCCCTCCTCCATACGGGAAGTGAAATCGTAGCCGACGTAAAGAGGGAAAGCAGAATCAAGGAAATCTGCTACGAAGAAGCCGAGGAATGTCGGAACCAGAGATGATTTAACCTTGTTCGCATAGCCTTTTGTAAGAATCGTCGATATGATCTGCGCATAAGTACTCGGCCTTCCTATTCCCTTCTCTTCAAGCATCTTAACAAGGCTTGCCTCATTGTATCTGAATGGTGGCTCTGTCGTATGCGAGACTTCTGCCGCATCTATTATCAGACGCTCATCACCCTCTGAGAGAGAGGGAAGAAGATTGGAGTTCTCCCCCTCGTCCTCATCCTTCGAACTCTCGTCTATCGACTCTGAATAAAGGCGCAGAAATCCATCAAAAAGAATCTCGGTTCCACTTGCAGAGAGTCCGTATACCCCGCTTTCGAGTTTTATTGAGGTAACAGCCTTAAGAGCGTCCTTCATCTGCGTTGCAAGCGTTCTCTTCCATATAAGAGTATAGAGTTTGAGCTCATCTCCCGTAAGACCTGTATCCCTAGGGGTGCGGAACGTATCACCAGCTGGTCTTATTGCCTCATGCGCCTCCTGTGCAGAACCACTCTTTGCCTTATAGTTTCTCTCCCTGCTTGAAAGATAAGCCTCTCCGAAAAGACCTTTTATCTGGTTTCTGGATGCCCTGATGCATTCACTTGAGAGGTTTGGACTGTCCGTACGCATATATGTTATGAAGCCCTTCTCATAAAGGCTCTGGGCAATACTCATAACCTCTCTTACACTCTTATTTAACTTACGTGATGCATCCTGTTGAAGGGTACTGGTTGTAAAAGGATAGGCAGGGCTGGTCCTCTTCTCAGCTCTGACGACTGAACGAACCACGGCATTTTTGCCTTTGCGATTCCTTATGACCTCGGATGCAGAGAGAGCATCAAGTGCGATATGTCCACTCTTAAGATGACCCGTTTTTCCATCGAAGCTCGCCTTAGTCGCAACTGTCTTGCCATCTATGCTCTCCAGCTTCGCCTTAAAGTCATCAAAGAAGACATTCACTGTAGTATAGTCATTGGAGACGAAGGCCCTCCTCTCTTTTTCCCTATCGACTATGAGCTTGAGCCCTGGAGACTGAACGCGCCCTGCGGATGCCTTGGTAAAACCTATCTTGCGGGCGAGTATCGGGCTGATCTCATACCCCTGAAGACGATCTATGGCACGACGTGCCTCCTGCGCGGAAACGAGATTCATATCGATTTCGCGACAATTGTTGAAAGCCTCCGTAATAGCCTGTCTTGTAATCTCATGGAACACCATCCTGTAACACGGACATGTCGGCTTGAGATTATTGTAAAGATGCCATGCGATCGACTCCCCTTCCCTATCCTCATCACTTGCGAGGATGAGCTGATCGGCACTCTTAAGCTCCTTCCTCATCTCCGAAAGAAGCTTCTTCTTCTCATCGCTCATCTCATATTCGAGTTCATAACCGTCATCGACCATTACCCCGTGAACGCCTTTCTTAGGCTGTATGGCAAGATCCTCTATATGACCAAGACTTGCCATGACCGTGCAATTGGGGCCTAAATACCTTTTTATCGTCCTCGCCTTGGTAGGCGACTCAACTATAATCAGACTTTTCTTACTTGGATCAGCTTTCATTTGTGCCTTGATTTTCCCTTTCTACTTTAAAGGAAAATATAGGCATAAAAACACTTTGTCAACATCAAAGCACGGCTTAATCGGCAGATACGGCATCAAGAATGAACGCTCCGTCCTCTGATTCCCCGTTAGGGGAATAGAAGAAAAATGACCTTAAAAGGGATGGCCCTGTAATCAGGAAGGAAACATGACGGCCGCCATCTTCATCGAGAAAGAACGTGAAACTCGTAGTACAATCGATTGAGAATCCGAAAGCGACCGTTTCCACATATGAGACGGCTTTAAACGGGGATACTTCCATCTTTGTAAGACGCCATCTGCTTGGGGTCAGACTACTCTTGTTGAAACGCTCCGCATTGTTCCTGTAGCAGATCGCCTGCTCTGTTGAGTCATCGTAATCGACCCATCCTGTGGGCTCGCCAAGATCAAAGAGGGGGAAAAGCCTGTATGCCTTACCGTCAATCATGATATACATCTCATTGTATTGCCCATAAGTCTCATCGTGCACAGTCCTCACCTGAAGCCTGAACTCCCTAACTCTTCCTTTATTATCCTCATCCGTCTTATTCACCCATAGATACTCACCACTCCAGTTTGTAGTCTCAAATGTGGCGAAATCAGCAGAGATATCATTATTTTCGCCATCCCGATAAGCTATCGCCAGATCATATGTTCCATCAGCTTGAAGTCCGGTCAATTCATATTCCACAGCACTGCCATCAAGCCTGGAGATGAAGAGATTATCGACATAGATATCCGTATATACTGTTCCTTTTGGAGCAGAAAGTCCTAGTCTTGCCCCATATGGAGTCTGGACAACCGAAACGGACGATAGAACGGTACACGTAAAAAACATGATGCATAGACCAAAGACTCTTCTCACTTAGCTTGCTCCTTATTAGACAAATATAGTATCCTGAAAATATGAAAAAAATATTAATTTTCGTCTCATTACTATTAATATTGTTTACATCCTGCCAGGTTACAGAGAATATCACATTAACAGATGAAGTGAACACCAGTTCTGGAGAGATTGAGATCTATGATTTCTTCATCGCCGTCATCGATGACTTCTCCGAGTTCCTGGACTCTTCTTCCAGCTCTGAGAGCATAATGGATAGCGCGGTAAGGGATTTTGCAAACGGACTCTCTTCCAATGAGAACAACAGTAACGTCCTTTATACTATAGAAGAAGGGAACAGGTATACGCTCTCATTTTATTTTGATGACATAACGGAGGCACTCTCCGCTCTCGGGGGAAGCGGTTTTTCCGTGCTCAAAGGGGATGAGAACTCGCTTTCATTCTACCTGGATATCAATAATTATGCCCAGCTGAAGGAGATGATACCATTCCTTTCCGATCCTAACTTCGAAGTGTATGGACCGGAGTACAACCAGGGAATGAGCGAAGCCGATTACCTCGATATGATATTCTACCTGCTTGGAGAAGAGGCACCGGAGGCTCTTCAGACAAGCCTTGTAACTATCAATGTCTCCCTCCCAGGTGAGATAATAAGCGCAGAAGGAGTTACGGTAACGGGAGCTAACAGCTTCACATACGCCTTCCCTCTTATAGATTTCCTATTACTTGCAGAGCCAATGAGCTTCTCCGTCACTTGGAATTGAAAGCAGCAGATATTTTCATAGCAGTACTCTTTATCATACTTATCCTCATCTCCAGCCTTTTTCTATCGGGTTCAGGGGATGAGGTTTTGATTAATGCAAACTCAAAGGAGTACCGCTATCCCCTCTCAGAGGACCGCATCGTAGAGGTCGAGGGTCTTATCGGAACAACCACGATCGAGATAAAGGACGGTAAGGCAAGCATCATCGACTCCCCATGCCCTGGAAAAACATGTCTGAGCATGAAGATGGGAGATGCAATCTGCTGCCTGCCGAACAGGGTGCTTCTTACCATCGAGAACAGCAGCAAGGAGGTGGATGCCTATGCGTACTGAGAAGCTCGTCAACCTCTCAGCCCTTGCACTCTTTCTCTCATATGTAGAGAACTTCCTGCCTCATCCACTCCCTTTCCTGCGTTTTGGACTGGCAAACATCCCCATGTTAATCGCACTTGGCAGGCTAAGAGCGGGTGAATACCTTCTGCTCTCACTAATGAAGGCGATATGCACATCATACATATCAGGGACGCTCCTTTCCCCTTTTCTCATCCTCTCGCTCTCACAGAGCCTGATAAGCGCTTTGACGATGCTTGCCGTATATAGCGGACTGAGAAGCAAGGTAAGCCTCTACGGGATCTCCCTTGCAGGCTCTGCCGCATCCAGCCTCACGCAGATCTCGCTCTCATCGCTGCTTCTTGGCAGAGGAATGTTCTCACTTCTGATGCTGATGCTCATATTCTCCTTTTTCTCTTCCCTTATTACGGCATATTTAGCAGGGCATATAGAATACGATATCGATAAGAACCTAGTATCAGATGCTGGGAAGATGCACATACATAAGCTGTTTTCACTGATTCTGATTATTTCAATACTGTTTGCAATCAGTATTAAAAACATATGTTTTCTTACCTTGGCTTTCGCCCTCATGGTTGTTTTAAGCCTGAGAGAGAAGAGAAGATTCAAGCCTTTAAATTATATAGCATTGATTCTGATCTCCATATTCTCCTCCCTCCTTGTCCCCCGCGGTCTCATACTCTTCAGCCTCCTTGGCCTTCCCATCTCCCAAATCTCGCTTAATGAAGGGCTGAGAACAGGATTGACACTCTCACTTGTCATGATTATAAGCCTTACATTCTCACGTCATGCATTCAGCGGAGGAATAATATCACTTACAATCGCAAGGTTCTTCCAGATGGAGAGCACCTTCTATGAGACTACTGGTGGCATAAAGAAGAAATTCCTAGCTGCATTGAGTACAACAGAATCAAAAGAAATGAATGAAAGTACAATAAAAACACCATATTTCACATCAATTATCATGTTATGCAGTTTTATTCTACTAAAAATACTAGAATGGAACATGTTATAGGAGCTATATTTATTTTTCTTTAACCTGTATTGACATTCGATAAATAATTATATATAAATTTTTATCGATAAATATAAGGAGACAAAACATGGCAGAAGTCAATGAGCAGTTTCCTGGAGAGAAAGAACTTCAGGACATGATTGAAAGAGTAAAAAGAGCTCAGCTTATCTATGCTAACTACCCTCAGGAAAAGGTAGATGAGATTTTCCGCGCAGCAAGTATCGCAGCAAACAACGCAAGAATCTCACTCGCACAGGATGCCGTCGAAGAGACTGGAATGGGTATTGTAGAAGATAAGGTCATCAAGAACCACTTCGCAGCTGAATACATCTTCCATAAATATAAGGATGACAAGACCTGTGGTATTATCGAGGACGACCCGGGCTTCGGAATCAAGAAAATCGCAGAGCCGAAGGGAGTTATCTGTGGAATCATCCCAACTACAAACCCGACAAGTACCGCTATCTTCAAGTCTTTAATCGCACTTAAGACAAGAAACGCAATCATTTTCAGCCCACATCCAAGGGCGAAGAAATGCACATGCGATGCGGCTCGCATTGTTCTTGAAGCGGCAGTTGCTGCTGGAGCACCTGAGGATATCATCGGATGGATCGAAGAGCCAAGCATGGAGAAGACGAACTATCTGATGCACCACCCACATGTAAACCTCATCCTTGCAACAGGAGGACCTGGAATGGTTAAATCCGCCTACTCCTCCGGTAAGCCTGCAATCGGAGTAGGAGCTGGAAACACCCCTGCACTCCTCGATAAGAGCTGCAACATCAAGATGGCAGTAGCATCGATTTTGATGAGTAAGACCTTCGACAACGGAGTCGTATGTGCATCCGAGCAGTGCATAATCGCACACAAGGACATATATAATGAGGTGAAGAAGGAGCTCAAGGAGCAGGGAGCACACTTCCTTACAAAAGATGAGATGACAAAACTCAGTCCGATCATCCTCGATCCTGCAAGGGGATCTGTAAATCCGAAGATCGTAGGACAGCCTGCATATAAGATCGCAGAGATCGCAGGATTCAGCGTACCGAAGAACACCAAGGTTCTCATCGGAGAGGTAAAGAGGGTCGCAGTAGATGAGCCGTTCGCACATGAGAAACTCTCTCCTGTACTCGGAATGTACTCATGCGAGAACTATGGCGAAGGCTGTATGATGGCAGCTCAGCTGATTGCACTCGGTGGATTCGGACACACATCCGTACTCTATGTAGATGAGAAGGAACAGGACAAGATCGATAATTACGGTAAGACTGTAAAGACAAGCCGCGTGCTTATCAACATGCCAGCAAGCCAGGGTGCTATCGGAGACATATACAACTTCCGTCTCGAGCCATCCCTAACACTCGGATGTGGATCTTGGGGTAACAACAGCATCAGTGAGAACGTAGGACCTAAGCACCTACTCAACATCAAGACAGTAGCAGAGAGGAGGGAGAACATGCTCTGGTTCAAGTTACCACCAAAAATCTATTTCAAGTACGGTTGTCTGCCTGTAGCTCTTCAGGAGCTCGAGGGCAAGAAGAGGGCTTTCATCGTAACAGACAGCTTCCTCTTCTCCTCCGGCATGATTGATAGAATCCAGGATACACTCACTCAGATCGGTGTTGAGACAGAGGTCTTCCATCAGGTTAAGCCAGATCCGACGCTTGGAACGATCAACACTGCAATGCAGCTTGTTAACGCATATAATCCTGATGTAATCATCGCAGTAGGTGGTGGTTCTCCTATGGATGCAGCAAAGATCATCTGGCTCTTATATGAGCATCCAGAAGTAGAATTCCAGGGACTTGCGCTCAGGTTCATGGATATCAGGAAGAGAATTTACGCATTCCCGAACATGGGTAAGAAGGCCGAGCTCGTATGTATTCCTACCACAAGTGGTACGGGAAGTGAGGTTACACCGTTTGCTATCATCACTGATGAGAAGACGGGTATGAAGTGGGCTATTGCAGACTATGCGCTCACACCGAGCATGGCGATCGTAGACAGCGAGCTGGCTATGGGACAGCCAAAGGGTCTTACTGCAAGCTGCGGTATCGACGTACTTACACACGCTCTTGAAGCACTCGTATCATCCATGAGCACGGACTATACGAATTCACTCTCACTTGAGGCGGCGAGAATCATCTTCAAGTACCTTCCACAGGCTTATGCCGATGGAACTAACAAGAAGGCAAGAGAGAAAGTACACGATGCTTCTACAATGGCTGGTATGGCATTCAGCAATGCATTCCTCGGAGTTTGCCACTCAATGGCGCATAAGCTCGGAGCCAGATTCCACGTACCACACGGAATGGCTAACGCACTGCTTTTAACGAACGTCATCCGCTTCAACGCAAATGACAATCCTACCAAGCAGGCATCATTCCCACAGTACGAGTTCCCATCCGTAATCAGCAGATATGCACGTGTTGCAGATTACATCTCAACACCTGTCAACAACACTAAGAATACGGATCTCATGGACAGCAGGAATGCAAAGACACTTGAGGAGAAAGTGGAAATCCTGGTTGAGGGAATTGAGAAGCTCAAGAAGGAGCTCGGAGTCCCTGCATCAATCAAGGAATGGGGAGTTGACGAGGCGGAGTTCCTCTCAGCAGTCGATGAACTGGCTGTCAAGGCATTCGATGACCAGTGCACTGGAAGCAACCCACGCTATCCTCTTATCAGTCAGATCAAGCAGCTCTATCTCGACTCTTACTATGGAAGAGCCTGGAAGGAAGAGGTGTAAGAATAATCAATTGACACTACCTGGCCCATGCGTAAAAAGCTTGGGCCTTTTCTTATCTGCTTAAAGACTTGTCGAAACAGATTTCTTCTGCCCTCTTTTGATGAAGAGAGAATGTCCGCTCAAGCTCCTCAAGATACAAAGAGCGTTCCTTTTCAATATATTTCACAAGGCCCTGCCTGTATTTCTTCCTGTTTATGAGCTCATCCAGTTTCACTCCCGTATAATTGATACCCAGACCCAGAAGAATGCCGAATCCAAGCCCCAATGGGCCTGAAAGAGCATCTGAGATCGTCGTAGGCAGGAAACTGTCTAAAGCCGTAGAGAATACTTCCTCTGCAAATGCAGATGATAGAATAGTCCCTGCGGCCCCTACTCCTATGGTTAAAAGTGGATTAATCTCACTCTTAGGCATTCCTATCTCCCGATAAGATGAAATTGCGGATTGAATCTTCAGCTCGTAGTTCTTACCCTTGCGCCCTACGCTGTTTATTTTGAGAATCTTCTCAATTTCAGTTTTGAACTCCTCATTGGAAGAGGAACAGATCTCATTTAAGCGCACTGCAAGATCAAAGCTTGGAGTTATCGTGTCTTTGAGCATTTCAAGTGTCTGTTTCTTCTTCGCCTCTGCAACGTCATTACCGCTGAAAAAAGAAGAGAGTGTCCTTCCCGCCTGTTCAAAAAGACCAGAAAAACTATAAAAGCGGTCCAGGTAGTTATCTATGTTGCCAACCATCTCGTCATAGAAGTCATTCACAGCGTCCCTCATCTGACTCTCGGATTTTCCATAGACGGTTCTTTCACTTTGAAATATGGAATCACGCGTACCTTTCTTGAAATACCCTGAACCTATCTTTTCAAAAATCCTCTTTAACAGCCGCTGCCAGAACCTTGTCTTAATCGCAATAATAACAAAGAGGATGAATAGAAATAGAATAACGACATCCATAAGAATCCTGCTTAGGGCATCTGCCATATAGAACACTCCTTTTTCCATGATAATGCAAAAGATAATCAGATGGAAATATTGATTTGTTTTGACCTTCCAAATGTTCTGATTTACCATTTTCATATGGATACACGATTAGAACCTTTATTTACTCCGTGGAAAATCGGAAAGTGCGAGATTAAGAACAGGATAGTACTTACAAGTATGGGTGGTACTGATTTATTCGGATGGATGGAGAAGAACCATTTCGATAAGGATGGTGCCCGTTTCATCATGGAAGTGGCAGAAAATAATGTCGGACTGCTTCTTCCAGGTTGCCAACCAATATACAACCCGATGTTTGGGCAGTGGCTTCATAAGAACAAGAAGATGTATAAGGACCTTGGCGCCTGGATGCCTTCATTCCATAAGAGCGGAGCTAAACTATTTGTTCAGCTCACAGCTGGATTTGGACGTTCTTTTACGATAAGCAGCATGATGGAGATGCTTTACAATACTCCTATCATCAGGACAATTTCTAAGCCGATAATGAATCTTGATAGAATCACGGCATCCGCAAGCCCATCCCCAAACAGATGGTCGGACAAGGTCCCATCCAGGCAGATGACCAGGGATGAGATAAAGGAGATGGTGTTCTCTTTTGCGGAAAGTGCCCTGATGCTTCGCGATGCAGGGGTGGATGGAGTCGAGATCCATGCCGTACATGAGGGCTACCTGTTGGATCAGTTCACACTGAAGTATGTGAACAAGAGGAATGACGAGTATGGCGGATCGATGGAGAACAGATACCGCTTTGCAATTGAGATTGTCGAGGCCATAAAAAAGAGATGCGGTGATGACTACCCCGTCTCTCTGCGCTACAGTGTTCTTTCCAAGACGAAGGATTTCAGAAAAGGCGCACTTCCGGGAGAGGAGTATGAAGAGGTAGGAAGAGACATGGAAGAGTCTGAAAAAGCCGTAAAACTGCTTGAAGAGGCAGGATACGACATGCTCAACTGTGATAATGGAACATATGATGCATGGTATTGGGCTCACCCACCTATCTACATGCCTGAGAACTGTAATCTTGAGGATGTAGAGCATATCCGAAAGTTCGTAAACATCCCTGTGGTTGCAGCAGGAAGGCTTGATCCATATACGGCAGCCGAAGCAATAAGGGAAGGAAGGCTCGATGGTGCAGGATTTGCCAGACAGTTCCTTGCAGATCCCGAGTGGATTACAAAGCTGAAAGAAGATAGGGGTGAGGATATCAGGCCATGCATCCTCTGTCATAACGGATGTTTCAACATGTGCCACTATAAAGGCGTTCCAAACGACCAGGATTTATCTGACAGCCTTCACCTGGCACGCTGTGCGGTAAACGCCGAGATGATGCAATGGGAAAAGCATTATATCAAGAAAACCGATAGACCTAAGAGAGTCGCCATCATCGGAGGCGGTATCGGAGGAATGGAGAGCGCAAGGGTATTGAAGCTCAGAGGACACGAGCCTGTGATATACGAAAAGAGTGACAGGCTCGGAGGCACGTTCATTGCCGCAAGCGCAGAGTCCTATAAGGGAAAACTCAGGGATCTGCTTAAATGGTATATAAGGCAGATGGAGACTCTTGGAATCGAAGTACGGTACAACACTGAGATCTCAGGCACATCCACTCTTGATGCCGATGCCATCATCATAGCAACGGGAACTAAGGCGAAAAAGTTGAATATCCCAGGTTTTGATAGAGCAATAGAAGCCTGTGAATATCTTAATGGTACACCGGTCGGCGATACTATCGCTTTAATCGGAGGTGGTCTTACCGGATGCGAGGTGGCGTATGAACTCGCCCTTGAAGGAAAGAAAGTAAGCATCATTGAGATGAAGGATGACATCATCGCCCAAAAAGGTGTTTGTCTTGCAAACAGCTCCTATCTCAGAGAATGGTTCGAACTGAACAAGGTTCCCGTATATCTTAGTGCAAGGGTAAAAGAAATAAGAGAGACTTCGGTTATCATCAGCACTGCGGATGGAGGAGAAAAGAGCATAGAGGCAGAGAGCGTGATAAGCAGCATAGGATACGATCCGGCACCTCTTGAGATGCAGAAAAAGGCATATCTCGTAGGAGACTGCCTAAGCGTTGGAAACCTCAGAAGCGTCATATGGAGAGCATACGAGGTTGCAATGAAAATATGAGGTAAGAGGCTTAATGCCTCTTACACTCAGCGCTCCACTTTTACAGAGCCGTCCTCCATTACTGTTATCTTATCACCGGTTTGGACATATGAGAGAAAATCATCACCCAGCCCATCTATCGTAGGCATGGGGTTATCCGTCCAGACTGCTGAAAGCACAGCTCCAGCTGCGGCCAAGGAGTCTATCTCCTTTGAGAAAAGAAGACAAGCCGGCTGCCTGCCCATGCACGAGGCACAGTAGAGGACAAGGCCTCCCGTAGTAGACCCGATTGTCTGCGGCAGACAGAGTGCTTTTCCAGCCATCTCCCTCTTATACAGATCAGCATTGTTCTGGTCAGAGCATTTACCTTTCTTATCACCAAACATGAGTGAATGCTGATAGCTGGCAAGCGTATTGAATCCACCTTTTGAGACTAGTGCCTCCGCAGAGACGCTACCTTTTACTACGACTCTTCCCTTGAAAATCCTTTCGCTCATAACGCACCTCCCGTGATGATATCCAAAAGCTTCTCTTCCCTGAAATACCTTGCAGAGGTATACGTCCTGAGCTTATTGGAACATGTGACTACCGGCATTGAACCGCACATAGGATTATTCATATACATCAAAGGACATATGTATGAGAGCTTAACGCCATACCCTGTAAGCCTTCCATACTCCTCGCTCTTCTTAAATTCCTTTAAGACCGCTGGAGCCGCCGTCATCACAGTATCAATTGAAACATTTTTCATTCCTTTGCTCTTAAGGGCATCTCCAATCCTGTTCGTCCAGCTTACAAGCTGTGCATACGACAGATGTGGGCATCCGATGAAAGCCAGCTTCGGATGTGCATTTTTATCCTTCCATATTATAGGATAATTCATCTCCGTCGCCTTAAGAACCTCATCATCGATTACGAAGGTCTTATACCCCTCTTTCAGCAGCGCCCTTCCCTCTTCCACAGCCTCAGGAGTCAGGGACTCCACATGATAGAGGCCGACAGCGCCATTGGAGGCAGTAGCAGCGCCAAAGTCTTTGAAATAAGCTTTCGCTTCGTCATCCAATGAGGTGAAATATCTGTCCATTCCAACAATGTATGGAACGTCTTCCATAACCTTCATTCCGATTGCGGAACCAAGAAGCTGAGCTTCGGGCTTTCGACTTGTTCTTACTTCAATCAGCCAATCCGCTTTCCTTCCCTCATCCGTAAGAAGGCCAAAATAAGGTACGCAGCCTACTATTGAGCCGAAAAGGTCGAGGATTCCGCTGTTTCGGTTACAGCGAGCTCCAAGTATGCTGTTCGCATATACGACTGCTGAGCTCTCAGCCCAGGATAGGATATCTCCCTTCTTCGGACAGTTTCCAACCTCATCCATGTAACACGTGCATGTATATGCGTCATCGGAGAGAATACCGAGCTTCTTAAGCTGTGCATCGTAATCCTTCTGTTTTGAATACATCACCTTGAAGAAGATGTTCTGAATAAAATTCCTTGGTACGACATCCTCAAGTGGTCTTGGGTCAACGGAAAACTTCTGGGAAGAAATAGCTCCACCTTCGATCAGAGTATCCATCAAATCATAAACCGGCTTCATCACCGATAATCCGAAACTTGTGACCAGATGTCCGTACTCCCCCGTGATATCCGCCATACGGGTTGAACCGAATGTTTCTCCGTACATTATCAAGGTCTTCATCACCTTAGCTTTGACATCCCCTTCTTTTCCGTCAAGGATGTCCTGCTGTCTTTTTGTCAGTTCCATATTGTTTCCTCTTTTTCCAATGTTAACACAAAAATGCTCAATAATAAAAAAACAGCCTTGCATTTCTGCAAGACTGCAAAATTAATATACGCATTTATCCTCTCTGTAACGCGCCCAAACGTTCTCAAAGAAATCATCCTCATCAGGGATAGGACGGGGTGATCTCCTGCTGAATATCAGAGCCCCGGACTCATACCGCACTTCCTGTATCTGGGATTCTATGCTCTCATCCTCCAATGAATATGTGAATCTCGAATCAAGATTTGGAATATGAATAGGTCCTGATTCATCCGTATATAGGGCAGAGCCCCGGCTTTTCCCACCTTCAGCAAGGTAGTCAATCATGCTTGCAAGGTATACTTTCTGAGAAATCAGAGCATTTCTGAGTTCAAAGAGGATCCAAAGCTTGGAGGGGCTATCTACTCGAATGTCCTCAAAGGAATCAAGATATTCGTTGACCTCCATGAGTGCCTTTTCAAGTAAGCTTCGCTCCCTTATGGCAGCACCGTTAAGGCTCATGAGCATCCTCACCTTCTTATAAACACTCTCAGCATCAAGAGTACCGTTTAAAGCATTCTTCATGATGTGGCATATCTCTCTTATCTGGCTTTCAAGTCCTTTTGTATCTGCTTTCCAGCCGCCCCTCCTATGCTGTAGAATCCAGTTTGATGCCCGTCTTGAGCCACACTGACCGGCATTAAGAGCAGACCCGCCAGGGCGATACACTCCATGTGATGCTGCAACTTCTCCTACGGGGAAAATGCCTTTTATGTTCGACTGCCACCAGGAATCTATGGCAAGCCCCCCGTTGTTGTGCTGCGCCGATAAAGATATCTCAAGATACTCCCTCGCAAGGTCAACCCCCTTATCGAGATAGAACTCATAAGCAGGCATATTCAACTTCTTAAGACGGCAAATCGGAGTTTCCAGTGTCGCACTAGATGCCTTAAGGTAACTTGAAGCCTCCTCAGAAAGCTCATCCCATGGCACTTCCATAAAGTCAGGATTATGCATGAAATCGAGATAAACACGTCTTTTCTTCTCTAACTCGAGATAGCATAGCATGTCTATGATTGATGACCCGGACTCGAGCTTTCTCACATCAAACGGCCACTGATAGCCTTTTAAGAATATCAGGGAGAGCATCTTCTCCCTCTTATAGTCATACTCAGATAGGAAGTCATGCTCAATCCCATTCTCATCTATTGAGACGAAACGGGGAATCACCTGCATGTAGGATCCTGACACGTTCCAGCGAGGGTGAACAGATGCAAGGCCATACTGCCACTCAGTTAGGTTCTTGCCCATGCATCCTGCTTCGAATGCGATTCCTGTCGCACCAAACTGACTTTCTGGATATACGGACATGGAATATATTCCAGCAGGCCCCCCAGTAGCAAAGACAAGAGAGCGGCAGAAGATAACCATGCCATCTCCCGTCTTACGGTTTATCAGGATAAGGCCTCTAAGCTCATTATCCCTGACAAGAATCCTAACAGCCTGATAGCCGTCAAGCATCTCAATATTAAGAGTTTCCGCCTCCTTCTCGAGGGCCTCTGTCATGAAACGAGAAGTATAAGGTCCTGCACTCGTTGCTCTTCTATGAGGATCATGATCTGTCTTATAACCAATATACTCCCCATATCTGTTTACGGGAAACGGAACACCCATGTCTGCAAGACGTAAAAAGGAAGCGGAAGAAAGAGATGCCTCGCATAATGCGATATCACCATCAACACACCTGCCTTTAAAAAGATCCAGTGCAAGAGCTTTCACGCTATCCGGGTCATCACCGGCAAGAGAGAGCTTATAATACGTCTGTTTATCAGAACCGGTATTGCGGCTCGTTCCGGCCTTTCTTGCCTCACTGACGAGCAGAAGATCATCCTCTCCACCTTTTTTCAAAAGGCATGCGGCATTATATCCGGCAGCCCCTGTTCCAAGGACAACGGTCTCCACCTCATAGGCCTTCATACCATCTACGATACCAAAATCTCTCATTACAGCCTCTTGATATGGAAACCACCGTCAACATCTACATAGTTTCCCGTGGTATAAAGGAAATGATCGTCTGCGAATGCGGAGACGGCCATTGCGATATCCTCTGGATAGCCCCATCTTGCAATAGGGAAGGCCCCATCGGCTATGAGCTTGTCATATTTGGCTGAGACGGTATTCGTCATATCGGTGGCAATAACACCTGGCCTTATCTCATGCACAAGGATACCCTTCGAGGCAAGACGGTCAGCATATAACGTTGTAAGCATGCTAACCCCGGCTTTTGACACGCAGTACTCGCCTCTCGATATCGATGATACCTCAGCCGAGCATGATGAGATATTGATTATTGTTCCTCTCTTCTTACCAAGCATCTCTTGCTCAATCATCTGCTTTGCAACAAGCTGTGTAAGGAACATGTTCCCCTTGGTATTTATAGAAAGGACCCGGTCAAAGCTCTCTTCGCTCATTTCAAGAAGATCCGTCCTCTCCTTAGGGGCGACTCCGGCGTTATTAACGAGTACGTCGATACGACCGAATGCCTCAACGGTCTCCTTTACTATGCGGATCCTATCATCGTGGTTGCTTATATCCGCCTGAATATACTTCCAGTCGATATTCTCTGAAGTAAGAATATCCAAGTTCTTCTGATTCTTCTCCTGAGCCCCTGTTGCTACGACTGCGACAGAAAATCCGTCAAGCCCAAGCTGTCTCGCGATTGCAAATCCAATTCCACGGCTCGCACCTGTTATCAAAGCTGTCTTCTTCATCAATCAACCTCTAAAATTCTCGGGTAAGTCTTTTTTCTCAACCATGAACTCCCTATAGAAAGGAAGGAATGTCTCTGGATATCTGATTACGCACCCCGTAGGTTTATGCGCTCTTATGAGATCCCCGCATTTACCGCATGTCAGGCATACCCTCTTGGGATTAATACGCCCCTCCTTTATTATCTCATTCGGAAAATCAGGATCTGCAAAAGCCATACGTCCAAAAAGGAATCCATCAGCATAATTACCCGCAACAGCCCCGGCTGCATAAAGATCCGAATACTGTCTCAGATAAGTAGGAGCAGAGGCATAGACTGCCATATCAGGAACACTCTCCTTTATCTCCTTCACCCCTTGAATCATCCTTGCCACCCCTATGAGAGGGTGTTCATCCGGCACGTATTTGCCCATATCGAACGGTCTTACTATATGTGTCGTCGCATATGGATTTCCCATCGTTATATCCACAAATGTCAGGCCAAGCTCATCATGAAGCTCCTTTACAAGGCGCTTTGGCTCGCTTAAATCCATAGCACCATCCTCAGCCTGACCAAAACCTCTCGAATAGGCGGGATAGCCATCATAGATTCCGATTCTAGAGACAACGGAGAATGACGGACTTTCATAAGCCTTAGCCGCTTTGATTGAGTTCTTTAAAAGTCTTGTCCTGTTCTCATAGGAGCCGCCATACTCTCCTTTCCTCTCATATGCGGAAGCGACTTCCTGGAAAAGATATCCATGGCATGATTTGATATCAACGGCATCGAATCCCGCCTCTTTTGCTAAAAGTGCGGACTTTCCCGTCATCTCCTCTATATATTTCAGATAATCATCGGAGACGATACACGAATCATCTGCGGCACGGAATGTCTCCAGCCATTTATTCCTCTGTGCAATTAGTGGGGCTGGCTTATTATCCGGGTTAGAATAGCGCCCTGAGTGGTTGGACTGCATGATCAGATACGGCTCGAATCCATTCTTTCTGATTCCTGCCTCCTTAACACGCTCATTAAGACGTTTGAACGAATCGACATTATCCTCTGTGATAAGCAGCTGCGTCTTTGAAGAACGCCCTTCCTCTACGATGGATATCGCCTCATACCAGATTAGCCCTGCTCCTCCCTCTGCCTCACGTACGTAGCGGGCCTCCGTATACTCCGAAGGTCTTCCGTCCTCAGTCGAATCAGCACCTTCCATCGGAGCTATCCCCAACCTGTTTTGAAGCTTGATGTTACTTATTTCGAGCGGTGTTGCAAGAATCGAGGTATCATAGGCGAATGGTAGCGATATGCCAAGCTCCCTGCATTTCTCAAGAAGCTCTTCTAATGTCTTATAATGGAATTTCTCATGACTCATAAACTCATTTCCTCATCATAATGTCCCGTCCATCTCTTTTTTCCAGTGATCGACTACAATCTGTGGTGCATAGACGAACATGAGAGTCATCTTCTCCTTACCTGTGTTTCTCAGCCCATGCTTTATCCATGGCGTGATGAATACGTATTCACCTTCCCCGATGGCCCTTGTCTCATCGCCCACGGTTATCTCCCCACATCCTGAGAGCACAGTGTAGGATTCAACAGTCTCATGGTCATGGACAGGGATGGATCCACCAGGCTCAATCTCGACATAGCCCTGGCAGAACTTCTCCCCCTTTATCGCTCCGTTTTCCCCGATCATCACATGAGTACGCCTACCCGTGGGAAACTCCATGTATGGGATTTCATGAATATTCCTTATCTCCATATCAGCCTCCAAGATAAGCTTTCCTTACATCATCTGAATTCAAAAGATCATTGCCGCTTCCCTCAAGCTTAATCCTGCCATTTTCAAGGACATAGGCATAATCGCAGATGGAAAGGGCCTTCTTAGCATTCTGTTCAACCAGCAGTATCGTGATTCCCGATTCCCTGATTCTCTGTATTATGTCATAAATCTGGGATACGATTATCGGAGCAAGCCCCATTGATGGCTCATCAAGAAGAAGGATCTTAGGATGGGACATCAGGCCGCGGCATACCGCAAGCATCTGCTGTTCTCCTCCAGAGAGCGTTCCAGCGAACTGATTGCGCCTCTCCCTAAGAATCGGGAAAAGATCGTACTGTCTTTCCAGATCTTCTCTTATCTTGCTCTTATCTGAGAGATATGCGCCTACAAGAAGATTGTCCTCAATAGTAAGGCCTGAGAACGTCCTTCTCCCTTCTGGGACGTGGATGACACCCTTCTTGACTACCTTGTATGGCTTCTTGGGAAGCTCCTCTCCCTCGAATTCAATCGTACCCTTAAGTGGTTTGACAAGGGCACTTACTGCCTTGAGAAATGTTGATTTACCAGCACCGTTTGCACCGATTATGGAGCAAATCTCACCTTTTCTGACCTCTACATTGACATCTTTGAGTGCCTCGATATGCCCATAATTCACGCAGAGGCCACTAACCTTCAACAATACATCATGACTCATTGCTCCGCTCCTAAGTAAGCTTCGATAACCGCCTGGTTATGCTGCACCTCATCCGCAGTTCCCACTGCAATCGTCTCTCCGAAATTCTGTACGTGTATAAGGTCTGAAATACTCATTACCAGATCAAGACGATGCTCGATTAAAAGGATTGCGAATCCAAATTCAACGGAAATTCTTTTTATAAGATCTGTCAGCTCCATTACCTCAGTAGGGGTTAAGCCAGCTGCAGGTTCATCAAGAAGAAGTACCTTCGGCTCGCACATCAAGGCTCTGGCTATCTCAACCTTCCTCTGATTTCCATAAGAGAGATTCTCCGGCCTCTCATCCTTCTTATCGGCCATGCCTACTACTTCGAGGTATTTTCTGGCAAGCTCTCTTCCTCTTTTCTCCTCTTTAAATCTCTTGGGAGTCGGGATGAGTCCGCCGAATACGGAGTACTTACTCTGCGGATCAAAAGCACAGAGGACATTCTCCTCGATTGTAAGGCCTCTGAAGATTCTTATATTCTGGAATGTTCTTCCAATCCCCAGCCTGGTTATCTTGTATTGTGGAAGCCTCGTTATGTCCTCTCCACTGAGCACAACGGATCCTGAATCCGCCTGATACACCCCGGAGATGGTATTGAATATAGTAGTCTTTCCCGCACCGTTCGGCCCGATTATTCCGTGTATCTGCCCGGCCTCAGCTTCCAGAGAGAAATCAGCAATAGCCTTGATTCCACCAAAATTCTTACTAATATGCCTTATTTCCAGAAGTGCCATGTTATCTCTCCTTTACCTTTCTCTGCTTCCTGTTAAAACGCATAAGAGCCCTTCTCATGTTCTTTGGGGTAAGCTCCCACTCTCCGAATACTCCCTTCGGCTTGAAGTTAAGGATGAACAGTACGAGAACGGCATATACGACCGCCCTGTACTTATTAAGCGCCTGCATGTACTGAGGAAGGAACGTAAGGAACGCACCACCGAAGATGGAACCGGTAAGGCTGTTCACTCCGCCGAAGAATACCATGATTACCCAGTCAGCGGATTTCTTCCACCCAAAGTCCGTCGGTCCTACATAGCCGATATTGAAGGCAGAGAGGCATCCAGCTAATGCCGTCATTGCGCAAGAGAGGAGGAATGCTATCATCTTGACCCTGGATGTGTTGATTCCCATTGCCTTGGCAGCAAGCTCATCGCTCTTGATCGCTATGCACTGCCTACCGTACTTGCTGCATTTGAAAAGCGCAGTAAGAATTATGACGAGAATCGCAATGATTAAAGCTATCCACACATTTACACGTCTCGGTATACCGATAAGACCGAATGCACCGCCAGTGTACTGGCTTAGAAGGAGAATCAACTGGGCAATGGATTCTCCGAATCCAAGCGTGACAAGCGAGATATAATCCCTTCTCAGCCTTACGACAGGAAATCCGATCACATAACCGACACAGACTGCGAAGGCAATAGCAAGGAGGAACGCCAGATACATGTTCATGCCCGTATTGAGAACCAATAGTCCTGAGACATAAGCACCGATTGCCATGAAAGCGGCAGAACCCAGGGAGAACATACCCGTCAGACCAGTAAGGATATATATACCGCACACCGATACCAGTGTGATACAAACCTGCGTCAATACATAAAGAAATAGATTCATGCCTTTTCCCCCTTATGCCTTCTCCTGGACATTGCTTCCAGCAATACCCTGAGGACGGATGAGAAGGAATACGAGCATCACGGCAAATGATGCTATTGTAGCCCATCCTGAACCCATTGTACTTAGGAAGATCGCTTCCATTATCCCTAAGAGCATCGCACCTATCACAGCTCCTGTGAGGCTTCCAAGTCCACCTATGACAGAGGCTATGAATCCTTTTACAACAAGGCTTCCCATGGTTGCTGTCAAAGTATACTTAATACCGAGGAAGCATCCAGCAAGACCTCCGAATATCCCTGATATGATGAATACCGCCTGGATTATAAGCGTTGCATTTATTCCCATCAGCTGAGCTGTATCCCTGTCGAAGGAGACGGCACGGATTGCTCTTCCGATACTGGTCTTCTGTATTACGAATGCAAGGGCAAGCAAAGCAGCAACGCTGATTACAAGCATTATTATGTTCTCTTTTGAGATGACTGTCTGAAAAAGCTGTATCGTAGGAGTTTCAAAGAAGTTCGGGTAAACATAGAAGTTCGTCCCCGCTTTAAGCGTTACAAGCCCCTCATACAACGACCCTAAGGTTATCGACGATACAAAGAAATAAGTTGAAGGTGAATGGTTTTTAAGAATCCTTCTAAAGCCTACGAACTCACCTATGAGGCTGATCAGGGCTCCTGCAAGAGCTGAGCAGATCAGCGTCGGCACAAGTCCCCACCCCTTGGAGGCGACGAGAAAATATGCGATGAATGCAGATGCGGTCATTGTCGCACCATATGAGAAATTTGAGAATTTAAGAATATTGAAAACCAAGGCGAATCCGATTGCGATAAGAGCATATACGGTGCCTGTGGAGATTCCGTTTATGAGAATCTGGAATGACATATGTGCTATCCTTTCTGAATGTGGGCTCCGTAATGAAGCCCACATGTCTGGTTAAAATTAACTTTTATCAGTTTGCAGCTGGATACTGCTCGAGCATGACAGGAGTCGTTCCATCATACTTATACATGAACATAGGAGTACCGAGAACAGGCATGTGTGTCTCTGGATCCATCTGGATTGTTCCTGTAAGACCTGTGTACTCAGCAGTCTCAAGGGCCTGAGCAACCGTAGCACCGTCTGTGCCGACCTCTCCCATTACCTTTGCTGCCATCATCATGGAATCGTATCCGAGGAAGTACTTGTTAGGAGCACCTACATTCTGGCATCTCTCTTCGATGGCCTTTGCTGTAGCCTCTTCATATACATCGATGTTGTTGATGTAATAAACGTTAGAGCAGTCCGCTCCTACCTGGGTATTGAAAGCAGGTGCGCCATCAAGACCTGTTATGATAGCACCTTTGAAGCCGAGGCTGTCGCAAGCCTTCTTAATGAGTACGAGAGGTGCTGTATAGTTCGGGCAGTAAATTGCATCAACCCCAGCGTTTATAATAGGCTGGATGAGCGTGTTGATATCGGTCTCTGTTGAGTTATATCCGATGATGTTCTTATCTTCAAGAGTACCGCCGTTAGCTCTTACGGTCTCTACGAATGGATCGAGAAGGGATACGGAATACGAGTTATCCTGAGTATAGAAAACTCCGAAATTCTTAAATCCGTTCTTCATTGCGAACTCAGCCATGATCTGACCCTGTACTACTGTTGAAGGCTGTGCGCAGAATAAATAGTCATAGAGGTTGCCATTATTATCGGTATAGCACGTCGGATCAACAGCGAAAGTAATCATTGGAATGTCATAGCTTGCCGTAGTAGCCTTAAGACCTGATACGATATTTGCAATCGGTGGTCCGAAAAGGAAATCTACCTGGTCAACAGTGACAGCCCTGATGTATGCTGCGATTGCAGTATTTACATCACCTGCGGTATCGTACTCGATGTACTTTACCTCAGCACCATTAATGCCGCCAGCAGCGTTAATGTCTGCAATAGCATCCTCTACTCCCTTCTGAACAGAAAGGCCGAGAGTAGCTGTAGCTCCGGTAGTGTCCTGAAGAATACCGATTAAAATCGAATCAGAGGAACCACTCTCTGCTGCACCACCTGCAAAGACTGTCGTCATCATGCAGAGTACCATTAGAATTGCAAGGATTTTTTTCATTTTTCTCTCCTTTTGTAGTTTGAAACGCTCCAAGAATACTCATGGGAACGTTCCCATGACTTTATATTACCCCATATTCTGGATATTGCAAGAAAAAAGTTTTAAACATTTTTGAGAAATTTAAAGCCCTGAGAAATCAGACAAATTGAGAAGAAATAGAAGGGAAAATATACATCAAAAGGTATTAACAGACAGTATCACGCACCATCAGGATGGGATCGAACACATAATCCTCAATGGTGTTCGCCTTTTTCCCTTCAATCATGTCGATTAGAACATCTACCGCTTTTTTCCCCATCTCCTTAAACGGCTGACCTATCGAAGTCAGCTTCGGGATGAATAGCTCAGATATAGGAACGTTATCATACCCTATCACTGAAATATCCTGAGGAACTTTTATGCCCATCTCATTCAGGGCATGGATGGCATCGACAGCTATGTTATCGCTGGCGCAGAAGAGCGCATCAACATCGATTCCTGATTTTATCTTCTCCGGTATGATTTTTGTCGCGACCCTTTCCGAACCCCTATAGCCATACCAAATAAGGTCTGGATCTATTTTAATACCATGCTTTAATAACGTATTCACATAACCTTCATAGCGGTCTTTATAAAGTTTCAGGTACTCCTGCCCCTGTAAAAAAGCAATCCTTCTCTTTCCCTTGCTAAGCAGGTATTCGACTCCCATTGCAGAACCCTTGGCATTATCCAGCCGTACGGAAGTCGCACTTACCCCATCCGTTCTTAAAAGATTCACACATGGAATGCCATCCCTTACGACCTCGAGAATCTCCTCATTCTCCTCTACATTAAGCAATGCAGTCGAGAAAATAAAGCCATCGACATTCCTGCCTTTGAGCTTTTTCACGTACTCTTTTGCTATTTCCTTGTCTTCCTGGATGTCACAGAGAAGAATCGTATAACCCCTCTCCCTTGTTTCGACCTCCATCGCCTGTATTATCGCAGGATAGATCATGATTTCTATGTTTGGAACGAAGAACGCTATCGTCTTACTACATTGCGTCTTTAGACCTTTTGCGAAATAATTCGGCTGGAAATCGAGGGATTTGGCACATTCCAGAATCTTTTTCCTCGTATCTGGGCTGACATGGGCATCATAACATAAGGCACGGGATACCGTGCTTTTAGAGAATCCCGTTTTCTGTGCGATATCCTTAATTGTAACGTTGTTCCTGCCCATACCTTGTTATATTACCACATTACCATTCTCGAAAGAAACAAAAATAAACAAAAGGTCATAATATGGTAACTTGTCCTTCAAGGCCCATTTCCTTCACGCTTGATGCATATATATCCTTATCATGTGCAGAAAAACAGACAACAAACACATCCAGCTTACTTTTTATCAGCTCAGAAAGGGCTATCTTGGAAGCACGCTCCTTAGGAAAACCATATACGCCACAGCTGATAAGGGGGAATGCAATACTTTCAATCCCTTTTTCTTCTGCGATTTTTAGAGACTCAACATAGCAGCTTCTTAAAAGAGCATCCTCATCCCTATTGCCACCACGCCATACAGGACCTACCGTATGGATGACATATTTTGCAGGGAGGCTGTACCCTTTGGTAATTTTGGCCTTACCAGTCTCGCACCCTCCAAGAGTCATACACTCTCTAAGCAAATCAATACCGGCTGCAGCATGAATGGCCCCATCAACACCACCTCCACCAAGAAGCGAGTTATTTGCAGCATTGACAATCGCATCAACCTTCATCTTAGTAATATCAGAAACTAAAACCGTAATCATAGAGAAAAATAAAGCGGCCATACTTTCAGGCCGCGAAAATACAAAGATCAGTCTTCTACCTTCTCAAAGGCATCAGCTCCTGCTCCACAAAGAGGACATACGAAATCCTCAGGAAGCTCTTCACCTTCATACTCATAACCACAAAGAGTGCAAACCCACTTCATAATCGTTCTCCTTCATTCTTATTCGCTTAGCGCGTATATTCAATATAGCTTATTTTCAAGCCAATGTGTACTTAATTTTTCAAATACGATAGCGAAATTCTTCCGCCTAAGCCTTCATGCTCCGAGCTATCTCTTTTACCTCTGCTAAGGGAATGCCGAACTTACTTGAAACAGATTCGGCACTGCTCTCTTTCAACAGTACTCTTACAAATTCTCTTCTTCCTTCGGCCTTACCTCTGACAAGACCTTCAGCTAATGCCTCCTCCCTTACTCCTGCAGTCCACTCCCTCTTCAGCCTTGAATAATAATCCTCCGCCATCTTCTCTCCTCCTATCTCTGCCTTGAGCGACAACACCCTCGCCCTCATCTCCTCATGGTACATCTCCTCAGGCCTCACGCACCTGATGTCGTGCGCTATCCTGCCGTACTCGTCATCCCCTTCGTAGTTCCAGTTCACGTATATCCTCACGTCCCCGGGATCCGCTATGTCCCCGTCCTCGTCCTTCGGCATCACCACGTAGAATGGCTTCCCCTTTCCAAGGATGTCGTAAGGGATGAAGAACACGACGACTATCCTCGGAAGATTGCGGTATCCATCACCCTTAATTATAAACGAGTTCGTCAGGTTCGCAACATACTGCCGGCTCCTGTTCCATATGCTTCCCCGCCTCGCGCTCTCCATCTCGAAGTCTATGACCGTGCATCCGGCCTCGGCGTACGCATCAAGACGGGACGACTTCGTTACGGCGGTTGGGATCTCGTAGTCAACCTTCACGCTCTCTATGCTTCCAGGCTCGTAGAGGGGGACGTAGCATCGTGCGAAGAAATCGGCAAGCTCCGTGTTGTCGAACATCGCTATTCTGAAGAGCTCGTCATCCGTGAGGCTCTTGCTCATAATCCTACGCCTCAGCTTCTTAGCCTCAGTTCTTATCCTCCTTTCGTCCTCATCGCTTATGTGATACGGCGATGTGGGCTCGGAGATTATCTCGATGAGGCTCGGCTGCCTTTTGTTTCTTAAGATCATGTTCTTTTCTCCTTGAAGTGCTTAAAAGCTCTTCAATATATAATGACGAAAAGTGATATGATGTTAAAAAAGGATGCCTGTTTCCAGACATCCCATATCCTACTCAAGTTCGAAGGCTCCTGTATAAAGCCTGTAATACGTACCTTTTTCTTCTATAAGCGAATCATGGTCGCCACGTTCTATTATCTTGCCATGGTCAAGAACCATTATCGCATTACTGTTACGTACAGTACTTAATCGGTGAGCGATTACGAATACGGTTCTGTTCTCCATTATCCTATCCATTCCAGCTTGTACCAAGGCCTCGGTATGTGTATCGATACTGCTTGTTGCCTCATCCATGACCATGACTGGAGGGTCTGCCACGGCGGCACGTGCAATCGAAAGAAGCTGACGCTGCCCCTGGGAAAGGCCTTCACCGTTATTGGTTATCATAGTATCATAGCCGTTTGGCATACGCATGATGAATTCATGGGCGTTCGCCAGCTTTGCCGCCTTCTCAACCTCTTCATCCGTTGCATCTAGCCTTCCAAACCTTATATTCTCCCTGATTGTTCCGGTAAAGAGGTTTGTATCTTGTAAAATCATCCCTAAAGAATGCCTCAAATCGGCCTTTTTAATCTTGTTTATGTTGATACCGTCGAAACGGATCTTACCATCCTGAATGTCATAGAAGCGGTTAAGAAGGTTCGTTATCGTGGTCTTACCGGCACCGGTTGCACCTACGAATGCGATCTTCTGTCCGGGCTTCGCATAAAGGGAGATATCATGGAGCACCGTCTTATCCGGTACATAACCGAAATCAACATGATCCATAACGATGTCCCCCTTCAAAGGGACATATGTGGTTTTACTACCATCGGTATGGGGATGTTTCCATGCCCAGAAACCGGTGCGTTCACTGCTCTCGACTATCTCACCATTCTCAATCTTCGCATTAACAAGGGTAACATATCCGTCATCAACCTCGCTCTCCTCATCCAAAAGCTCGAAGATACGCTCCGCACCTGCGAGGGCAAGGAGAATACTGTTAGACTGCTGTGCTATCTGGCTGACGGAGTTTGAAAGGCTCCTTGAGAGAAGTAGGAATGCGGCAAGGGCTCCGACCGTGTAGCTCGGTGTCAGAATCGTGACCAAAGACCCGATTAAGACCAGGGATACATACTGCAGGTTACTCATATTCGCACTGACAGGTCCCATGGCGTTCGCATATGTATTCGCCTTACTCATACTCTCATTGAGCTTATCATTTAGAGCATCAAAATCCTTCTTGCTCTCCTCTTCGTGCGTAAAGACCTTTATGACTTTCTGCCCGTTCATCATCTCCTCGATGAACCCGTTTACATTCGCAAGATCCCCCTGCTGTACAGCGAAGTATCTTCCGCTTCGGCCTGCAACGATTCCAGTTGCACGGAACATCAGGAAAATGAAGAATACGACAACCAAGGAGAGTATGATGTTGTTCATAAGCATCGTACAGAAAAGGAATACGATGGTGATACTGGCGCTTATTACCTGAACAAGAGCCTGGCTCATCATCTGGTTAAGAGTATCAGTATCGTTTGAGAAACGGCTCATCGTCTCTCCGTGCTGATGGCGGTCGAAATAGGAGATCGGCAGACTTTCCAGCTTGCGGAACATGTTCTTTCTCATCGTGAGCATCGCACCCTGTGAGACTTTAATCATTATCCTCTGTTGGATGTACTGCGGTATGACCTGACAGCAGACGATTATGATAAGGAACGACATAATCGCATGCATGAGCGGTGCATAATCCGGATTCGGGTTACCAATAAGCGGAGAAATATAATCATCGATTATACTCTGCATGAACGTAGAGAAGTAACTGGTGGCAAAAGCTACAAGGAAAATGCTTACCAGTACTACGCAAAGCACAATCTTATGTTCTTTAAATACCATCGCAAAAAGGCGTTTGAATGTCTTTACAGGGTTCTTCGCCCTAGTGTTTCCTGCTTTAAATCTCGGCATCCTTAAGCCTCCTTCGCCTTAGTCTGAGTGTTGTAGAGCCCCTGATAGTTCTTATTACGCATAAGAAGCTCATCATGGGTACCGACATCCTCAATACGTCCATCATTCATCATGATGATCATATCCGCATCCTGCACAGAAGAGATTCTCTGTGCGATTATTATCTTGGTCAGATCCTTGACATCATTCTTGAGTGCCGCCCTGATCTGGCTGTCCGTCGCAGTATCAACGGCACTGGTACTGTCATCCATGATGAGAATCTTTGGATGCTTTAGCAGAGCCCTGGCTATGCAGAGCCTCTGCCTCTGACCGCCGGAGAAGTTGGTGCCGCCCTGCTCGACATGGCTGTCATAACCTTCTTTTAAAGGTGCGATGAATGAATCGGCCGCTGCAATCTTACAGACCTTCACAATCTCCTCATCGCTTGCATCCTTGTTTCCCCATCTGAGGTTTTCTTTCACACTTCCGGTAAAGAGCTGGTTCTTCTGCAGCACTACGGACACCTCATCCCTCAGTGCCTTAAGATTATAATCACGGACATCACGGCCGCCGACCATCACTCTACCCTCTGTTACATCATAGAGCCTTGCAATGAGACTTATCAGGGTGCTCTTTCCGCTTCCAGTCGGGCCAAGAATGCCAACCATCATACCGCTTTTAATCTTCAGATTGATATCCTCCAATACCGCAGTTCCCTTCTTATAGCCGAAAGTAACGTGATCAAATTCTATTGAACCGTCCTTTACGCTCTTCTCTCCATCCTCATTGATCGCCATATCAGGCTCTGTCTCCAGAACCTCCATGATACGCTCAGCACTGGCACGAGCAATGGTAACCATGACCATGAACATTCCAATCATGATAAGGCTCATGAGAATCTGCGCATTGTAAGTGAATATGCTCATAAGCTGTCCCGTAGTCATATGACCGTTATTAATCAGCCGTGCACCAACGTAGCATACAGCAACAATACATAGATACATGACAGCACTCATCATAGGCTGAGAGAGCGCCATTATTCTCTGAGCAGAGACGAAATTATTATAAATCTGAGTTGCCGATTCATCGAACTTCTCAGTCTCCTCATCCTCTCTGACATAAGCCTTTACTGTCCTTATTCCATTGAGGTTTTCCCCTACGACACGGTTTAGTCCATCATAGCTCTTGAACGCTTTCTCAAACTTCGGATGAGCCTTACTCATCATGAAGAAGATTCCAGCGGCAAGAATTGGAACTGCGACAATGTAGATGAACATCACAGATCCCCCGTTCTTGGCAACCATGAATATTGCGAAAAGAAACATTATCGGGCTTCGGACGAACATCCTTATGACCATCTGAAAAGCCATCTGCACGTTCTGGACATCGGTTGTAAGCCTCGTTATGAGACTGGAAGTAGAGAACGAATCTATATTAGAGAAAGAGAAATCCTCTATCTTGTAATACAGGTCATGTCTAAGATTACGTGCAAAGCCTGAACTGGCGACAGAAGCGGTTTTCGCCCCGAGCACTCCAAAGAACATTGAGGCGAAAGCACAGAGAACCAGAATAATACTCATCTTCACCGTGTATGATATATTACCCTGGCTTACCCCGATGTCTATGATCTGCGCCATCAGTGCAGGTATGAGGACCTCCATGAATACCTCTCCGACCATCAAAAGCGGAGTAAGTATCGCTTCCTTCTTATACTCCCGTATGCGGGATGCAAGATCTTTCAGCATCCTAAATCCTCCAGTTTATCTATAAGCTTGTTCTTAACGTTGAAAATCGTAGCCTTTTCTTCCATGCTCAGGCTGGAACAGATGTCATCCTCTATCGAGCACATAGTCATATACACATCATTTGCGGCCTTTTTCCCGAGCTCTGTAAGCTCCACCTTCTTCATCCTCTTATCAAGAGGAGAACTTATACGGACTATCAAAGATGAGCGCTCCATCTTATCGAGTATTGCTGAGACCGCAGCCCTGCTGACCCCTACGATATCCTCTATATCCTTCTGATAGACATCCCTGTGCTCATCTCTCATATGCATTAAAAAGCCTATGATTCTTAGCTGAGCGGATGTGAATCCCGTCTTCTTCTCTATGAGTTTATCGAAGGAAATTGATATGTATTTCAAATCAAGAAAGAAACGATTTTCCATTTTTGTCAACTGCTTAACGAAATATAAACACTTGTTAAAAACCAGTCAATAGTTTTTGTGTGAGGATTATATGAACTATGCTAAACAGATATGATTGAACAAATAATCTAAAAAATATAATATTGCCGGTATGATAAAAAAACCTATTTTAGACAATGAGCTTAAAGAGCACATTGCCTCTCTTGCCGAGGATGGCAGAGAGATATTCCTCCTAAAAGGAGGAAAAGTGCGTTTAACGGCGGTTGCAGCAACGGAGATGTGCAACCAAGTGAGAGTAAACCATGAGCTTGGGCCACTGGAGACATATGTTCTTTCTCAAGCCTATGTCGCAGGAGCGCTCCTGGCATCTACCGTAAAGGGAAATGACAGAATAAGACTCGAAGTCGAATGTGGTGGACCGATAAAAGGATTGAGCGTCGAATCCTGGGCAAGTGGAGCTGTAAGAGGATACCTCATGGCCAACCCGATTAAGCTTGAGAAACCGCTTGAATCCCTTGATACCTCACTGCTATATGGACCGGGATTTTTAACAATCACAAAGATTCTCGAAGGAGCTAAGACACCTTTTTCCGGTCAGATAATGCTTGAGTACGGTAATCTGGCAAATGACCTTGCCCTTTATTTCCAGCAGAGCGAGCAGACACCTACACTTTTCTATATCTCCCTCCATTTTGATGAGGGGGCAAGACTCTTCGGTGCGGGAGGCCTGTTCATTCAGGCTCTTCCAGGAGCTGATGAGGATGAGCTGGGAGAAATCCAGGAAAAAGCAAAAGGCCTGAATAACCTCTCCAGGTGTCTTTCCGATGGTATGAGCATCAGGGAGTATGTGGAATCTGAATTTGCCACATTCGGCGTAGAACACCTTGAACGCCGTATGATCGGCTTCTCCTGTCCTTGCTCAAAAAGCGGATTTGAGTGTTATTTAAAGGGGCTACCTGAAAAGGAGAGAGAAGAGATAAAAAAAGGCACGTTTCCTCTTGAGGTCGAATGCTTCAACTGCGGAACAGTATACTCATTCGAGAAGGAAGAGATAGAGAAGATACTCGGAGGAAACGCATGATATTTTTCGCAAGCAGTGCGCTCAATCAGGCAGATCTTGTTGCAAAAGAAGCAGAAGAGGCAGGAGCAAAAGAGATAAGACAGACGAAGGCGGGAGTTGAATTCGTAGGAGATCTTGAGACAGGATACCGCTTCTGCATGAACAGCCGCATTGCGACAAGGCTTTTAGAGGCGATTTATCTTGATGACGACATAATGAGTACCGATGAGCTCTATGAGGCAACGAAGGAAATTCCATGGGAGGAGTTCATCACCCCTGAAACGACGATAAAGGTTACAAAGACCGCACAGGATTGTCCATATCTTAACAACTCCCATTTCGCCGCACTCAGGGTAAAGGACGGTATCATAGACAGGATCAAGGAGAAGTTCAATGACGAACGCCCTGACATCGATACGGAGAATCCAGACATCACAGTCCATGTTCACCTGCACCAGAGAAGGGCAATCTGGTATCTCGACTTCTCAGGAGAGGGGATGCAGAAGCGCGGCTATAGGTTAGATCAGACCGATGCAGTCCTCAGAGAGCAGCTGGCAGCCGCACTACTATATAGAAGTGAATGGAAGAAGAGCATCAGCGAGACCGACTCAGGCACTCTGCTGGATCCGTTCGTAGGATCTGGAACGATTGCAATAGAAGCGGCACTCATCGCATCAGATACCGCGCCCGGTCTTATAAAGAGGGATGAATACGCATTTAAGAAACTTCCTTCTTATGACGAGGATCTCTGGAATAAGATAGTAGCAGAGGCAAATGAGAGAAGGCAGAAAGCCGTTGATGAGAGAGATATAAGAATCTATGCCTCAGATATCTCGGCAAAAGCCATCAGAATAGCAAAAGAGAACGCAAGAGCCGCGGGAGTGCTCGAACTCATAGATTTCAAAGAGAAGGATTTCGCATCCTACACGGAGGAGGATGTTCCCTCTCTAATGGGTTACATTGTTACAGATCCTCCATATGGAGTCAGACTTAGCGAGGGTAACATAGACGACCTCTATGCAATGATCGGAGACCAGCTTGGATTCCTTTTCAAAGGATGGAAGGCATCCATCATGGCAGCCGAGAGTGAAGTGCTTTCAAACATCGCAATGAAGCCGGAGAGGGTCAACACACTCTATAACGGAGCTCTTTTCTGCCAGGTCGCCCACTACTCCATCTTCACCGACGAGGAGAAGGAGGAGATGAAAAGAAAGAGCCTTGAGAAGAAGAAGGAAAGGCTTTCAGCACCACTTTCAAGCGGTGCGGAGATGGCGTACAACCGCCTTATAAAGAATCTCAAGGAAATCAGGCCGATCATGGAAAGAGAAGGTGTTACCTGTTACAGGATTTATGATGCGGACATGCCTGAGTATTCAGCGGCAATAGATATCTATGAGAACAAGTGGATAAATCTTGCTGAGTATGCGGCTCCAGATACAATCGATCCTGAAGCGGCGGAAAGAAGGCTTAACGAGCTTATTTACGCAACCGAGAGGGCAACGGGAATCGACATAGAAAACATCTACGTAAAGCAGAGAAAGGAGATGAAGGGAAAGAGCCAATATGGACGACTTGCCTCATCCAACCGCTTCAACGTTGTCCATGAGAACGGCCTTAACATCCTGGTGAACTTCCAGGATTACCTTGATACAGGCATATTCCTCGACCACAGGAAAATCAGGGCGTACATCCAGAGCATCAGCGATTCAAAGAGATTTTTAAATCTCTTCTGTTATACGGGAACTGCGACACTCAATGCGATTAAAGGAGGAGCCGTATCCACAGTTAGCGTAGATACATCCTCCACATATCTTGATTGGGCGATGGAGAATCTCAAGGTAAACGGTTATCCAACAACAATAGACAATTACTTCTATAGAAGTGATGCGATGGATTATCTATATAGCACATACGACCGCTTTGATCTCATATTCTGCGATCCTCCGACATTCTCCAACAGCAAAGGAAGAGCCAATTTTGATGTTCAGAGAGATCATAAGAAGCTTATAAGAGCCTGCATGATGCATCTGAGTCCGGGAGGTCTTCTCATCTTCAGCAACAACTACAGGCGCTTTAAGATGGATGAGGAGATTCTTGATGAATTCGTTGTAAAGGACATCACAGATGAGACAATTGGAGAAGATTTCAGAGATAAGAAGATACATCATGCATATCTCATCAGGAACAAAGTCAAGATTAACCTGAGGAAAGCTCCGAGGAAGTCTTAACCTGAATCCAGGATTCAAGCAATCTAGATAGAGAGAAAGAGGCATTAGCACTCGATGTGGAGGGAAGCCTAATGGCATTCCTCCATATTTTTTCATCATTGTACCTCTTTAAGAGCTCATAAGCCTTGCTCCCGTTGATAAAAATCCTCGCCACTCTGCTCTCTCTAAGAATCTTCTCGATATCATTCGGGACTACAGATCTGATTGAGGCATCGGAGCTCGAGTCTATCTCACACTCTGAGACGACATCCCAGAGCGCTATATGATGCTCATGAAGAAAAACCTTCTTATCTTCGATGCTCTTAAGGGAGACGGAGAAAAGGCTCTCCATTATAGGCCAGAACCGGTTACTCTTATGGGCATAATAAAAACCCTCTTTTCTTGATGCAACCGAAGGGAAAGAACCTAAGATGAGAACTCTGGATTCAGAGTCGTAAGAAGGAGGAAAAGAATGTGTCGCACGCATAAAGAAAAATATATCCAATTTCTTGAAGCTTTCAAATATTTTTCTTAGACTTTTCCCATGATTTACAAAGCTTACTTCAGCCCTACCGGAGGGACAAGAAAATGCCTGGACATATTATGCCCAGAGGGAAAGGAAATAGATCTTACAAGAAGAGACTACTATGAGGATTATCACCTTACATCAAGTGACATCCTCTATGTGGCCCTACCATCCTTTGGAGGACGATGCCCTGCCCTGGCAATAGAAAGGCTAAAAAAGATAAAAGGTGTAAACACAAAAGCAGTAATCATGGCTATATATGGGAACAGGGCTTTTGAGGATACACTGATAGAACTCTATGATAATCTCAATAGCCAGGGTTTCATCATCACAGCCGCTCTATCTTGCATTGCAGAGCACTCCATGATAAGAGAGATAGCTAAGGGACGGCCTGATGAAGAGGATAAGAAAAAGCTTTCATCCTTCAAACCAATTATCATGAAGAGTCTTGAAAAAGGAGAGAAAATTAAGAACATCCCCGGCTTACGCCCCTATAAGAGCATTTCCAAATTCCTAACCCCGAAGGCTGATGAGAACTGCATCCGATGCGGAAAATGCTACATCAGCTGCCCATCGGGCGCAATTGATGAGATGATGCCGAACCTTACAGATGAAGAGAAATGCATAGGATGTGCAAGATGCATAGCCATATGCCCTCAAAAAGCCAGGAAATACGAAGATGAGGCATTCTCAGCTGTAAAGGAAAGAATTAAGAAACTCGCAACAGAAAGGAAGGAAGCTGAACTCTTTTTGTGACAAAGACACAAAAAGGAAAGCAGAATACAGCTAACATAAAAATATGAAAAAAGGAATCAAGATCTTAATCGTACTGATTATACTAGCCCTGATAGTTTTCGTGTTTTTTCTAAAGAGAGAGAAAATGGCACCAGTAGAAACTACAACACCAGTAGAAACTACAACACCAGTAGAAACTACAACACCAGTAGAAACTACAACACCA
>CALXOL010000022.1 GCA_944390015.1 uncultured Spirochaetaceae bacterium
AAGGTGAGGGCGCTCGTGATCCGCAGGTGCGAGCTCGGGGAGCCTGATGGAAGCGGCAGGAGGAGCCCCGTGGAGATCCCCGGGAGCGATGAGGAGGTGCCATACGACGAGGTCATAGTTGCGATCGGCAACGCATCGAACCCCCTGATAAAGATGACGACGCCGGAGATCGAGGTCAACAGGAGGGGGAACTTCATAGTTGACGAGGAGACGATGAGGACGAGCATGGAAGGGGTCTATGCAGGAGGGGACATAGTCCTCGGGGCTGCAACCGTAATCCTTGCCATGGGACAGGGCAGAAAGGCCGCTAAGGCGATTAATGAGTATTTGAAGAACAAATGACTGACCAGTTGAAAAGGGTCTTTACCTATCTCGATAGCACCGATAAGTTCGATGCTATCGATGAGGTCATAAGAGATTGCACGATTTTCGATGAGCTTGAGGATAAGGATAAGTTCATCAAGGCCGTGCATAGAAGGGAGAAGATCCAGTCTACGGGAATAGGACATGGTGTTGCGATAGCTCATGGGAAGCTGCCGCACCTGGATAAATGCCGGATTGCACTCGGCTATTCAAAGGATGGGATAATCTTTGATGAGCATTATCCCGATCCCGTGCATATGGTGTTTGTAATCGCCTCTAGTCAGAGCAGGCAGGCCGAATACATACATGCGGTATCGAATATACTTTCATGGGTGCATGATGAATCATTCAGGAAGGATTTCAGCGCTAAGAATCTCAGTGATGATGTAAAAGCATTCCTTTCAATCATGATTAATCAGAATTTCATTGCCCGCCCGATATGACTATATCCACCCTTTGATCATGCTCTGCCATGGGAAGGGAAGAAAAAAGCTGGAAAGAGAAGCAGATTCCGATTGTATGGATTCTCCTCCTGTTTTCCCTTATATATCTGTCATAGAATCCTTTTCCTCTGCCGAGTCTCTCATTTTTTATGCTGAACGCCCTTCCAGGAACGAGCATCAGCGCCTTTTCATAAGGGTATTCTATTTTGTTCTCCGGCTCCATTATGGAGAACATCCCTTTTTTTAATGGCCTCGTGCCGAAGAACATCTCTTCTCCTTTGATGTATGGAAAGAGGAATGTCTTCGTCCCGTCGCTTAAGAGGTCTTTTAAATCAACTTCATCACTGAGTGCGTCATATATTAGAACGGTCTCTGCTCTCTTGTATTCGTCCAAGGCCTTGATTTTCCCGATTATCAGGATCTCTTCTTCCTTCTTTTTCGTAAAAGAGAGAAATGCAGATTTTACGTTTTTCCTCAGCTTTTCCTTGTCCATGATGAAAATTGTACCATATATGGGAGTTTTTTCCTCTCTTGTTAAGGAAAAAAGCATATAATTCATAGTGTTATGAAACTGCTTGTTACCGGTGGAGCCGGGTTCATGGGCTCCTCATTCATAAGGCATATGCTCTCATCTCATGATGTGAGCATTACTACGATTGATGCCCTTACATACGCCTCTGACATGGATAGTCTTTCATCCGTGGTAGGAAAAAAGAATTTTAAATTCATCAAAGGGGATATTTCGGAAAGAGATTTAGTATTTGACATAGTAAGAGATGAAAGGCCTGATGCGATAGTTAATTTCGCCGCCGAGACACATGTCGATAACTCGATAAAAGACTCATCTCTTTTTTTAAGAAGCAATGTGCTTGGTACTGCGAGTCTTCTTGATGCCGTCAACAGGTTTTCCATTCCACGTTTCCATCAGATCTCCACAGATGAGGTATATGGCGATCTTCCCCTCGATAGCGCAGACTCTTTTTATGAATCCAGTCCGCTTCGTCCAAACAACCCATACTCTGCGACAAAAGCATCTGCCGATCTTCTAGCACTCTCTTATCATAGGACTTACGGTACTCCTGTTACGATAAGCCGCTCTGTTAATAACTACGGGCCTTTTCAGAACAGGGAGAAGCTCATCCCCATGGCAATAGATAAGGCGATGAAAGGAGAGAGGATTCCAGTATATTCAAAAGGTGAGAACATACGCTCCTGGATCTATGTGGAGGACCATAGCAGGGCTGTTGAGAAGATACTGCTAAGTGGCAGGATAGGTGAGATATATAACATCTCATCGGGCTATGAGGAGAGGAACATAGATGTCGTTAAGTACATCATCAGGAAGCTTGGCGCAGCTGAGAGCCTGATTGAATTCTCTCCAGATAGGCCCGGCCATGATAAAAGGTACTCTCTTGATACAGAGAAGATGGAGAGTGAACTTGGCTTCAAGCCATCCCTCTCTTTTCATGAGGGACTTGATCGAACCATCGCCTGGTATAAGGAGAAAAACAGCCAAATCTGATAATTCCCCCTCTCTATAGGTGTAAAGAGTAAAACGTTCTTTGTATAATACTGGATTATGAATCCGTATCTTGCTACTAAATACACTGTACCTGAAGGGTATGGACATCCTCTTTTTTCGCCCGTTCATATTGCTACACTGGCGTTCATTGCTCTCTTAGCTGTTAGCCTTTCGCTCTTTTACCGTAAATCTTCTGAAGAGAGAAGAAGATATATAAGGAAAATCATAGCAGTGCTTTTGATTATTGATGAGCTTGTCAAGGATGTTAACGCACTTCTTACTGGACAGTGGAACTGGAATCTGCTTCCTCTACATCTCTGCTCTGTGAACATATTTATTATCGCATATGAGGCGTTCACGGATTCCGATGTGGCGAAAAACTACCTTTACGGTATATGTATACCTGCAAGTATCGCGGCACTTATCTTTCCTTCGTGGATGACAGTTCTTCCTTATTTCTCACTTATGAGCATGCACTCATGGAGCGTTCATGCACTTCTATTCATCTATCCAGTGCTGCTTCTTTCTGGAGGTTTCATCCCCTCATGGCATGTGTTCTTTAAGGCAAAGGTGATTATTCCGTTCCTTACGTTCCTGACTTTCGACTATTTCTTCAACTATGCATTCGGCACTGATTTCTTCTTTTTAAGAAACGGAGGCGAAGATAATCCGCTCTCATTTTTCGAGTCCATACTCCCGGATAGCCTTTATCTGGCTCTCATTCTTATACTGCTTATTCTCATGGTGAGTGTAATGTATTTCATAAATTACCTGGTGAAAAAGGCACGAAAAATAGAATAAGCATGGTATAATCAAGCTGGAGGGCTTATGATCAGACTCTTTCTTGATTCTGCGGACATAGATGAGATCCGTAACGTCTACTCTCTTATAACTCTTGATGGTGTGACCACCAATCCTAGCATACTTGCAGAGAGCCGGAACAAATACGGTTCTCCCATCCTTGCCCTTAAGGTGATAAGTAAATTCGTAACAAGCCATGGTGGTACTCTACATGTTCAGCCTGTGGGAACAAGCTATCAGGCGATACTCGATGATGCCCATTATCTATTGGAGGAGCTGGGTGAGGAGACCTGGATTAAGATTCCTGTAACTGAGGATGGGCTTGCTGCGATAAGCACGCTAAGCGGTGAGGGTGTTCATATTACCGCAGCCTCTGTATTCTCATTCTCTCAAGGCATGCTCGCATATAAGGCCGGTGCGGAGTGCGTCTCTGTATATTGCAACAGGGCACAAGAGCATCAGATTGATTATGAGGAGGTAATAAGGAGCATTAAGAATGCGTTCGCGGATAAGATGCTTCTTGCCGCATCATTTAAGAATGCAATACAGGCTGAAAAGGCAACTCTCTCTGGAGCTGACAGCCTTACATTGAAGTCAAATGTGCTTTTCTCTGATTTAAGGACGGATCTGATGAGAAAGACAGTGGAGGATTTTAAAGCTTCATGGACTGAGGCCTTCGGGAAGGACAGAATCAAGCCGGAGTGATTACATCGCATTTCTTCATTTTTTCTTCAGTTAATCACCATCTTATTTCCACGTTTTTTCCATCTTTTCAAGATGTCCTGAACTTTTAGACTGTGTTCATTGCCCTTCTATGATGGTATATTATTAGTAAGGTTTGAAAAGAAGATGAGATTACGTAATATAGTTCTTACTGTCTTTATTTCGTTGTTCACCCTGATACCCGCTTATTCACTTACGATTGATGAGGTGCTTGAAGCGGCGAATGATGTCAGCTATACGGTGAAGAATGCGGAGATTTCGCATAGCAACAGCCTTCTGCTTATACAGGAGAATGATCTTGAGGATGAGGCGCTCTGGAATGTAGAAGTGAACATGAGTCCACTCAAAAGCGATGACCTTTCTTCCGATTCCTTCTCCTTCAATACTCTTAATGCGTCCGTGACGCTGCCAAATGACGGCAATACTACTTTTGCCCTCTCTTCTCCGATGAGCATCGATTATGACGGGGGATTCTCGATAACCCCATATCTGAGTGCCTCCCATACTTTCGATTTTAATTATTTCGATGATGACCTCATAAGCGATTTAAGCAATGCCGTCTCATCTTTAAGCACAGAGAGGGTGTATTTGAATGCGCTGTATTCCTTCAATAAGTCCGTGATAAGTCAACTTATAAACCTTCTTACGCTTGAGAAAAACATAAAGAGCCTTGAGCACTCTATTTCGAATGCAGAAAGGGATCTTGAGAACATGGTGCAGCTGCGTACGACGAGTAAGGAGAGTATCACATACAAGAGGACGGAGCTTGAGCTCGATATGAACAGAAGGAATCTCGAAATCTATAAGGATCAGTATGAGAAGGCGAAGAGCCAGTTCAAAATCTCTACTAATCTTGAGTGGACGGGCCTTGAGGATTTTGAAGTACCGGAGCTTAATATTGCTCAGATGGAAGGGGGGAATTCCGAACTGAGGGAACTAAGCCTTAAGAGTGAGATAGCATCTTTAAGCATAGAGGAGAAGGAGAAGGCGATGAGCCCCCGTTCCTTGACGCTCTCTGCAGGTGGCGGTGTTGATTATAAAAATGATAAGAGCAAGGCTGATTACGAGCTTCCTTTTCGCAATAGCGTGAACGGAGATATATCCGCAACACTTAATCTCTCCCAGTGGAAAATAGGAACATCTTTCTCCCTTACTGCCAATAAGGACTGGGAGGTAACTCCAGCACTAAGTATTTTCGGCTCATGGCACAACAATACCACAAGTAAGAGTGACAGCCTCGAACTGGAGAGGCTCAGAAATGAAGCCATAAGCGCACAGAATGATTATATGGAGGCTTTGACGGATTACAATATAGAGGGGATGAGCCTTCAGAACAGAATCATGGATTATAATTTCTCACTCCTGACACTGGAGCAGAACGAGGCTTATCTGAAGGCTGTTGTTGATTCGGAGAAGGAGTATTACGAAAAAGGTCTTGTCCGTAAGGACGATGTTGATGATGCCATAGCAGAATATGAGCTTTTCAGCTACGATAAGACGATTACATATCTTGACGGGCTGAGTCTCTATTATGACATCCTTATTTATTCACTTTAGGGTAGGTTTATATGACGGATAATGAGAAGAAGATGAGTGAGAGCGAGAGTCTTTCCGAACTTGAAGAAAAGAAACTAAGAGCGGCGTACGCATCTAGAAAGAGGAAGAAAAGAATAAAGAGCATTGTATCTTGGGCTCTTGTTATCCTTATAATAGGTACTCTTTATGTCATGTACAGCCAGTACCAGGCGGACAGGGCAAGAGAGGCGGAGGCGATGAATCAGAGCGTCTATGCGGAGACGACTGTCATGATGCAGAGCTATCAGATGAGCATAGATTTATCTGGATATATAGAACCATATGACATCCAGGAGGCGAAGTTCAGGACCACGGGACCTGTGACGGATGTACTTGTGGAGGAGGGGGACCTGGTGAAGAAGGGGCAGCTACTTGCTTCAATCGACAGTACGACGCAGCAGGCGAATCTCCAGAATATAAGGAACCAGATAGAGGAGGCCGAGCTCGCCGGCTCAGAGCGTGATGTGGAGCTACTTCGTCTTCAGGAGAAAGCGGCTCTCAATACCCTCGATTACACTAACATATATGCGAATTTCGATGGTGTCGTCACCAGTGTTGATGTGGACGAAGGGGATTATTTCGAAGCGGGAGACCTGACGGTGCTTACCCTTGTTGACATCTCCAAGCTCAAGGCTACTGTTGAGATAGATGAGATTGACATGCAGTATGTGAAGGAAGGCATGAGCGCATACCTTACTTTTGACAGCATGCCGGGCAAGACAGTTGAGGCTTATGTCTCTTATATCCCGATGCTGGGACGCTATTCTGACAGTGGAATAGGTGTGGTGGATGTGGAGCTTACAATTGACAATCCACCTGCATCCATAATCCCAGGCTATTCGTTCGAAGGTCTGATAAATGTCGAGGGTGATGTATCGATGCTGATCGTGCCTCAGGCTGCGGTTACGATGAATCGCGGCGGGGTTACGACGGTAAACAGGAAGAAGGCTGATGGAAGCACGGAGACCGTACAGGTCCAGGTACAGTACCTTGGTGAGAATCTCGTGCAAATCCTTTCAAGTAACATAAAAGAAGGTGATGTCCTCGTATATCAGACGAGAAGCGGGGTAAACAGCATGATGAGGATGATGGGAGGCGGTCCTAGGTAAAATGAGGGAGAATGTAATCAGCATCATAGACCTCAGGAAATTCTATCTTGTGGGAGATTTCGTAGTTAAGGCTCTCGATGGTGTGAATTTGACCATTAAAAGGGGAGATTTTACTGCGATAATGGGCCCCTCTGGTAGTGGAAAGAGCACTCTTATGAATATGATCGGATGCCTGGATAGTCCTACGAGCGGGCTTGTTTCAATCGATGGGGAAATTATTAACGCCATGGATGAGACGGAGCTTGCAGATGTCAGGAACAGGAAAGTAGGTTTTATTTTCCAGCAGTTCAATCTACTGCCGAAGCTGAATGCCCTGGAGAACGTAATAACACCCCTTCTTTACTCTGCAAATGGTATGAGCGGAAAGGAGAGAAAGGAGAGGGCTGAGTATCTTTTGGAGCGTGTTGGACTAAAGGATAGGATGCGTCATCGCCCATCAGAGCTCTCTGGAGGGCAGAAGCAGAGAGTGGCTATCGCAAGGGCCCTGGTAAATAACCCTGCGATCCTTCTTGCCGATGAGCCTACCGGTGCTCTCGATTCGAAGACAGGAGACCAGATCATGTCGCTTTTCATGGATCTCAATGAGGAAGGGCGTACGATCGTGTTCGTAACGCATGACAGGAGCCTGGGATATAAATGCCGCTCCCAGGTCTATATAAGGGATGGTAAGATAGTAGATAAAGATGTTGAGAGAGAATATTAAGCTCGCCCTGTTCAGCATGGCGGCGAATAAGATGAGGACGCTCTTGAGTCTGCTGGGAATCATGATAGGAGTGGCAAGCGTGGTTGCAATCATGACCCTGGGCCAGAGTGCTACCGACAGTATAAATGAAGCTCTTGAGATAGGTGGTATCGACATGGTTACAGTCATGCCGATGGGCTCTGCCCGTGAACTGGAGATATTCGATGAGACTTTTGGAAACACTCTCATGCAGAATGTATCTGGAATCGATTCGGTACTTCCCTCCGCATCTTCCACCGTCAATGTGCGTAACGGGCAGGAGACGATAAGGGGGACCGTGAACGGCGTTTATTCCTCCTATTTCGATGTGAATAACCTGGAACTTCAGGATGGGGAGTTCTTCAGTGCCATGGACAACATAAACAGAAGGCAGGTCGTAGTGCTTGGCTCAAGCCTTGCAGAAGATCTTTTCCCTGCCGGCTCTCCCGTTGGCCAGTATATCTCCATATTCCGCCGTCAGTCGAAGAGGTATCTTGTCGTCGGTGTCCTCTCTGAGAAGAGTGAGACACTTGGAAACAGTTATGATAACGCCTGTTTCATCCCATATAACACCTATGATCAGAGGCTGAGGAGGATAAGCATGCCATCCTCCTATTCGATAATGGTATCTGAGGATTCAGATGCGGTAAGCGTATCGGATGAGGTGGAGTCATATCTATTTAAGATGCTCGGGGATGACGACTATTATCTCGTGTATTCCCCTGCGACACTTGTTGAGATGAGTAATGATATCATGAGCACGTTTACCCTGTTCCTATCGTGTATCGCAGGGATATCGCTTCTCGTAGGCGGCATAGGGATAATGAACATCATGCTGGTATCCGTAGTCGAGAGGACGAGGGAGATAGGCATAAGGAAAGCGCTCGGTGCCTCACCGCGTACGATACAGTCCCAGTTCCTCGTTGAATCGATAACAATAACAATCTTTGGTGGGATAATAGGGATAATAATTGGGCTTACGCTCAGTTATTTCACTGCAGATTACGCAGGATGGAACATGTCGATAAGTTATGCCTCCATCCTTTTCGCATTAGGATTCAGTACCCTTGTCGGAGTGTTCTTCGGCTGGTATCCCGCTTTGAAGGCGGCATCCTTGGATCCTATTGAATCTTTGAGTTACGAGTGATGATGAAGAAAGGTGGTGCTAAGATATTGGATTTTCTAGAGAAGAAGAGCAGTAAGTTCTCTCTTCTGATTGAGATTCTGATCTCGCTCTGCTTCATCTCCGTCGTAATTCTTATCGTAGTGCTCTCCATCTCTTTCGTTAATGTGGCCGAGTTGGAACTGGAGAACAGCTCTGAGAGGGCATTTAACGCCGTTTTAATGGCTATGAGGGACCGTGATGTTGCGATAGAGGACACTATGAGGGAGTATTCCATAAATGGCATAGGAGTATACTCCCCATCTGGAAATCTCCTTTATTCAGCTGGCTCTGTTTATCCTCGACTTCCAGTCAATCTCTTTTCCTCCATGGATCGCAACATGGTTACATCCTCTCTCTTTTCCTTCGATGATGATAACGATGTCGTGGAGTATATAAGAGCGTCCAGTCAGGCTGTCATCCCATCTTCGGAGAGCATACTCCTGCCAATAAGGAATATAAGCCTTAGTTATCCTAACATAATTTATCTCTCGATAGATGCATCATCATATTCCAGTGAGCTGGTGCGCATAAGGATATCGTCATTGACGCTGACGGTGGTCACCCTGCTTATCTATACCCTGGTGCTGTTGGTTTACAGGCAGAACAAGAAGTATAAGGCCATGCTTGTCCGCCAGGAGAGCCTTGTAAGGCTTGGTCAGGCTGCAAGGACGCTTACCCATGAGATAAAGAATCCCCTCTCTGCGATTACGATACAGATAGCGCTTTTGAAGAGGACGCTCGGCAAGGAGAATCTGGATGATCTTTATACGATAGAACATGAGACGAAGAGGCTTATAGAACTTACGGACAAAGTCTCGGATTTTCTGCGTAATCCCCGTGGAAATCCCAAGAGGATTGATGTCGTTGAAGAGATAACTAAACTCTTTCCACTGTTTAAAGATAAAATCAACTTGGATTCCTCCTCTCTTGATTGCGCATATGTCAGTTTTGATTCCGACAGGTTCAGAAGTGTTTTTGAGAATCTCATAAAAAATGCATTCGAGGCGACAAGAGAGGGGGAAGAGGCCGATGTGTCTATTCTGATAAAAAGGGCAAAAAAAGGAAAAATCGAGATTCTGGTGATGGACAGGGGTGTCGGAATAAGCGATAAGGATAAAAAGAAGGTATTTGATCCTTTCTTTACGACAAAGATACATGGCTCAGGCATAGGCTTATCCATCTCGACGCAGTTTGTCAAAGCCACAGGGGGATCTCTTATGCTTGAGAAAAGGAATGGAGGCGGAACATCTGCCAAAGTGACGCTTAATGAGGAGGTTTGAGTTGAAGGTCCTGCTTTGTGATGATGAGGAGAACATCCGTTCTCTGATGAAGAGATTCTTCTCTCTGGAGGCTATAGATTGTGATACGGCTGAAAACGGGCTTTCGGCACAGCGCATGCTCCGCGAGAGCGCATATGATGCCGTTCTGGTAGATCTAAGGATGCCGGGACTCGATGGTCTTTCTCTCATAAAATGGCTGAGAGCAGAGGGATTTAGGATGCCTATCATCATGATAAGCGCACATGGGGAGATTACCGATGCGGTCACTGCGCTTAAAGAGGGGGCAGATGACTATGTGGTGAAACCGTTTGACCCCGAGGAGCTTGTAATAAAGCTTAAGAATCTCGTGGAGGCCTCTAATTTAAAGAATCTCGTTGAGGGTGGAAAGAGGCTCGATATGCTCATCGGGGATAGCCCTGAGATGCTCCGCATAAAGAGCGTGATAGCAAAGGCCGCACTTTCCTCTGCCACCGTCCTAATCACTGGAGAGTCAGGAACGGGAAAGGAAGTGGTTGCGAGGGAGATACATAACCTGTCGAATGTGAAGGACGGGCCTTTCATACCAATTAATATCGGAGGAATACCAGAGAATCTTCTGGAATCAGAGCTGTTCGGATATGAAAAAGGTGCGTTCACAGGTGCCTCTTCAAGGAAAAATGGAATGTTCGAGCTTGCATCAGGGGGAACGTTGTTCCTGGATGAGATCGGTGATATGCCACTGTCCCTTCAGGTTAAGATACTGAGGGTTCTGCAGGAGAGGAAGATGACCAGGCTCGGTGGGGTGGAGCAGATTCCGATTAATGCCCGTATCGTTGCGGCAACGAACAAGAATCTGGAGGAAATGGTTAAAAAAGGGGATTTCAGGGAAGACCTCTTTTACCGTTTGAACGTTGTGAGAATCGAGATACCGCCACTGAGGGAACGCAGCGAGGATATACCGCTGCTTGCCGCATATATAATCCGCAAGCTATCAAGGGACATGTCAAGCAGGATTACAGGCTTCACACCCGAGGCGATTGAAGCTCTTAAGAGCCATCATTTCTACGGTAATGTGAGGGAGCTTGAGAACATAATAGAAAGGGCCATGATCTTTACCGATTCAAGTACGATAGATGTGAAGGATCTTGATCTGAGAAGCAGCGTATCAAGAAGCATGAAGAAAAATGAGGAGCTTTCCTCTTCCCGTGATGCCCGTAGTTTGAGGGATTTAGAGAAGGATGCAATAATAGCGGCACTCCATAGATGGGAGGGAAATAGGACGAAGGCAAGTGAGGAGCTTGGAATCACACGGCGTACCTTGATATCCAAGATAAAGGAGTATGATATAAAGCTGTAACATTTTCCTCCTTTCTGTTATCATCTTTAGCTGTTAGGAGGTTTTATATGTTGAAGAGAATATCTCTTATTCTGCTTATAGCCTTAATACCGTTATATCTTTTCTCTGCTGAGATCAGCGTCACCGCTCTTCGCGGACCTACTGCGATGGGAATGGTTAAGCTGATGAAGGACAGCGAGAGTGGTAGTGTGAACGGAAATGACTATACATTTACTATCGAAGGTGCGATTGATGCCGTTACACCGGCACTTGTCAGGGGAACTACCGATATTGGGGCCGTTCCTGCGAACGTATCATCAGTTATCTACAATAATACAGATGGAAAGGTGCGTGTCCTTGCCATCAACACGCTTGGTGTGCTCTATATCGCAGAGAAAGGGGACAGCGTCCATAGCGTGGAGGATTTAAGGGGAAAGACCATTTACTCCTCAGGAAATGGAGCAACTCCTGAGTATGCCCTTCGTTTCGTCCTTCAGTCCGCTGGCCTTGAGATAGGAAAGGATGTCTTCATCGAATGGAGGAGTGAGCATGCTGAGTGCGTGGCGGCCTTAGAGGCGAATGAAGGAGCTGTCGCGATGCTTCCCCAGCCGTTTCTTACCTCAGCGCTATTAAATGATCCAGAGATCAGGGTAGCACTTGATTTAAACGACCTATGGATGGACAAAATGGGAACGGAGCTTATAACGGGTGTCGTCGTTGCAAGAACTGATTTCATAGAGGAAAACGAGGAAGCTGTGAGAGCGTTCCTTGAAAGCTACTCGGATTCTGTTGAGTTTATCAACAACAATATCGATGAGGGGGCTGCTCTGGTCGGAGAGTATGGAATAATCGGAGAAAAGGTTGCGAAGAAGGCAATTCCTGGATGTAATATCACATTCATCACGGGAGAAGAGATGAAAGAGGCCCTTTCTAATTACCTTAGTGTGCTTTATTCCATGAATCCAAAGAGTGTAGGCTCAGCACTGCCAAATGAAGACTACTACTTCATCTAAGCTCAGGATCATAATACCTGTAATAATCTATCTGATTATCTGGGAGGCCCTTGCTATTTACATAGACTCAAGGGTCCTCCTTGTATCCCCTGTAAAGGTTATTGTCAGACTGTTTGAGCTTGCCTCAACATGGTCTTTCTTCTCTTCCATACTGTTTTCTCTTGAGCGCATTTTCCTGGGGCTCATAATCGCAATAATAACGGCTTTTATTACTGCAATCCTGAGTGCCAGAAGCAGAATCGTAAAAGATATGCTCGAGCCCATTATAATGGTGATGAAGGCCACGCCTGTGGCTTCCATAGTCATCCTGGTGCTGATCTGGGTCTCAAGCAGGAATCTTTCCGTTGTCATCTCTTTCATGATGGTCTTTCCCGTGATGCATACTTCGATATACGAGGGAATTACGAATGTCGATAGGAAGCTGCTTGAGATGGCAAAGGTATACTCTGTGAGTTTAAGGAAGAAGATACGTTATCTTTATATTCCAGAGATCGCATCTTATTTCGAGAGCGGTATTACGATATCACTCGGCCTTTGCTTTAAAAGCGGTATTGCGGCGGAGGTCATTGCGATACCGGACGGCTCCATAGGTGAGAAACTCTATGAGGCAAAGCTCTACCTTGCCACATCGGATCTCTTTGCATGGACACTTACGATAATACTTCTTGCTAAGGGGTTTGAGCGTTTTCTGCTTTTCCTGACCCGATGCCTTCTAACTCACATGGAGGTCAGCTGATGGAGATAAGGAACATCTCTAAGAGCTTTGAAGGGAAGGTGGTTTTCTCTTCTTTGAACCTTCATATCCATGAGGGATGCACCACCATAATAAGCGGGGCATCCGGGATAGGTAAGACGACGCTTTTTAATCTGATACTAGGACTAGAAGAGCCGGATGGGGGGGCTATCGAGGGTTTTGGAAAGGTCTCTGCCCTCTTTCAGGAGGACCGTCTTATCGAGAGTCTGAGTGTTATGAATAATCTTCTTCTTGTCACCCAGGATAAGAAGAGGGCTGAGAATATGCTTTCAAGCCTCTCTCTCTTTGGTGAGGAAAAAAGCAGGGTCTTCACGCTCTCGGGTGGAATGAAACGTCGAATCGCCCTTATCCGGGCGCTTTTGACGGATTATGATACCCTCCTTCTAGATGAACCTTTCACCGGGCTGGATGATGAATCGAAGAGGGCATCCGCATCCTTGATAAAAAAAGAGGTCGCATCCCGCACCCTTATTGTCATTACACATGAAAAGAGTGACGCAGATCTTTTAGGCGCAGAATACATCATTTCTTTTGATGGTGTTGAAGTGAGTGAGCAAAGATTGTAGAGGCTTTCTTTTTGAGCTATATTCTTAATTATGTCAAACGAAGAGATCGATATAAAGATAAAAGAGCTGCTTGGTGATAGCCCCGAGCGTGCGATAATAGCAGAGTGCATATATAAGGGTCAGGACTACAGATCGTTTTCAATCACTGTGTCAGACAGCAAGGAAGATGGTTTTGAGATTCCTTATGCGCCTTTTTCCGCAGATGATGAGAATGAGGATCTGATTACCCTTCTTGAGAGGAGAAGGGGGGATGAGTACTCAGAGAATGTAAGGAATCTGCTCCTCGTATTAAAAGACTCCCTTAATAGTCTTTCCTTGGATTTTAAAGATGAGGATATAGAGGCGCTTGTAACTCTGGAGAAGCCTGTAATCATGGTCTCCAGGAGGAAGGCATGATGGAAAAGAGAGATTTGCCTCATTGGGATCTCTCCCAGATCTACCCATCTGTTGAAAAAGGAGAGTTCAAAGCGGATCTTGCCAGAGTACGGGATATCAGGGATATCATCATAAGTAATATGGAAGTGCTGGGCATGAGTGAGCTTATAGGGCTTTTGAACGAGGCTGAGGCTCTTCTTTCTACGGCATCAGCCTATGCTGAGGCGCTACTTTCAACAGATACTTCAAACAGTTCATATATAAAGGCCGTGGGGGAGTGCGATGATGCCTCTGTCGCTTTTGACGAGGCATGGCAGGCTTTTGTCCGTAGCGCATCAATGCGTTTGGATGAATTCGATGTGCCCGAGCTGAAGGATTATAAGAAGCTAAAAGAGGATATCATGATACTTTTCAGGCATCAGATGTCCGATTCTGAGGAAAAACTTGCATCTGAGTTCCTGCGTCTAAGCTCATCTTCCTGGGAGCGTCTGCAACAGGCCGTGACAAGCTGTGCAGCAAACGGAGGGAAGACATTAATTGAACTCAGGGCTCTTGCCACCAGTCCTGATAGAAATATAAGGCGTGATGCGTATGAGAGGGAGAAGAAGATTTTAAAAGAACATGAGATCTCTCTTTCGTATGCGCTTAACGGAGTCAAGGGGACTACGCTCTTACTGGAGAGAAAAAGAGGATGGTCATCCCCGCTTGAAAGATCTCTCTTTGAAAGCAGGATTTCTAAAAAGGCGCTTGATGCATTGCTTGGTGCGATAGAGGAGAAGATTCCCCTTTTCAGACATTATCTTCAAATAAAGGCTGAGCTTCTCGGCATTAAGCGCCTCTCCTGGTATGATATCCTTGCCCCTGTCGGTGAGAGCAAAGTACATTATTCGTTTAAAGATGCCGAAGATATCGTAGTCTCATCCTATTCGGCATTCTCTGCTAAGATGGGAGCATTCGTCAAAAATGCCTTCTCCTCATCCTGGATTGATGCAGAGCCTAGAAAGGGAAAGACAGGAGGTGCGTATGACACCACATTTAAGAAGAAAGGTGAGTCGAGGGTGCTTCTGAACTTCGATTATACCTACGACGGGGTATCTACTCTCGCCCATGAACTGGGGCATGCATATCACGATCATGTGGTCAAGGATGTGCCGGCCCTTCTTTCTGACTATCCGATGACACTTGCTGAGACTGCCAGCATCTTCGGTGAGACCATAGTTTTTACAGAGGTATTGAAAAGCCTTGAAAGAAAAGAGCAGCTTCCTCTTATTGAGCAGTTCGTCTCATCTGCAAATCAGTGCTGTCTGGATATCCTCTCTAGATTCTATTTCGAATCATTTGCCTTTGAAGAGCGTGGTAGGGGTGAGCTTAGCTCTTCGGACTATTGCGCTCTGATGCTTAAGGCCCAGGAGATGACATACGGTGATGCCGTTGAGGATAAGCATGAGTATATGTGGGCGGTAAAAAGCCATTACTACTCAGAAGCTTTCTCTTTCTATAACTATCCATATGCATTCGGTGAGCTTTTCGCTCTCTCCCTTTTCTCTAGGAAGGATAAAGACCCGTTGTTCCTTGAAAAGTATGATTCGCTCCTTTTAAGAAGCGGCATGGATGATGTCAAGAGCGTAGCAGGGATGGCTGGTTTCGATATCGAGGATAAGTCGTTCTGGCTTTCAGGACTTGCCGTGATTGAGAAGTATATCAAGGAGCTGGAATCTTGGACCTAAGGATTGAGAAGCTTATAAGCGGAGCTTATGGCCTTGCCCATGATGAGGAGGGTAGGGCGATTCTTGTCAAAAGCGCCCTCGAAGGGGAGACAGTAAGGTGCAAAAGCATATCAAGGCGTGCCAATGTCCTCGTCTCCGAGGATTATGAGATTCTCAAGCCAAGTGAGATGCGCATAGCCCCTTCTTGCCCTCATTACGGAAAGTGCGGCGGCTGTGATTTTCTTTGTGTGAGTGAGAGTACTTCATCTCTTTTAAAGACCATGATGGTTAAGGAGAATCTTAACCGTATTACGAAAATCGATGATACCTCATTCTTCCTTCCTCCCTCCTATTCGTCTTTTCCTTCTTTTCGCTCCAGATGCCGGCTTCATGTTGATTTGCGTACAAAGGAGATCGGTTTTCTCCAGCGTGGCTCAAACAGCCTCCATCCTCTTTCTGACTGTCCTGCGCTGACAGGGAGGATCAATGACCTTTTAAAGAGTCGTGATGAGATTTTGAAGGAGGCACAGAGAAGAAGACTTCTTTATGGAATCAACAAGAAGACGGGGTATGTTGAAGTTCCAGTACAGGATGGAGATGACGGATTCAGCCTGAATGATAGAATCATCACGGCAGGGGGATACAGCATCAATGCCAACTGTTTCTTTCAGTCGAATCTGGCTCTTCTTCCTGAAATGTTGTCTTTTGTTAAAGAGAATGCCGTAGGAAGCGTGATCATGGATCTTTACAGTGGAGTTGGTACTTTTTCAAGGCTTTTTGAAGGGGAGGGTAAAACCGTATATGCTGTGGAGAAGAATCCGCAGTGTCTCTCTCTTTCAAAGAAGAACGCACCAACAGCTCATTCCTTCACTTCCGATGCCCTGCTCTTTTCAAAAAAAGTAAGGGAGAGGGTGGATACTCTGATTGTCGATCCTCCGAGAGTAGGGCTTGAGAATGCGATTATCCCGATTCTTCTCTCGTGGAATGCAGAGAGGATCATCTATGTAAGCTGCGACAGTACCACGGCAGCAAGAGATCTCTCATTCTTTAACGGCTATCGTATCAGCCGAGCAAAGGTCTTCGATTTCTACCCTGGCTCATTCCATGAGGAGTGTGTCTTCATTCTTTCAAAGATTTAATCATGGAAGCTCTCGTGACATCATTTTCTAAGAGAGCTTGCAAGGTCGAATACCCTGAGCCTCTCTTTTACATCATCCTCGCTTAAATCCTCTTCGGATGTGAAGATTACGCTCTTTTCTCCTTCTGGTCTGACTTCAAAGAAACTGTCTGAGAAATTGCCCTTTGTCCTATCCATGACGAGATGAACCGCAAATGCTGGCTTGTTCGTAATCAGTCTTATCGAATAGCTCCTCTTGTTTATCATCCTAAGCTTAGTCTCGATATGAGGAATCTCATATGCACAGCTTTCGATATCATCAAGAAGGAGGGTAAGCTCCCTATGTATGCTGAAAGTCCTTAGCTTTATGTATACGAATTCGTTTTTCCTATCCGTCTGTCTCAAATCTACTTCCTGGATTTTCACAGCCTGATGGGGTGGAACCTTCGCAGAATATACCCTCTTGTTCCTTTTCTGGCCCGAATACGTCATGAATTTCACTGAAAGCTCTACATCCTCTTCTTTCGCACCATCATTTGATACGAAAATCATGAGCTTGTCTCCTTCTCTGAACATGATAGGAACAAGATCTGCGAAGAATCTTCTGGCCGCGTAATGGCTTGGTCTCCACGTGTTATCCTCTCTAACGGAAGAAAGGAGGTTGGAGTATATTACGCCATGATTCGCATTGTCGCTCCTTGTGCGCAGCGTCCAGCGTTCAAGTTCAATGGCATCAAGAGTGAGCCCGTAGTATCCCATATCCTCTCTGACCTTTGCTTTGAATACATCCGCATTGATCTCTCCTACAACATAAGAGGGATGAAAAGAGAAATCCTCATTCATTTGACTGTGTAAAACGATTATTCCAAGCCTGTCACAGGTGTTATAGAACGCATGGGACTCATGACCATCTTCGATATAGAGGCTGTTCATATTCGCCCAGGCTGCCGACTGAAGAAAATCGTCATATCTTTTCTGGTCGCTGGAAATCTTATTAGGCCAGATTGCGCCCATGACGAAGGTCTCCCTTCCGTTCACATACAGGATTCCATCCCTCTCTTCGATGTTCCTGAACGCTATTCTGCGGTCAAGTCTTGCATTGCCGACCGTGATGGTGGCATTGTACATTATCTGCTTTCCATCTCCATGGAGGCACCATAGCTCCGCCTTTTCTTCCGGGATATCGATATCGATAGTATAACGGTGCCTCTTTTCCTCAAATACGATGGTCTTCTCATTCTCATATCCAAGGAGGCTGAGTTTCACCAGGCGCTCATGCTTCCTGAAGGCTTCGTAATCCAAGTATGCGGTTACATGCCATAGTCCGTTCTCATTTTTTGCTTTAAGATGGGCGGAATAACCGACGCCGTCATGGCTTCTAAGTATCTCAACATCACTGAAGAACGATGATGTGACTAAGAGGCGTATATTATTCTCTCCATCTTTGAGTTCTCCTGTTATCTCCGTGCCTTCAATTTCCTTTCCGTTTATATATGACTTTAAGGCACCGTGCGTCAGAAGCACCGAACGCTGAGTCAAATCGTTTTCAAAGTCGAAATCTCTTTCTATTACCCACTTCAGTCTTCTGAGCTTATCGAGCTCATTATCCGATACTATTGTTGAAAGCGCTGTATAAACGCTGTTTGAGTTGTTGTAAGGGAGAAAATCGTGATTTTCAAAGTAGAGAGTGCATGCGGCGCATTCATCTCTCTCCTGCGGCATTAAACGCCAGGCTCCTGATAGTGATATCGTTTCCATCCTTTCCTCCTCGCATATAATATAGCATAGGGTATCCCTCTTCGGTAGGATTTCTTTTCTTAACTCGTGTATTTTTCATGATAATCAGATATACTTAGCTCATGAAAGATGGATTTTATAAGGTAGGTTCGGCAAGCCCGCTGTTAAAAGTCGGCGATCCTTTTTACAATATCGGTAAGATGTATGAGCTGTTTAAGCTCGCATCGTCATTCGGGGTCAACATCCTTGTCTATCCCGAACTGTCCATAACTGGATATACATGCCAGGATCTCTTCCTCCAGAGTACGCTTATCTCCAGGGCCATGGATGCGCTCAAGGATTTTGCTATGAGGACGAAGGGCTCTGATATGCTGACATTCATCGGCTTTCCTCTCTCTTATAACGGCAAGCTCTATAACACAGCTGCCGCAATCCAGGATGGGAGAATCCTCAGCTTTACAGCCAAGAAGAACCTTCCTGTGTACGGGGAATTCCAGGAGGACAGGTGGTTTACCCCTTCCTTTGATGGTGTAGTATACCTGGATTCATCCATACCTTTTGGAAACAGGATTCTTCATAAATATGAAGATGTGACAGTAGCCGCTGAAATATGTGAGGATTTATGGGTTTCATCCCCTCCTTCTAATGAGCATGCAAAACATGGAGCGAATATAATCGTCAACTTAAGTGCAAGCGATGAGGTCATAGGCAAAGAGGAGTACAGGAGAAACCTTGTTGCTTTGCAGTCGGCGAAACTTGTCGCGGGATACGTCTATGCGGATGCTGCAGAGGGTGAGAGTACCACGGATATGGTGTTTACAGGTTCAAACATCATAGCTGAGAACGGAACCATCCTTAATGAAAGTAATTTCTCATCAGGTTCTCTTACTATCAGTGAGATAGATGTTCAGCGCCTCAATCAGGAGAGGCGGAGAATGAATACTTTCCCCTCCTTGAATGATGGCTCATATGTAACAGTTCCCCTCTATTTTGAAAAAAAGGAGACCGTTCTGACTAGAAAAATCGCTCCATACCCGTTCGTACCATCCGATGACAGCCAGAGGGCATCACGCTGCGAGAAGATTCTCAGATTGCAGGCACTTGGACTTAAGAAAAGGATTGAGCATACAAATGCTGGAAAACTCGTAATAGGGCTCTCTGGTGGGCTGGACAGCACACTTGCCCTTCTTGTTTCCGTCAAGGCAATGGATATGCTCTCAAGATCCAGAAAAGATGTTTTAGCAATAACGATGCCATGTTTCGGAACTACAAAAAGGACGAAAAGCAATGCTGAAAAGCTTGCAGACGCACTCTCTGTATCCTTTGAGCAGATAGACATAAAAAAGAGTGTGCTCCAACATTTTAAGGATATGGGGCAGAGTGAGAGAGACTATAGCGTCACATATGAGAACGCTCAGGCGAGGGAGAGGACGCAGGTGCTGATGGATAAGGCAAATCAGGTAGGGGGACTTGTCATCGGAACAGGAGATCTTTCTGAACTCGCACTTGGATGGGCTACATACAATGGGGACCATATGAGCAATTATGCAGTCAACGCCTCGATTCCTAAGACTCTTGTGCGCCATATCGTATCTTATGTCGCATCTCTTAATGGGCCTGAGAGCAAAGTCCTATATGACATTCTGGGAACTCCCGTGTCCCCTGAGCTGATTCCACCAAAGGACGGAAAGATCAGCCAGGTTACTGAGGATATTGTCGGCCCGTATGAGCTTCATGACTTTTTCCTCTATTATTTCGTTCGTTTTGCCTTCCCGCCTAGTAAAATTTACCGATTGGCAAGAATAGCATTTGCCAGAACATATGATGATGGTGTAATATTTAAATGGCTGGAGGTTTTCATAAGGAGATTTTTCAGCCAGCAGTTCAAGAGAAGCTGTCTACCCGATGGTCCGAAGGTGGGTTCGGTAACATTTAGTCCTAGAGGGGACTGGAGGATGCCGAGCGATGCTTCTGTTGACGTTTTTTTAGAAGATTTATACATTGTTCGAAAGACACATGATGTCTAAGGAGTGTAGTATGAAAAAGAAAGTTATCTTGGTGTTGATGTTGGCCCTATTGGCCCCTGCATTCATCTTTGCTGATATCATGCAGCTTGGTGTGAATGTAGGATATGGCCTCACTTATGACCAGCTTTTTAATCCGGAAGGAGAAGAGCCTGATTACGAAGAGCCTGATTACTTCGCAGCTGAGAATTTCTCGTTTGCACCTGAGCTAAGGCTTAATGTGCTCTTCCTTCAGCTCGATGTAGTTCCTGCTCTTTCTTTCGGAGAGGACTATTTCATGGCCGATACTCAGGCAACGCTTGGCATCCAGTTCAAGATTCTTGATGTTGTAAGGCTAGGTGCAGGAGCCGGTATTTCCATCCCTATTTCTCAGAAAGATGGAGTATGGGCAATCGGAGGAGAGCCTTTCAGTAAAGCTGTAGACGCATTGGGAAATGCAAGAATGCTCTATAAGGCAAGCCTTGGCATTCCTTTAAGCATTGTTGAGCTAACGGCTAACTGGATTATTCCTGCAGGAGGTTCTTTCAATGAAGGTAATTTCGTACCAGATATTGAGGCAAGTACCTTCAGCGTAGGAGTTCTTCTTAACCTGTTCTAAAAAGCAGTGGCTGTTCCTTCGGGAGCGGCCATTTTTATTTTTTGCATGATGATTGCTTTTTCTAATTGTTATTTTGTCTTATTATTAAATCATGCATGAGACTCTTAAAATTTTAATTTCAACTTTAATAGTTATCATTATAACATCATTGGTGTTCTTCGCCCTTTATTTCTTATCTCCATCCGTATCCGAAGAACTTTTCGGCATTTCCTATCAGAGTTCAAAAGAGAATCCTATTGAGACTTTCAGCTCCTCATTTCTTGAAAACGGGGACGAAGTAAAGATCGTAGAGGAAGAAGAAAGTACCGTAGAGTCAGATGAAGCTCTCACTCTGAGCGAGAGTGGAAGGGAAGTGAAGGATTTCTTTTTAGGCCTCAGCGATCAGGCGAAAGCAGAACTTTCAAGCAGGGTTGGTGATATCTCTGCCATGCTTGAGAGTGATGATGGTGTTCCCGCTCTGAATTCAATCGGTGAATATCTGGAAGACAACAATCTTAATATAAAAGAGGTATTCAATACCCGGGATTTTTTTAATTTCATGCACGATAATGGCTCTGATGCGATTGAGCATGTCGTGGCGTTCCTCGGGGGTGCGTCTTGAGAATAACATTCCTTGGTACCGGTACCAGCCATGGCATCCCTGTCATAGGATGCTCTTGTCCTGTCTGTCAGAGTACTGACATCCATGATAAGCGTTATCGCGCTTCAATCATGGTTGAGGATGGGGATACTACAATAGTAATCGATACCGGGTATGAATTTCGCCTCGCAGCGGTACGTGCAGGATTGAAAAAGCTTGATGCGGTCTTATATACCCACTCACATTCCGATCACATAATGGGCCTTGATGATTTAAGGGTGTTTACAAAGGAGAAGAGCCTTCCTGTATATGGTAGCAAAAAGACGCTTGACCATATAAGGAAGGTATTTGATTATGCGTTCTCCACCCATGACTGGCCGCATGAGTGTGTCGATAAGGAAGAGGAGGATGCGATAAGGGAGCTGAAAAAGCATAATTACGGGCTGCCTTTATTATCTGCGAACGTTGTGAATCCATATGAGAAGTTCAGGGTCGGAAGCCTTGAGATAGAGGCTATTCCTGCGATGCACGGGCTTATGGAGGTCTTCGGGTATAGAATCGGGCCTTTCGTCTACATCACGGATGTCTCCCTCTTGGATGAAAAGGCTCTAATGGCGATAAAAGGCTGTGATACTCTTGTCCTTGGTGCTCTCAGAGAGAGGCAGCATCCTACACATTTCACATTCAAGGAGGCCGAGGAGGTCGCCCGTTTGAGTGGGTGCAGGGTCTGTTATTTTACTCATATCAATCACGAGACTTCGTATGAGGAGATAATGAGACGCTATTGCCCTCTCTGTATGAGTTCTTATGATAATTTGGTTTTGGAGGTATGATGGAGGATTTATTTTCCGAAAGCGATCTTGACCAGGAAAAACTTGAGAAAGAGAGAGAACTGGAGCAGCAGAAATTAGATGAGAAGATAAAGAAGGAGAAAGAGGAGAGAAGTACCAAGAGCGAGAAGAGCTATGATAAGGTACTTTACATAATAGACGGCTACTCCCTGATTTACCGCTCTTACTTTGCATTCCTTACGCGCCCTCTTACCGATAGGAAAGGAAACAATATAAGTGCGTATTACGGGTTCTTCAATACGCTTTTATCCCTCATGAGTCAGTATAGGATGGATTATCTTGCAGTCTGTATGGATGAGAAGGAAGAGACGTTCCGTCATAAGATGTATCCAGAATACAAGGCAAACAGGATGAAAGCCCCAGAGGATCTTCACGCTCAGGTTCCCCTTATCAGAGAGACTCTGGAGAAGATGGGGGTTGCCGTTCTTTCAAAAGCTGGCTTTGAAGCTGATGATATAATTGCAAGCCTTACATGTGTTGCCGAGAAAAAAGGCATCAGGAGCGTCATGTTCACAGGAGATAAGGATCTTCTTCAACTCGTATCTCCTGCGGTCTCTGCTCTTCGTCCGCCAAAGAAAGGGGAGACGGGCTATGCGTTCTTTACTTCAAGAGAGGTCTATGAGAACTTTTCTGTACGTCCTGAACAGATCATCGATTATCTTTCCCTTCTTGGGGATTCATCCGATAATGTGCCTGGGGTCAAGGGTATTGGGGAAAAAGGCGCTGTAAAGCTTCTTTCTGAATATGTGAGTCTTGATGGTATATATAGGAACCTCGAACATATCTCAGCCAGTACTCGAAAGAGGCTTGAGGAGGGCAGAAACATGGCTTTCCTCTCGAGGGAACTCGTCACACTCTCCTTTGATGCCCTAGATGATACGTTTAATCTGGATGAGCTTGAAACTGCTAGGATCAATAAGGAAAACGCACGAGCTGATTTCACATCTTTTTCCCTTAAGAGCCTTTTAAGGAAACTTGGGAAAGGAGAGGCGGATGAACCTGTTGAAAATGAAGATGATGAGATTAAAAGTGAGAGTGCAATAAGGGAGGATGAGCTTTTCTATCAGGGGGAGGGAAAATATGAGTGCCTTCTGGATATAAGCAGAATAGAGAAGAAATTTGAAGATTGCATAACCTTCCATGACGGAATAATGGCTTTCGATACGGAGACTACCGGATTTGAGGATGATGCCGAGATCCTTGGCTTCTCTTTCTCTTATGAGCTGAAAAAAGCTTATTACTGCCCTCTTTTTGCAGGTGGAAATGAATACCTAAAGAGAGATGAGGTCAAGGCACTTTTTGACAAGTATTTTAAAAGCGGTAAGATCCGTACCGTCGGTCAGAATCTTAAATATGATTTGAAAATACTTTGGAATCTCGGTTCTGATATTTCAAATATCGAATTTGATACGATGATTGCTGCTTGGATGGTAGAGTCCAATCAGGCGCAATTCAACCTCGAGGCCCTCTCAAGGAGGTTCATCGCATATGAGATGCTTCCTTTTGAAGATGTGGTTGAGAAAGGGAAGGGCTTTGAGAGTGTATCCTTGGAAGATGCTACAAGGTACTCTGCTGAGGATGCGGATATCACACTGCGCCTTTACTATATTCTTTTGAAACGTCTCATTGAGAATGAGATGCTTGACACATTCCGCGCTATTGAGCTTCCTCTGATACGGGTTCTTGCATCCATGGAAAGGAAAGGAATCCAGATATCAGATGCCAAGATGGAGGATCTCAAGAAAGAGACCGATGAGAAGGTGAGAAAACTCGAGCAAAGGATTTTTGATCTTGCAGGACATGATTTCAATCTGAACAGTACCCAGCAGCTTGCAAAGGTTCTTTTTTCCGAGATGGGGCTTGAGGCTGGAAAGAAGACCCATAGGGGATATTCCACGGATAGTGCGACTCTTGAGATGCTGAGAAAGAACGGGGGAGGGGAGATTGTCGAAAGGATTCTCGATTATAGGATGCTTTCAAAGCTTAAAAGCACTTATATTGATGTGCTTCCTACGCTTAAAGGTGCTGATGGCAGGATCCATACCAGTTTCCTTCAGACGGGGACTGCGACGGGAAGGCTTTCCAGCAGGAATCCTAATCTGCAGAACATACCGGTACGTACGGATGAGGGAAGGCTCATAAGAAGTGCGTTCGTGCCAAGGGCTGGGAATATATTCATTAGTGCCGACTATTCACAGATTGAGCTCGTCGTACTTGCTCACATGGCAGGTGATGAGGAGCTGAGAAAGGCTTTCATCAATGGCATAGATGTCCATAGGTATACGGCCAGCCTGATATTTAATAAGGATATAGAAAGCATCAGCCATAGTGAGAGGCAGATAGCAAAGACGATCAACTTCGGCATCATGTATGGAATGTCGGCATTCAGACTTTCAAACGAACTCTCGATTACAAGAAAAGATGCTCAGCAGTTCATAGATCTCTACTTCGAACGCTATAGCGGTATTCGCAGCTTTGTCGATAGCACCGTCAAAAGTGCGGAAGAAAAAGGTTATGTCGAGACGCTTTTCCATCATAGGCGCCAGATCCAGGGGATAAACAGCAAGAATAAGACCGAGAAGAACGCTGCAGAGAGGGTTGCTGTAAATACGGTCATACAGGGTAGTGCCAGTGAGATTATGAAGAGAGCGATGATCGCACTCTCTGACAGGGATAAGTCCTATCTTGTTCTTCAGGTGCACGATGAGTTGATTTTCGAATGCCCCATCAGCGAGATGGAGGATGTTGAGAGAAGCGTTAAATCCATTATGGAGAACACGACGGAGCTCTCTATCCCCGTACGGGCCTCCGTAGAGCATGGGGAGTGCTGGGGGGATATGCACTGATGATAATAGGATTGACGGGGAAAAGCTGTGCGGGAAAAGACGTGGTCGCATCGCTGATGGAAGAAGAGGGTTTTTTCGTAATTGATGAGGACAAGCTTGGGCATGAGGCTCTGGCAGAGAACAAGGAGAAGCTCATAAGCGTATTCGGCTCCCAGATCCTCACAGATGATGCGATAGACCGTAAAAAACTCGGATCAATCGTATTCTCCGATAAGAAAAGTCTTCAGGCTCTTGAATCGATAAGCCATCCTTGGATGGTGAAAGAGACTGAGAAAAGAGCAAGAAAGGCTGAGGCTGAAGGTCGTAATGTCGTGATAAACGCCGCAATTCTTACCCGTCTTGGGCTTGATGCCATTTGTGATGAAATAATCTTCGTAGATGCTCCATTTGAGTTAAGAGCACGTCGCGCAGAGGCAAGAAATGGTACGAAAATAGAGGATTTTAGAAAAAGAGAGCAAAATCAGAAAGATATTATTACCACTTTTGAAACTTTTAGCGGTACAATTGTTACAATTATAAATGATGGAGATAAATTAACTCTTTATCGACAAGTCAAAGAATATTGTGATACTATTTTAGCAAGAGGTTAGTTATGGGTAAGAAATTACGATACATTCTTTTGTCTTTCTCAGTTGTGCTTGCGATTTTCGTTTTTGCACTTTTATGGCAGGTACGTCCTGATTTCGACAGCTCTGTGCTAGATGATGCGAGAGAGAGGCAGAATGCCCAACTCGTTAATGTGAATCAGCCTCTTGAAACAAGTACAAGTGCAAGGGCCGATGAGGAAGCTTTGATTACTGAAGTTGTTGCAAGGGTGGAGGATGATGAGGCGTTCATCTCTTCAATCTCTTCTTCAGTGGAAGGCGAGGTAAAGGCATACGTGGATTCACTCGTTGAGGATCCTGCTATTGCAGAGGCTCTTTCAAGAAGTGTACTGAGTATCATACTTAATGATGAGACTGTACAGAATGAGATAGCTTCTTATGTAGATAGCGTCATAAGCGAAAAAGAAGCTGAATATGCGGAATATATCGCGAGTGAGATCAGCAGAATCAACAATGTTTCTGTTTCTGATGTCGCTGTTGATGTTATCAGGAATGAGATTGATAGGTATGTCGATGACAATCTTGTATACGCAGATGACATTATCGATAGAAGAATCGATGTCTATGTAAATGAGAACCTCCCATATGCTAACGACCTCATCGATGCAAGAATCAACACATA
>CALXOL010000023.1 GCA_944390015.1 uncultured Spirochaetaceae bacterium
GCCCGTCCGTGGGAGAGTAGGTAGCTGCCAGGTTTTTTATTTGTATTTTCCCCTCTCCTCATCGGAGAGGTTTTTTTATTCTTTGTTATTCTTTTCTATAGTTTTACTATGTCTGTTTTATATCTGTTTTATTTAATTGCTATATAATTTATATATCATATTGCATTTAAAATATAAAATTTATTTTAATTTTTATTAAATGCACAAAGTAAATGATATCAGGATTTATTTCATTTGCTTTATAATTTTTTACTATTACCCGTTTCTTTTTCTTAAGTTAACAAATCCAGGTTTTGCTCATATTTTATTTTATAATTTTATTTAGTGCTTTAAATTAAGTTTAATTTATGGTATTTTTCTCACTTGGTATGATTAAGAGAAATGAAAATATCCGAAATATTGCGATAATTGCTCATGTTGACCATGGTAAGACGACATTGGTTGACGCACTTTTTCGCCAGAGCGGTCTTGTTGGAAAGGCTGTTGATGGTGAAAGAGTTATGGATAGTGGAGATCTTGAAAAAGAGAAAGGAATCACAATCAGTGCTAAGAACTGTGCGATAAAGTGGAAGGATGTGAAAATCAACATCATAGATACTCCGGGCCATGCTGACTTTGGCGGAGAGGTTGAAAGAGGTCTTTCCATGGTTGATGGCGTTGTTCTTCTTGTTGACGCTGCTGAAGGACCTCTTCCTCAGACAAGATTTGTACTTGAAAAAGCCCTAGCAAAGAAGCTGACTCCCATTGTTGTAATTAATAAGATTGACAGGGCTGATGCTCGTCCCGATGAGGTTTTGAACGAAGTCTATGATCTTCTTCTTGAACTTAGCAACGATGAGAATATGCTTGATGTTCCTGTATTCTATGCAAACGGACGTGATGGTAAATGCGGAGAAAGCCTGGATGATGTTAAGGATAACATGTATCCTCTTCTCGATGCGATTTTGAAATACATTCCAGCTCCTTCTTTTGATGATGTGGAGCCGTTCCAGATGCTTGTATCAGATCTTTCTTATTCCGACTTTCTCGGGCGTCTTGCTATCGGAAAGGTTGTAAATGGAAATGCCAGCACGAATGATAGTCTTATCTGTGTAAAGGAAGATAGGACCGAGCCCCTTCGAGTTACTCGTCTTCAGGTCTATGAAGGACCTCAGATGAAGGAGACTGGACATGTTGATGCAGGGGATATCATCGTTCTTTCCGGAGTAAATGATGTTTCCATCGGTGATACGATCTGTACTAAGGATGAAATTAAAGCGCTGGAAAGGATTACAGTCGATGAGCCTACCGTTTCCATGATGTTCTCAAAAAACATCTCTCCTTTCGCAGGAAAGGATGGCAAAGCCGTTACCAGTGCTAAGATATGGGAACGCCTTCAGCGTGAGGCGCTCAGGAACGTCTCTATTCGCGTTGAGAAGAATGCCGACGATACTTTCACTGTAAAAGGCAGAGGAGAATTCCAGATGGCCATTATCGTCGAGCAGATGCGAAGAGAAGGATATGAGCTTTGCGTTGGAAGGCCTAAGATCATCTTCCATACTGACTCTGATGGTGATAGGACCGAACCTGTTGAAATCTTATATATCGACTGCCCAGAGGAGTACTCAGGAACAGTTATGGAGAAGCTTGGAAGGCGTAAGGGTAAGGTCAATGATATTACATATACCGCTGGTGGAAGGGTCAAGATTCGCTTTGAGGTTCCTTCCCGTGGGCTGATTGGATATAGGGATGAGTTTCTCACGGATACGAGGGGCCTTGGTATAATGAACAGCTACTTAAAAGGATATGAGAAGTATAAAGGCGATTTCCCTGAGCGTTATTCGGGGTCCCTCATATCTGATAGAACTGGTGTTGCTGTAGCTTACGGTATTTGGGAGCTTGAGGATAGAGGTCGATTCTTCATTGTCCCTGGCGATGATGTGTATGAAGGTGAGATCGTAGGAGAGAGGAACAGGGATGGAGATCTGCTTTTAAATCCTACTCGTACGAAAAAACTAACAAACCTTAGAGCCTCCGGGAAGGATGAGGCTGTAACACTTACCCCTGTTGTAAAGCCGAGCCTTGAGCAGGCAATTCAGTTCATAAAGGATGATGAGCTTGTGGAGGTTACGCCGAACTCGATTAGGCTTTGTAAGAAGATCTTGGACACCCAGAAGAGGAAAATCTTCCAGCAGCGAGGAGAGATTCCTTCTTATTTGTTATAAGAAAAAGGCTTACGGTATTTCTTGTTTTCCCAAACAGATTCCTTAAATACCGTAAGCCAGCTGTCTCATTCCGAAGTATATATTGTTTTATTAATCTTAAAGGGGATGATGAATATGATATTTAGTGAATGAAACAGTGAATTAAGATTTATAAGTGTAGTAGCCTCCTTATGAGTATTTTTCATAAGTATATTTTTTAAAACGATATTTCTCAAATTCATTAAAAGCGCAACAATTAAGAATAATATAATTTGTTATGATATATTGAATAATAAAAAAAGCAGGGTTTACCTGCCTTCCTCAGTCACATAAGTCCAATTCAATCGGACAATGATCACTACCTGGTACATCCTTTAATATGATGGAATCCTTTACCTTAGAAATAAGATTTTCAGATACTACGAAGTAATCTATTCTCCAACCTGTGTTTCTTTCTCTTGCTTTGAACATGTAGGACCACCAGGTATAAGCATCACTTACATCTGGATAGAAATATCTGAATGTATCTATGTATCCATATGAGAGCAGCTTGGTAAAATCATTTCTCTCCTCAATCGTGAATCCTGCATTTCTCTCATTGCTTTTGGGATTCTTGATGTCTACCTCTTTATGGGCGACATTAAGATCACCTGTGAGAATAACAGCCTTTGTTTTCTTAAGCTCATTCATGTAGGAGTGAAGGTGAGAATCGAAATCAAGTCTGTAGTCAAGTCTTTTCAGCTCCTTTTGGCTGTTTGGAATGTACGCACATATAAGATAGAAGTCTTTAAACTCCGCAGTAATAACTCTTCCCTCATTATCGAATTGTTCGATTCCTATGCCGTATGAAACATTGATTGGTTCATTTTTAGTAAGAATCGCAGTACCACTGTAGCCTTTCTTTTCAGCGCTATTTATATAATATTTCATTCCGAACTGGGAAAAGTCAAAGTCTTCAGATGTTGCTTTTATTTCTTGTAGACATATGATGTCAGAATCCTGGATCTCAATGAATTCCTTGAATCCTTTAGTCATAACAGCTCGTATTCCATTAACGTTCCAACTTATTATTTTCATAGCAATAATCATAATTCAAATTCATTTATATTAATAGTGGCTTCATAGAAGCAGAAAGAATTATTATTTCAATATTATAGAATAATAAATAAAAACAAATATGTAATTATATGGAAATAATATAATTACTATAGGTAATAATATAAGAATAAAATTAAATGAATTTTTTTCAGTTTAATTCCCTTTAATAAATACAAAATAATTATTGAAATAAAGTATAATTTTACTTTTTTTTTACTTTTATATTGTCTCTAAAGGAATTCAGCTTTATAATTCAGGTATTCGGAGGAATACATGGCCAAGACGGTTGCATTTCATCTTCAAAAGGGCGGAGTAGGGAAAACTACGATTTCCGGCTCTCTTGCATGCCAGAGTGCTTTGAACGGCCATGAGACTCTTATCATTGATTGTGACCCGCAGGGCAATTCATCCTCGTGGTTTCTATCCGATCCTCCGAAGTACGAGCTTGCAGATGTTCTTCAAGGCAGATGTTTCGTTACGGATGCTATCGTAAGCGTTCCTGCATTATCTCATTTAAACATTCTGCCAACGTTCGGTATCGGCGGTACTCTGAAAAACTACAGTGAGACGAAGCTTGCCGAGGAGCCTTACGTGCTTGAGGACCTGATTAAAGAAGTTTCAGATAAATTTGAACATATTGTTTTGGATCTTTCTCCTGGATTGGGACGTCTGGAGAGAAGTTGCCTGATTGCGAGTGATGAAATTGTCACACCGATGACACCTGAGGTTTTCAGCTTAGATGGACTTGAGATATTTATCGATGAGTTGACCAGGCTTAAGAAGAACATGCGTTCAAATGTTAAACATAATAAGATTATAATCAACTCCTTTGATGAGAGGATAAGACAGCATCGGGACATTTATAATGCTGCCGTATCCAGTGGAAGGTTTAAGGTTTTTAAAATCCCTGTAGAACCGCTATTCAGAAAGGCACAGGAAGCCAATAAGATTCCTCAGACTTTCAAGGTGCGGGGAAGAGGGCTTAAGAATATAACTGTACAGGCATTGACGGAGCTTGATGCTAATATTTGGAGAAACTGATTAAGAAGGTATTAATATGGCACTTAAGAAAACCGATGGAATTGAAGAATTGGGAAATGAAAGTTTGAGCGGAAAGAAAGCCAAGGCCGTATTTTCTGCGAATGTTAAGGAAAAGAAGATACTAACGACCTTTTCCTTGGAGCCTTCCTTTAAGGAGGAACTTGAGGCTGTCTTCGATGATTTAGGTCTTGGATGGTCTGCTGGTGTTCGTTTTGCATTAAAAGAATTCTATAAGAAATATTCTAATAATTAATCATTATAGTATTTAGGCATATCGGAATAATTGGGATATGCCTAGATATTTATATTTATAATACATTAAATTATTTTAATTTTTATTGGTTATAATATTGTTTATATATAATATCATATAATTATAATATCAAAATTTTATAGTATCTAATGTATTAACGTATGTAATATTAATTTATCTAATGTTAAAAGACTAAGTTCATGTATAGGAATATTATATGAACGAAATAGTTTTTGCTGAGATTTTGAAGGCCTATCCTTGCATACGCTTAGCCCTTCTTTTGTTATTCTTCTTTCTCCTTGCGTCCTGAATATCTCAATTAAGCGAGATAAGCCTATGCCGCTTTTTAAGCTGATTAGGCGGCAGAGTATGCTGGAAATCATCTCTATTGAATTATCAAGGAACAACGCGCTGTTAGCATTATAATCTGTAACCCTTTCATGAATAAAGAATGTTCCTTTATTCTTCGGCGATAGCAATTCATTTATCGTACAATCCTTTTCCTCAATCAGGTAACACTCTATTAGCTCCATCAATGAAGGGAGCTTACCGATGATGTTTCCAATTGCGAGATCGTAATCCAGTTCACTGATATTCTTGATGCTGTATATGTATTTTGTCAGATCTTCGAACTCAAGGTTCTCAAGCCCGAATATTTTCTCCTGTATGAGAAGCTCAAGACATTGCTCTTCGATATCCGTTAGATCAAAACGTGAAAGACGGGAAAATGAAATCAAGGCTGAGAATTCTGATGAGATAATTATGCTGTTGAGGTTCTTTATGTATGTATCTTTTTCATCGATATCTATAGAGGAGAGCAGGCTGATCTCTTTATGAAGCAGGCAGTTAAGATCGTTGGCCTTTTTTTCTGCCTTCATGTAAGTCTCTTCGGCCTTATTCCTATCGTTTTCGCTATAGCACTTTATTATTTTCTTTTCAGTTTTATTGCCCCGTCCTAGAACGAAATCGAGGGATATGACGTAATTTGTTTCTTCGTTTTCTTTTCTGCAGTTTGCTATAAATCTTTCCATAAGTTTTTCCTTTTCATGTATAGGATAACAAGTTGCAGAAAAAAGTCATTTACAACGTATCAAACATTTGAACACATGAAATTAGGTATAATTTTAATCAAAATAATATATTAATTTCTTGTATTGTAATAAATAACTCAATAAAATTATTAAATAAATAAGATATTAAATATTATATTTAAATCAAAACAATAGTAAAATAAACTATTTTAATATTTAAACATGCTATTTCGATATACGTTTTAGGAAATTTTTAAGCTCATTTATGCTGTTTTTTCTGTTTTCTTCAAGCATCAATTGTTTGTTTTGTTGTAGATCCTGTGGAATTTCCTCTAGAAAACGGCTTGGAAGGGCAGTCTTCACTTCTCCCATGCTGTTAATTCTCTTCAAAGCATAGTTGATTATCAGTTCTCTCCTGGCCCTTGTTATTGCAACATAGAAAAGTCTTCTCTCCTCATAGATGTTATCTAGGTCTTCTTCCAGGCTTCTCTTGGATGGTATTATGTCATCCTCCATGCCCGCTATGTATACGATATCGAATTCAAGCCCTTTGGATGCGTGCATCGTCATAAGGCTTACCTTGTTATCATCATCCTCATCATCCTCGTTAACGAGGGCAGTCACGTTTATGTAGTCAGAAAGTGTCGCATCAGGATTTCTTTCTAGATACCTGTTTATCCGGTCGGACAGAATCCTGATTCCAGTCATCTTGTATTCAACTGTTTTCGGGCTATCAGGGTACTCTTCAAGTAGCATATTTCTGTAAGAGATATCATTGATAATATTTTCAATAAGAGAACGAAGGTTGTTTGTGTTCCTCCATTTCTTTATTAAACTGATAAATGACATTAAGGATTTCTTTGTCCTCTCCTGTAATGCATCTGATAGTATAAGATCATTAATTGAATCATATAGGCTCTTATAATTCTTATCAGCATACTCTCTGAGTTTTTCTATCGTGGTTCTTCCAATTCCCCTTCTCGGTGTGTTGATTATGCGCAGCAGGGAAACATCATCGTGTGCGTTTACTAGTACTTTCAGATAACAGAGTATGTCCCGTATCTCTCTCCTGTCATAAAAGCTCTGGCCTCCAGAAATCTTATGGGGAATGGAGTGTTCCATCAGGTTATTCTCGATTTGGGTAATAAGACTGTTCGTCCTTACGAGTATTCCGAAAGAGGAGAGCTTTTCACCGTTTCTAACTCTTCTTTTTATATCTTCAGCAATGAAGGATGCTTCCTCCTCTCCCGTTTCATGGTCGCGTATTGAGATTTCCGCCCCTTCATTACTGTCTGTCCAGAGGCTTTTTTCCTTTCTCTCAGTATTATGCTGTATTACTGCATTTGCAGCTTTTAAAATTGTTCCAGAGGAGCGGTAGTTCTGTTCCAATTTGAATTCCTTTCGCTCCGGAAAATCTTTTTCAAACATCCTAATGTTTTCATAATTGGCACCACGCCAAGAGTAAATGGATTGATCATCATCTCCGACGACTGCTATATTCCTGTATTTCTTTGCTATCATGGAGACGAATTTGTACTGCAGAAGGCTCGTATCCTGGAATTCATCTACGAGAATATAACGGTAACGTTCCTGAACCTCTTCAAGGATATATGATTTTTTCTCGAAAATCCTTATTGGCAGAAGTATCAGATCATCAAAGTCAACTACGTTGTAAGCCTTCTGGCAGAGCAACCATTCGTTATATATCTCCCTTACCGCGGTTCCCTCCTCATTGAATGTCTTTCTTCCTGTTTTAACATCCGAAAAAAGAGAAGCAATGGTATAGATGTTATAATCGGATATCTGATAGCCGAGATTTATTATGCAGTTCTTTATTAAAGCCTGGTTATCATTTGCATCATATAGGCTGAAATTATTATGATAGCCTAGGTGATGTATGTATTTTTTAAGAAGTATAAGGCCGAAAGAGTGGAAGGTCGTTGCAGTCAATCCCTTAAGTTTCTTGCCTGTAAGGGATTTAATCCTGTCACTCATCTCTTTTGCGGCCTTATTGGTAAAAGTAAGTGCGAGGATGTTCTCATCTTTTATACCGTTTTCAAGCATATTTGCGATACGGTATGTGATCATCCTCGTCTTACCGCTTCCAGCTCCTGCTATGATGAGAAGAGGTCCGTTTAATGTCTCTGCTGCCGCTGCCTGCTCCCTGTTTAGAAGCTTCTTAAGATCCATTGCCATGATTCCTGCAATACATAAGCATAAAGCGGCAATAAAGGTCAATAGATATAAAAGCTTTTACAGAAGACAGATGGATCAGATTCTTAGCATGAAAGCCAGTGAGAACTGAAAATCTGAGGATGTTGAGCCGCCTTCAGCTTTTACCAGACATGATAGGCTTCCTCTTAAGCCAAGCTCTATAAAATCAATAGCAAGGGGGATATCGTACTCTCCGTACAAAGAGAACAGCATCGCCTTCCATACCTCTCCTGAAGGGGTTCTTCCATCCCTGTTCGGATAGCCACCATTATCATTTTCATTATTATGACTCATGAACATGCTCATCTCGCCATGTAACATCCCCTGCCATATGAGGCCGATTCGAAGGCTCTCTGGAATAACATATTCAAGATCCATGTTAAGAACCATCGCATCTCCGCCGTATTTGAAGCCCAGATAGTAAAGCTTTAAGGGGGCGCCACCTCCGTTCCATGAAGGATCACGATGAGAGACGATGAAATCAACCTTATCCCGTCTATAAAGCAATGGGGTAGTGTAGGCGAATTCGATATCCGTCTTTATATAACCAACTTTGAGAAGATGGGTATATTCAATTCCGGCAAGCAATCCCCAGGCATCCTGCTCTGAGGCCGACTCCTCAGGCAGCTTTCCCTGGTCTATGACGAACTGTCCATACATGTTGATTCCCTTATAAGGGGATGCTGTAATCTCTGCCCATGCTATTGCGTTGAAAAGCGCCCTGTTTCCGAGATTATGGAATATGAAGGCAGGATTGAAATACTGGCCTTCTATCACACTTGAATACTGGTACATCACGTTCTCAGAAAGAGAGAATGTTAGCCATTTTACAGGGCGGAACTCAATTCGGTGTGCCATCAGTATTTTTGCCGCATCATGCGTACTCTGGTCACTGGTGAAGCTTCCATCAAAGAAGGATAGGAGCATCTCATAGCGGAAAATACTTTTCGTTCGGAAAGTGAATCTCAATGCATCATGGTATTCCATGTAATCATCGATAAGAAGATTCGATATATGGGATGTCCCCCATTTCATCCTTTCTCTTCCGATAAGCAGATTCCAGTACTCTCCTCCAAGAGAGAATACAGCCCTCTTAGGCCAGTCAACCTCCATGTTGAGCACATGAGTCGGAATATTGAAGCTGAAGGCCTTTCTGTAGATCTCAGCTCCGATTGGGACTGTATTTTCAGTTACATTGTTTGCTCCAATCATTGAAGAGGGTAGTTTCGATATGTCATAGTAGTCAATATTATCAGAAGCCCATCTATGTTGTGTAAATTCTGCATTCACATAGACATAAAGAGAGGAGAATGCACTGAAGTCCAACTCTCCTTCTAAAAAGGCAAGACGGTCCTCATACGCATATGCCCAGTCTGTATCGTTATCATATGTGCTGTTAGTATGTGCATACATTTCAGGATTTACACTAAGATTTGCAGAAAATCCGAAAGTATTGTCATCAAACATCCATCTGGGAGCACATTCTTTCAGTATGCTTCCAACTTCAGCATGGAAATCTTTTTCCCTCTCATTGAAAGTTTCTGAATCGATATAGGCGTAAATATTCTTTGCCTCGCCGTAACTCCATGGTCTTGAAGAGGATGAAGAAGCATTGCCTGCAATGGCGTAAAGCGTGTCCATCAAGTCATAGAGTGGAGAGGAGAGTGGGATTATGAATGCATTCACATCGTCGGCTGAAATGCTGAAGGCACAAAAAAGTGATAGCAGCATTATCAAGATTTTCTTAAACATCATCTGATCCTTTTGCGAACATTGTCACAGGATCGAACTTCACTCCGATATAGAACTGTGCATCGGTGAAATTCTTATTCTTCTCAGTAAGATGGTTCCAAGCCTGCACGAAACCTATTCCACTCTTTATCTCAAGACCTTTTATCGCCTGATAGCTTCCCTTTATAAGGATTTCAATCCTATGCTCCGCATCTGATAGTGGAAGTGAGAAAGCCTTTGCCGCCTCTGCCTCTTCTCTTGTTGCGACAATCTCCTGATAGCCCAGTCCATACTTTCCATGGATGACATATGTAAGCGATCCATCCAATGAGAATGTTCCTGGAATACCGCATGTGGCACCGAGCGAGAATACTATCGAATCCGGTCCGTATTTGTATCCGACGTAATCGATATCACCGTCAGTGGCTCCATCATATCCCCACATTGGGTAACCTGCAATGAAGTCATAGTTGTGATTATAAAAATCGTTGTTCTCAGCTATTTTATTGTTCAAGTATACAGCCGGCATCACATAAGCACCTTCTACATACCCGTTGATATATGCCTTATCGATAACCCATGAAGTTTCATAATTAAGTAGGAATGCAAGAGCGTTTGGAACGTTCCTTTCCTCTCCTCCCATTTGAATCTGATCAGACATCGCCTGTAGGTTAATCCTATGATGAGGAAGGAAAGTATAGCCAAGCTCTAGTACGAGTATGTTATTGGCTTCATCGCCTTCATCCACTGGGTTTTCCCAGTTATCTGCATAGTTATCAAAACCATGGATGAACAGGAATGGGTTTAAAATCCTCGGGTCGAAGACACTTTCGATATACATCATCGCACCTTCTACGACTGCGATCTGAACCTTATCTGCGATCTTGAATTCAAAACGATGGAGAGGAAATACCTGTTGAGGAAGGCTGAAAACCTCCCCGTTTGAGAACATCTTTAAATCTCCAGGTTTATTACTGCTGTTATTCTGCATCTTTCCATAGTGGGTTAGTGAGTATGTGTAATCGAACCACCTTGAGAAGGTGTGCAACCTGAGGTACTGCTGACGTCTGAAGTTGTCTCCTAAGGCAAGATTACCTGTTTTTCCGTAACCCATCTCCTGACGGCCGCTCATTACGGAGAAATTCATCCAGTCGTTTCCAAAGAGAAGGCCTGCATCGAATATCCCTTCATGTTGAAGCCTAGTGATCTTACCTTCAAACCATGTATCGAAATTAGTTCCAAAATGCTGGCCTGTTATTGACTGGTTAATAAGCTCTGGAGATAGCTGAAGCCAGTTGAAGAATCCATAGCCAACATCTGCGAATTTCATCTTAAAAGCAAAATCAATCGCTTCCATCCTATCCTCTCTCTTGAAAAGGAGGTCGTTCTCATAGCTGGATTCCCCGCTGCGGGCAAAAGCATCGAAAGAGAATAGAGGGGTGGGGTCTATTCCGAATTTGTCGTAATTATGCAGTGGTGTAAACTCAAGTCTTCCCATGAGGTCATCATATGCAGCTTTTTCATCCAGAGAGAGCTTATCATAGGGGATTCTTGAAAGAGCTTCTGCAATCTCCGCTCCAGTGATTGGGAGAACGGAAGATGGGGGAAGAACACCTGCGGATATACAGAGTGCGTATGCCATCTGATATTCAGTGCTGTCACCAGAGAATGTCTTTTGCATGTTTGCCGCCATCAGAGGCGAAATGATTAGCGTGATTAAGATTATTAGGACTGATATTGCTTTTTTCATATTCAAATCATCGCATGGAATATCGCTTATGGCAAATGAATATGGTTTTAAGCCTTAACTGAACTTTTATTATCCAGCCTCTTTTTTACTGCGGTAATTTTTTATGCTGTTAATCAGATTATTCCATAAAGAGGTAAGAGCGCGGCATACTCTGAACATATTGACTTTTTTCCTGATTGCCACTGCATTTGAGAGCGATGTATCATCAAGAGAAGGATGCTCAGCGTAAAATGCCACGTTGATTTTCTCTGAAAGAGCAATGAGATCTTCTCTTATATCGCTGAGTTCATATATGTTTGAAAGCCTTATGAGAAACTCCTTAGCCGTCTCTCCTGGCATTTTCCTCTCCTCGTCTCTTTTCAGCCTATTAATCAGATAGAAGTAGAGCCCTTTAGTGTTGTTCTTATTCCTCATTATGTATAGCTTAACCCTGATTGCGCTTAAAATGGAAAGAAACGCCCTTCTCAATGCACTAAGAAGGCCAGGGCCTTTTCTATTTTCACCAAGCACTTTCTTCGCTCTTTTTTCTCCTCCGACCTTTAGGAATTTCATGAAATAAAGAAGAGTGAAAAACGCTATGATGACGATGATTGCGATTACGATGAGTTCCAGTATCCTTTTATCTATGATTCCGTTCAGTTCATAGTTGCCTCTATATTGCTCATCCGTCTCCCATTCGAGAACGCCGTCATCTTCGACATTGAATAATCTTGGAATAAGAGAAAATAGCCAGTTTACAAATCTAAGGAAGGCATTTCCGATTGCCAGCAGCCAGTTCTGAATGGCAAGCACGCCTTTCCCAAGCAGAGAAGAGTATTCGACAAGCGCATAGACGATTAGCGCGGAGAGCAGGAGGGAAAGAATTGTCACAGCCCAGTTCTTCGTTCCTCCATCTTCCTTTTGGCGAAGATAAATTATGCTTGAAAAAGAGATGAATGTGCTCAACAGGGAAGGGTAGAGAATCTGGAGATTTAAAGAGTGAGCGGCAAGATAGACTCCGATGGAGAGCATCAGCAGGATGCTGACATCGAACGTCCTGACCATCGTCCTTACATCCGTTCCTTTCAACAGGCGTCTTACTGTGTATGCCGAGAAGAAAAAGAGGAATGGAATTGCCTGAAGCCTTTGAGAAATGGTTTTCTCCTTTGAGAGGATGAATACAAGTACCTCAGCACAGAGCACGATTATGGAGCAGAGGACTATCAGGCTTCTGGCAGTCCTCTCTTTTAGAAGAAAGAGGTGAACGGAGGGGACTATGACGAGGACAAAGCCGAAGAGCATAATAGGGTAGAATCCCTTGACAACCTCGGAAGAGATGAGATTGTAGAAAGTACATATGAATCCCACTATTGTCAGCTGCTGCATCAATGCGCTGAAGAATTTACTCTCATTCATGGCGGCCTCCCGCTATGAGGCTTTCAATGTTCAAATTCCCATGAATCCTCCTTTTTCTTGTATCTAAGTAGGAGAATATGCATAACTCCTCTCTACTAATGTTCCTGGCTATGTTTTCATCCATCGATACTGCATCATATGAGAAGTAATAGAAACGCCCAACCTTAGGCTTCGTCGAAAGTATTGACGTGATATCGAATTGTGCTTTTTGTTTAACGATTTCCGTTCCTGCATCATTCAGTTTCTCTGCCAGCGGCTCGTAGACCGAAAGGGTGTAAAGCGTTTCCCTTATGCCGTCTTTAGGGCGTATGGTACGGCCTTTTGATTCTTCCCCTTTACAAATTGAGAAATAACAGTCCACCTGGCGTTTTTTCAAGGAAAGAAGGATTGAGGCTATTATGCTGATACACTCCTCCATTTCCTTTTTATGCGCTCTGGGGCCTGAGAAGCTTTCTCCATCGAATATAAGATGCACGGTTTTGGGGAGTATGTCCTCATATGTGTTTATCGAGAGGGGTAGAGCACGTGCAAGCAGTCTCCAGTTTATGTGTTTCAGTGAATCTCCGGTCTGGTATTCTCTTGTCGATTTTATGACGCTCAGATCTTCCATTACACCATAGCTTCCTGTCTCTGAATTCCAGAGGTTCCTGAAGAAGATTGCAGTATTTACGCTTATAATTCTCGGATAGACGGTTATGGCTCCTCCGTTGTTTATTCTTATTTCCGTCTCGGAAAGGCCTAAGCCATCCCCAGTTCTTATGCTCCAGTCCTCAAGTTTCGAAACTCCTCTCCTGTTTGCTTTGAAATGAAGAGTTATCTCTTTTTTCTCATACCATCTTAGTCGTCCTAGCTTTGCCTCTCCAACCTCTGTGGTTGAGTAGTTTTTTGCTGCAAGAGGGATGATTTCCCACTGGTCGGGTTTTCTTGTCCTCTCTGGTGTTATGCTGAGGTTTTTTGAAAGTGGCATGAAAAGATTCAGATATGAGGTAGGAAGAAACTTATTGTTTTCTATTTCAATATTTAAGTGGCAGTTGTTTCCTGCAAATAAATATAGGGATCTTGTATCCATCTTCAATGAAATATTTTTTGAGGAGGAATATGTCCATATCCGGGAAACAAGCCCGATTAAGAAGAGGCTTGAAAGTGCTGAAAATATTAATACTGAGCTGTAGAGAGCAGAAATTAAGGCCATGACTCCAGTCAATATTATCGCAGCAGTCGAAGTGAATATGCTGGAACTATGTGCAGCGTGTCTCCTGCTAAGCATTTACCTCTTCCTTGGCGCTTACCGAGGCTTCGATTCCGTTTAGAATCTGAGACAGCACCTCTCTTGCAGTCAAACCGGAGAATTCAGCACTCTCCTCAAGCATCATCCTATGGACAAGGACATCATATACTATATCCTTCACATCATCAGGTGTGACGAAAGTCCTTCCATTCATCGCTGCCCAGGCTTTAGATGCCTGATATAGGGCCCTGCTTGCCCTAGGGCTTGCTCCCATGCTGAGTCGTGGATCCTTTCTTGTCTCGTTTGTTATTTTAACTATGTATGAATCGATGGAATCCGATACATGTACTTTCCTGCATTCCTCTTGGGCTTGAATAATAGTATTTGAATCTGCGATGGCATTGACCTTGTCAAATGGAATTTCATCTCCAACGATCTTCAGCATGCGGATTTCCTCATCTTCGCAAGGGTATCCGATGGAGAGGGAGATGAGGAACCTGTCCATCTGTGCAATAGGGAGGTGGAACGTGCTCTCAGCTTCGACGGGGTTCTCCGTTGCAAGGACGATGAAAGGGGATGGGAGGGCGAATGTATTTCCATCGATTGTGATCTGATGCTCCTCCATCGCCTCCAGAAGGGCTGACTGAGTCCTTGGAATCGCACGGTTTATCTCGTCTGCGAGAAGGATGTTCGTCATGACAGGACCTTTCCTGAGTTCAAAATCCCCGCTTTTCTGATTGAATATGTTCATTCCAATTATGTCGCTGGGAAGCATGTCTGAGACGAACTGTATTCTTCTATAATCACATCCAATTGCTTTTGAAAGGGTTTTGACGAGGGTCGTCTTACCGACTCCTGGTAGGTCGTTGAGTAGAACATGCCCTCCAGAGAGGATAGCCATTATGACCTTTTTTATGCAGTCTGTTTTCCCGACAATGATTTTCTCAGTCTCTGCAAGAATTTCATCGGAAAGTTTTTTTATGTCCATACCAACCTCGCAAACATTAATACTTCAAGTTTGGATTATATACCCTTTTGCTTTCAAATCAAGCCAGGCAATTGTTCTAAGGAGAAGGGTTGGATTTTGTTTCAAATGTACAAAGGATGTTTTCTTAGCGATAATTTTTTATCGTATCAGGAAAAGCACGATTCATATATTTTTGATATTGAATATTTATGCAGTTTAAAATGAATAAAAATTAAAAGATAAGATTATATCGATTGCATGCATAAAATAAAACACTGAAATTTGTTGCAAAATGTTGCTATTTTAAGTTTTTCACAAATTTTAACCATTATTTTTACGCAAATCTCAATTTTCAATGTTTTAAATTTTTTGCATTGCCAATTTAGAAAAATATGCTATTATGCAAATAGGTACGCATATTTTGTGTAAAATGCTAGAATTTTAGGAGGAGAACATGCGTAAATTTGCATTATCTGTTGTATTAGTCGTGATGATGCTGGCACTTGTTCCTGCATATTTATTTGCAGAGGTTACAGGTGCTCCGATTCAGCAGTATGACTGCCCGTTCCTGCTTACTGCAGCTGGACAGGGACCTGGATCAAAGCAGCTCAGGCTCTTAATCAATCTTTCAAAGGCTTTCGTTCTTGGTGAGGACTTCTATCTTGAAGACGAGCCACTTCCGAGACTTGATGAGATTAAGAGTGGTAAGTATGAAGTAGTCGTTGCAGTTATCGGAACAACTGATAAGGGTCTTGGCGCTTCTGGAATCACAATCGAGGATGAGATTGACAACCTCGAGGAAGTCATCGCACTTTGTCAGGAGATGGATATCCCAATCATCGCTGTACATATTGAGCAGGATAAGAGATCAACAATTCCTACAAACGGAAATGAGAGAATCATCGATCTCGTATGCCCTGTAAGTGAATGGATGATTGTTCTTAGAGCTTCCAACTCCGATGGTCGTTTTGACGCTATCAGCGCAGAGTATGGAATCCCACTGACAATCGTAGATTCCGCACTTGAATTCTCTCAGCTCTGTCAGCAGATCTTCGTTAAGTAAGAAGGAAGAATATTAAAATTAATCGAATGCTATAAAGGAGATTTTTTTAATGTCCACTACAATGTTAACCTTGATATTGCTGATCGTGATGCTCATCGCATTCATTCTTAGCAGTATTAAGCTTAAGTCACCTGATATTTCCATGGTTGTAGCGGCTGTGGTACTCGCGATTGCAGGTGTAATTGCGGTACCTGAGCTGGGAAGCCCTATCAGGTATCTGGTGGAGGGTCTATTTGTCAACTTGGATTTGGCAATGCTCTTCATCGCCGCATCAATTTTCGTAAACATCTATGCCTACAGTGGTGCTCTTAGCACAGTTACCAGAGGTATCGTAAGTAAAGTTGGAAACAAATGGGTTCTCATGTCCATTCTCGGCATTCTCATGCTCCTTCCTGGTGCAATCACAGGTGCCGGATCCATCTCCATCTTCGTTCTTGGTGGTCTTGTAGACATAGTTCTCACACACCTTGGCGTGAACCAGAAGAAGAGAACCGTCTTCATTTTCTTCTTTGCAATCCTATCTGCCGCTGCACCTCCAATCAACCTTTGGACGATGCTCATGTGTGCACAGGCGAACATGCCTTATGTAGGATTCACCTGGCTCTTGCTCATTCCTATCATCATTGCTGGTGCAGTATGTATCGTATATGTAGGGTGGGGAGCAAAACCGGAGAGCAAGGAAGCAATTCTCGCACAGCTGCCTGAGAAGACTGAAGGTATGACATGGTGGAGGATTCTTCTTCCTGTAGTCGTAATCGCAGCATTGTTCGTACTTGCTGTCTATGCGCCATGGAACCTTCCAGTTCTCGGACTTCCTCTGATGTTCGTTATTTCCGCAATCGTTGCTCTGCTCTGTAATCCTAAGAAGACAACGGTTAAGGATTATGGTGAGATTCTTGATAATACGATGGAGCAGGTATTCCCACTCGTTGCAAACGTTCTTTCGATCGGAGTTCTTCAGAGTGCAATGGCTGCAACAGGAGTCAGAGGTCTTCTCGGAAGTACATTCCTCGGACTTCCTCTCATCCTCATTTACTGTCTCATCGTCATCGTCGGACCGATCATGCAGGGTTGTTTCAACTACGGAGTATCTGTCGTTCTCGGCGGACCGCTCATCTTCATGTTCAATACGTTCGGTATGGATGTTACTGTTATCTGTGCGGCACTTTCACTTATCTTCCCGATGGGCGATGGTCTTCCACCATCAAGAATCACAGGAAGACTTGCATGCGAAGAGACAAAGTACAAGGGCTCCTATACAGGATTCCTTAAGTCTGCGCTTCTTCCAATGCTCGTACTCGGTGTAATCGCAGTAATAATGATCGTCACGCCGGCGACGTTCGATTTCTTGTATTAATGGAGGAGAGCTATGGTATTTTTACAGAATCTGGTTCAGATAATTTATTATGTAATGGCCGGCCTCATAGCGCTCAGTCTTGTTAAGAGCTTCTTTAAGAGGAAAAAGAATGACAATTGGGTATATGACATCATGTATGCATATTGTATCATTCCATTCCTGCTTAGGGTTCTGCATATCAAGTGATGGAGGGGAAGATGGCAAATACTGTAAAGAGCAGCCCCTCTAAGAGGCTGATATCGAAAATCATAATTTTAGTAGTCGTACTTGTTATCGGAGCTATTGCTGCAGCACAGTTCTGGCAGCTCAGGCACTTCAAGGAAGAAGTCGTCGTATCCGATGCGCTTACAGATGTAAAGTGGTTCAGTGATTACGTCCCGTCCCTCAAGGGCACATGGCTCGATACTCCTGTATTCTTCTTTGATTCTGGAGTAGAGGGTGGAACAGTATTCATCAATGGTGGACCTCATCCTTATGAGCCGGCATCCACTATGGCTGCATACCTGATGATGGAGAATATCGAGGTTACTAAAGGTAAGGTAATCATCTGCCCGAGATCCAACTATAGTGGTTCTACCGAAGGAATGCTTGGAGATGCATATCCGATGTATTTCCATGTAGAGTCCGAATGGGGAACTTCCAAGTTCAGAATCGGAGACAGATACACCCATCCACTCGATCAGTGGCCTGATCCATTCGTATATGTAAACTATCCGTCAGGACAGAGCCAGGCTTATCAGGACATCAGAAACCTTAACAGGACATATCCTGGAAGAGAGGATGGAACACCTACTGAGAGAGCCGCATATGCTGTTCTTGAGATCATCCGCCAGGAAAATGTTGACCTTGCTATCGACATGCATGAGGCTGAAATCCTCTATCCTGTAACATCGACGTATGTTGCACCTGCGACAGTCCTTGACAGGGAGCATTTCGAAGAGACTGGTGAGATGGTCTACGTTGAGCCGGAGAGGAACTCCCTCGATGTCGCAATGATGGCAGGTATGAACCTTTCAGGACAGTTCCTCATGAAGAGTGAAGCATCTCCTTCTTCCCTCCACGGATTATCACACCGTGAATGGGCTGACTGGTCCGATGCGATGACAATCCTTATGGAGACTCCTGAGATCTTCATCGATAAGATCACCGGACCAAGGACTGAAGCTCTCATGACAGAAGGAAAGGATGAGTTCCTCCAGAAGGTTACGGATGCGGGGCTTACGTACTTCCCGTATGATATGGAGTTCGGTACTCCGATGTGGTACAGGACTGGAAGACACCTTACAGGTGCGCTTGAAACCCTCACATGGGCAAGCATGTTCTATCCTGATATCGCAGTAGAAGCCACATGGCCGACATTCCTTGAGATGCAGGAGCTTGAGAATCAGGGTATCGACAGTGTTGGATACTTCCTCAAGAATCCTGATGATCCAGCGAATGCGGACAACGTCTACGTAATTTATAAGGAACCAGTTGGCGAGAATATGCTCAAGTGGTCTGAATAAAAGTCATATTTGGTGCTCTTCTCCCAAGAAGTGGGGGAAGACATCAATTTCGTTTGAGTAAAGTACAAAAGGAGAAAAAATGAAAAAGGCAGGTAAAATCTTAGCACTTTGCTTGGTAATGGTTCTTATCGCTGCTCAGTCTCTTGCTGCTTGTACGATTTTTGCAGTAGGAAAAGATGCCAGCAATGACGGAACAACAATGATCAGCCATACTTGCGATAGTACTACAGACGACCTCAGAGTCTGGATTATCCCTGAGATGGCCGCAGGAACAGCAAGGGATCTCGTCCTCAACGGTAGGGCAGGTGCCGACTATTCCCAGTTCCCAGAAGGAAAGAACTATGGACCAGGCTCACTCGTTCTCGGCACATATACATATGATGAGCCGACTAACCAGTATCTCCATGCAATGTATTCCTTTATTAATGACAAGGGTCTTGCAATGGGAGAGTCTACTTGTTCTTTCGACCGCAATAGCGAGCAGGGAAAGAAATTAAGTGAAGTTTATGACAGGGTTGAAGGAATCATCGACTGCTATCTTCTTCAGGACTTAGCTCTTGAGAAGTGCTCAACAGCAAGAGAAGCTGTAGAGTTCATGGGAGAAATCCTCAATACCTATGGATGGAACGGAACTCCTGAGTGTATCAATATCACAGATGGAAATGAGTCCTGGATATTTGAAGCCTATGGTGGAAATATCTGGTGTGCAGTCCGTGTTCCAGACAATGCCGTATTCGTAGCTGCAAACAGAGCCCGTATCAATCACATTGATTTTAACGACAGTGAGAACTACATCTATGCAGAGAACATCGTAGATTTCGCAATCGAAAATGGTCTTTGGGATGGAGAAGGTGAGTTCATTCCTTGTAAGACATATGCTCCAAATCCGGAGAGAACATACAGTACAAGAAGGGAATGGATGGCAATGATGCTTCTTGATCCGACTCTCAACCTCGATCCAGAGGAGAAGAATCCGGATGAGAACTGGCCACTCTTCGTAGTTCCTCAGGAAAAGGTCAGCGTAGATACGATCCATAAGCTCTCCAGCAACTACTATCAGGGAACGCCATATGACGTGACAAAGACTGTCGAGGCTGGCGCTTACGGTAATCCGCTCAACCCAAGACATGCAGAGAGAACAATCAACTGCTTCCGCTGCACATACATCCAGATTGCTACAGTCGATGCTTCCCTCCCAGAGGAAGTAAGATGTCTCGCATACTTTGGATGGGGTGCTCCTGATTCAACATACCTCACACCTGTTTGGGCTTCTCAGAACTCACTTCCAGAGCACTTTGGAATTGGACTTAGGGAGGAACCTTACAATGAGGATTCAGGTTGGTGGGTGACCGCACTTGTACAGCAGACAGCGACAATCAACTACCAGGATGCCATTAAGACAATTCACGAGGCACGTGATCAGAGAATGGCAGACCAGTATGTAGCTACAAAAGCTATACAGCAGGCAGCTGCAGAGATGGTTGAAAATGGTGAAAGCGAACTTGCTGTGGATCTTCTTACAGCATATTCAACAGCACAGGCTAATACCTGGCATGAACTCTGGAAGGATCTTTCTGATGAGCTTATCTCCACATATATGCATGGAAATAAGAACATGTCCACTCCAGATACTCCAGCATGGTGGGATGCTGCAGTAGCGGCAGGTGATGCTGCGATAAAAGCCACACTCTAAATTGTATTCTAAGTGCCCTGCATTAAGCGGGGCATTAAAAGGAGATGTTATGAAAAAAGTTGGAAAAGCTCTAGCAATACTAATGGTATTCGCATTGATTGCTACTCAGAGCCTTGCTGCATGTACGATTTTTGCAGTAGGTAAGGATGCCACAGTTGATGGTTCAACAATCATCAGCCACACATGTGACAGCCGCGGTGATGACGTCAGACTCTGGCTCATTCCTTCTATGGCTGCAGGAACCGCACGTGACATAGTTCTCAACGGTAGGGCAGGTGCTGATTATTCCCAGTTCCCTGAGGTGAAGGACTATGGAACAGGTGGAATGGTTCTCGGATCCTATATACATGAGAAGGATACAAACCAGTATATTCATGGCATGTATTCATTCATGAACGATAAGGGTCTTGCAATGGGCGAATCTACCTGCGGTTATGACAGTTCATCTGAGCAGGGACAGAAGCTTAAGGAAGTATGGGGCAGATACGAAGGTATCCTCGACTGCTACATGATCCAGGATCTCGCTCTTGAGACATGTTCAACAGCTCTTGAGGCTGTAGAATTCATGGGCGCTATGATTGAAGAGTACGGATGGAATGGTGCTGCTGAGTGTATCAACATCACAGATGGAACAGACACATGGGTTCTCGAGGCTTATGGCGGACACATCTGGTGTGCAGTACGTGTTCCTGACAACGCAGTATTCGTAGCAGCTAACCGCTGCAGAATCGACTATGTTGATTTTGAGGATGAAGCAAACTTCCGCGCATGCGACAATCTTATCGATTTCGCACTTGAGACTGGTCTTTGGGATGGCGAAGGCGAGTTCCAGCCTAACAATGTCTATGCTCCTAACAAGGAAGACAACATGGGATGCACACTCAGAGAATGGAGAGCTCTCTCCAACCTTTGCGCAGACCTTGATCTCGATCCTTATGGTGATGCTGACGAGTATCCACTCTTTGTCGTACCAGATGAGAAAGTATCTGTTCAGACAATCAAGGATCTCTGCTCTGATTACTATCAGGGAACAGAGTTTGATATCTCCAGAACTGTGAACGCAGGTCCATTTGGTGATATCCTCCATCCTAACTACGTCTACAGACCTACTAACATGTACAACACAACATACTTCCAGGTTGCTAACGTAAAGGCTTGGCTCCCAGAGGAAGCACGTTGTCTCGTATGGGTAGGCTGGGGTGCTCCAAGTGTTAACTACATCACACCAGTATGGGCTTCTCAGACATCATTCCCATATCATTTCGGACAGGGACTTAGAACTGAGCCATACAACCAGGATTCTGGCTGGTGGGTTGCAACAGGTGTTCAGCAGACGGCAAGAATCAACTATGAGACTGCTATAGAAATCGTTAAGGCAGCTCGTGATCCTCGTCTTGCAGACGTCTATGAGCAGACAGCAATGATCCAGGAAGTAGCTGGAAAGATGATTGAAGAAGGCAACAAGGATGCAGCAGTTGCTATGCTTACTGCATTTGCTAATTCAACAGCTACAGAGTGGCATGAGCTTTATAAGAGTCTTGATGCTGAGCTCAGAAGCGAGCTTATGTTCGGATGCGTGGACATGAAGGTTCAGACTGATCCTCAGTGGTGGACTGACATTGTCAATGCTAACCTTGACAATCCAAGACCGTAATAATGTTGATTTTCGGCCTCTCTTTTGGGGAGGCCGGAATAATCTGGGTTATTGTTTTTAGCTTCTTGAAAACTTGAAAGATCATGATACCGAGTGAATATTTCATCTCCTTGATAGAAGTTAAAAGCAAAAACACAGAATTCGGCTGAGGAGAGTAGT
>CALXOL010000024.1 GCA_944390015.1 uncultured Spirochaetaceae bacterium
TGAAACGCCCGTACGCCGATGGTACTGCGGCCCGTCCGTGGGAGAGTAGGTAGCTGCCAGGTTTTTTATTTGTATTTCTCCCTCTCCTCTAAGGAGAGGTTTTTTATATCTCGAGATTTAATATTTCTTCGAAACTTGGAAATCTTTTTATCTCCTTTTTTACTTCTTTCTTTACTTCCATTCCTCCAAGTTCTTTTGGGGTTGCACCTATTGCATATGTATATTCCAGTTTTGAATAAAGCTCACGTATGTTCCCTTTCCATGTATGGTTTAACCAAGGAGTTAAATCACCTAAAACATATTTGCCATGTTTCTTGGCAAGCTGTGTCTTTTTTCTGTTTATAAGAGCTGGAATATCTTCTTTTCTTTCTCTCAGAGGTGGAATTGTGAGCTTTACCACTCCTATTCTTGATAGAAGATCCTTTCTTATTTTCTTCTCAAGTTCCTCTTCTTTTAGGCTGGAGGCAGTAATTAGTTTAAAGTGTACGCTTATTTCCTTGTCAGAACCTAATGGCCTCATCTTTCCGCTTTCGAGAACTTTTAAAAGCATCGCCTGTGCAGAATATGGTAAATCCTGCAATTCATCTAAAAAAAGTATTTTCCCATCTGCTTTCCGGCATAGGCCAGTTCTATCATTATCGGCCCCTGTAAAAGCTCCTTTCACGTGGCCAAACAGGCTATCCATGGCTAAAGTACTATCTAAGCATGCACAGTTTAAGGCAATAACTTCAGCTCCATCTGCAATGTAATATGCAAGCATCGTTTTTCCAGATCCCGTCTCTCCTGAAATATGAATGCTTATATCCCCTTTTTTCGCTCGATCAGCGATTACCTTTAAATCCTTCATTTTCTTACTCTCACCCCAAAAGAAGGCTTTATCTTGATTGCTTTTCTTTTTATTAAGACCAAAAGCTTTAACTGCTGCGAAAAGAGAATTGAAACTAAGTTCCCCGGATGTGATAAAGGTCTTATTGAAACAGATGGATTTATCTAAGGGCTCTTTGATGTAATAGATGGCATAGACATCCATCTTTGAAAGCTGCTGCTTCCATTTTTCAGCGTTATCACAATCGGCCGAGATGATTACCAATGAATCTTTTTCTATAAAATCCAAATCTTCGATTCTGGTTATGTGTGTAGGTGCATTTTTCATTACCGCATTAATTAGTGCGGTATCCGAATCTGAAATTTTCTTCTTAATGAGATAGATTTCCAACTTTTTCCTTCCTTTTTTTAATATGTTGGAATCTGTTTGGGGAATATAGGATACCATATTCGTTTGCTAAAAGTGAAATAATTTTTCTTCTTTTTACGTAAATAGCATTATAATTTCATTCATGGTTAAAATTGGAAATGATAACTTAACAGCGGTTTTTGATGAAAAAGATGGAATGACATGTACTTCCATTAAGTTTAAGGGAAGGGAATATGTTTATTTTGACGAAAAAAGAAAGGAAAGTGGTGGAACTTATGGTATCCCAATACTCTTCCCAACGCCAAACAGGGTTCGTGATGGTTTCTATGTTTATAATGGGAAGAAGATCGTAGGTAACAGGCATGGAAGACTAAGACACATGCCATTTGAGATTACCGGAATTAAAGAGGATGAGGTTATCTCTATAGTCCGTTTCTCTTCAGCTGATGATGATTTCCCTTATGATGCGGATTTTGTTTTATCCTTGAAGGTTGTTGAGTCTTCATTGATATGGAATTTCGAAGTCAGAAATAAAGGGGATGAGGAACTCTCATATGGCTTGGCTTTGCATCCGTATTTTATGAAAGAAGGTTGCAGCCGATTACTTGTGAATTTAAAGAAACGTGTCGATCTTGATGATGATAAATACCCTAGCGGCAGCATCAGTGATGATGTAAGCCTTGAAAATGATGTCTCACTACTGGATGAGGATGCTCTTTTCATAACCGAAGGGAGTATCGATGCGATGTTAGGTTATGATAAGGCCGAGATGCATATTACAGCAAGTGATGATTTCAATCATGCGGTAATATATACATCGCCTAGGATGAATTCTATTTGCGTTGAGCCTCAGACCTGCCTCACTGATGCACATAACATGTATGGTAGAGGTTATAAGGATCTTGCATCCCTTATCATCTTAAAAGGGAAAGAGATTCATGATAGTATTGTAAAAATTAGTTTTACGGAGGTGTGAAATGGATGATAAGAAGTATTTCTGTTTTTCAGAGGAGGTTGCGGAAGTCTCTCCTTCTGAGGGGATGACCCGTAAGGTCTTATCGTATTCAAAGGATCTGATGGTATGTGAGCTTCATTTCGACAAAGGAGCGGTTGGCTCTCCCCATAAGCATGCTCATCAGCAGATAAGCTATGTGGTGAGTGGAGTTTTTGAAGCCATGGTAGGGGATGAAAAGCGTGTTCTAAAGGCTGGTGATACTGTATATGATCCAAGCAACATGGTTCACGGTGTCACATGCATTGAAGAGGGGATTCTCCTGGATATCTTTACCCCAATGAGGGAGGATTTCATTTAATAGTTTTGACGTACTTGTCAAAATATTAAAAAAAATACATAATCAAGCAGTCTGGTGACCATAGCAGAGTTGAAACACACGTTCCCATCCCGAACACGTAAGTGAAACGCTCTCACGCCGATGGTACTGCGGCTTGTCCGTGGGAGAGTAGGTAGTTGCCAGCTTTTTTTGTTTCAATACATCATTTTATTGATAATAATGATTTAAAATATGTCTGCCTTTTGATAAGATTAACACTATGGAAATTACATTAAAGCATCTTAGACGTAATTATGGCTCGCTGCATGCGGTCGATGACGTATCTTTAAATATACCTTCCAATACTGTTTTTGGCATCATAGGTCGCTCTGGAGCTGGTAAAAGCACCCTCGTGCGCCTGATATCAATGCTTGAGCGTCCAGATGAAGGAGAGGTCTACTATGATGATAAGAGGGTTGATAATCTCGAGAAGAAAGCTCTCATAGATGCCAGGCGTAGAATAGGAATGATTTTCCAGAATTTTAATCTGTTCTCATCTAGAAATGCCGCGGAGAACATCGCATATCCTATGGAGATATGTGGAATGGATAAGGGGAGTATAAAAAAGAGAACGGAAGAGCTTTTGGATCTTGTAGGTCTTTCTGGTCGCGGCAATGCCCCTATTTCCACACTCTCAGGCGGCCAGAAGCAGAGGGTCGCAATTGCCAGGGCATTGGCTGTGAATCCTGATATTCTCTTTTGTGATGAGGCTACAAGTGCCCTAGATCCTCAGACTACGAGGGCAATCCTTTCTCTTATAAAGGAAATCCAGAAGAAGATGAATCTTACCGTCGTCATGATAACTCATCAGATGGAAGTTGTGCGTGATTCCTGCGATTACGTCGCAGTCCTCGATGCGGGAAGAATAGTAGAGGAAGGCAAGGTCGCCGATGTCTTTGCAAATCCTAAGAGTGCAACGACCAAGGATTTCCTTTCTAATCTTACCAGTGTACACAGTTCGGTAGTCCGCTGGTCTAAGGATGGGGGGCGCTATACTCTCCGCTTCAGAGGCAGCAAAACCGATGCACCAATACTTTCAACGGTATCACGGCAGACGGGTGCTATTTTTAATATCAGGGCAGCCGGGGTGCAGATTGTTAATGACGAGGAGATCGGTATAATGGTATGCGATATCGGACCGGATAAGGAGATAGAAGAGAAGGCCATAGCAGCTCTTGAGGAGAATGGCATCATCGTGGAGGAGGAAAAATGAGCAGGATGTTTGATATAGTGTTCTCATCTACGATTGAGACGCTGGAAATGGTATTCTTTTCTACAGTCTTTTCCGTGATTATAGGGCTTCCTTTGGGAATAATCCTGCAGATTACGGATACAGAGGAGCATGGAGGCTTAAAGCCGTCTCCCGTCATTAATTCAATACTTTCGAGGATTGTGAACATCTTCAGGAGCTTTCCTTTCATCATCCTCATAATCCTCTTGATGCCACTTTCACGTCTGATTCTCGGAACGGCAATCGGTACGGAGGCGACCATCGTGCCGCTCTCTATTGCGGCAGCACCTTTTGTTGCAAGAATTGTCGAGTCTGCACTAAAGGAAATTGATCCAGGTGTCATTCAGGCAGCCAGGGCTATGGGATCTACAAATACCCAGATTATCGTAAAGGTCATGATACCAGAGGCGATGCCCTCTCTTGTATCTGGGGTAACGCTTACCATAATAAACCTTATCGGGTATTCCGCGATGGCGGGTGCCCTTGGCGGAGGAGGCCTTGGAGATCTTGCGATAAGATATGGTTATCAGAGGTTCAATCCCTCCTACATGGTTGCTGCGGTAGTTGTCATTCTTGTAATGGTTGAGCTCATACAGGTAGTTGGAAACAAGATAAGCAACCACCTGATTGCAAAGCGATAGGAAATCTTAGATGGCGTGGAAGACATTAAGAAAAGTATTGGCTGTCATTGCTCTGGCGTTACTGCTTTTTATTGTGTTCCAGCCTGCCTATCTTTTTCAGAAGTCTGGTTATAAAGCCCCAGATGGTACATCTTCCAGGTGTCTTGATACATCATATACCGTATATGAGGATGGATTGGCTGTATCATATTCCCTACCATTCCAATCCTTTTATTTCAATAACGGAGATTATTCGGTTTCGTTTCCACTTGGTAAGGTAAGGGCGGGGGAGGCCCTTGCCTTCCAGACCAAAGGCTGTGGAATCAGGGTTCTTGTTGATGGTAATGAGATCTATTCTTACGTATATCCGGCTCCTAGATCCTATCCATCGGTAAGGATGTATCATTCAGTATCCTTGGATGAGCTATACTCATACTCCACTGTTACTGTAGAGTATGTAAAAGGGCGGAATAATCCGGTCATTCTCTCTATCAGCCCTCCGATAATCGGGAATACGAGTTCGAACTATCATTATTTCTTCGATCCTTATGAATGGCCTACGATACTGTTGATTTCAATGTTCTTTCTTGGGCTGTTGCTGCTTGTACTCTCTTTTCTGCTTCATGGGTATAGGCGGAGGAGTTTCCTGCTTTTTAGCCTTCTTGTGATTGATATCACGCTTACAAGTTTCTTTGAGTCCCTCATTTCACAGCTGCTTGTAGGTAATCCTCTTTTTTCCACATTTGTCGTGCTTTTTCTGCGTACGTTGACTCCGTACCTGTTCCTTCTTCTACTGAGATGTAATTTTGCCGATGTAAAGTCATTCAAGCCCAATTCCCTGCTTAGCATTCTTGCAGTCTGCAACATGTTACTCTTTCCACTTTTTTCACTTCTCAGCATGTTCTCATTTGCGGACTTCAACATGATTTATCTGCTTTTGGAACCGCTTACGATTTTATTCTTATCAGTTGCTGTTACTGCGATTTCAAAACTAAAAGGACAGAAGGCCTATACATATCTGGCTGTAATCATTCTTTTCCTGGTTAAGAATTTCATCCGCATCGTTCTTGTTTCGTTCACTCAGGAAGGGATTATTTTTGATGTTTTGAACATAATCCTCTCATCTACTGCTTTCATAATCTGCATATTCGATGCTCTTAGAAGGTACACCGAGGAAAATGAGATGGTTGTGAATATAAACACTCTTGTGAAAAGAAGCCACATAGATACTCTCTCAGGACTTAAGAATGTGAATTCATTTAAGCTTTACCTGGATAGGATAAAGGAGGAATGTTGCTCTTATTATGTGATGTTCTTTGACCTGGATGGACTTAAATCTGTTAACGACAGTCAGGGGCATTTAAAAGGTGATGAGCTGATTAGAGACTTAGGTGTTGCAATACGAAACGTTGTAGGTGTAAAGGCGGATGCGTTTAGAATCGGAGGGGATGAGTTCATCGTATCTTTATCGACCACGGAGGAGAGGCCTGATGTCCTTTATGATATAATCAGGGCATATGAGAGCATGGATATGAGTTACAGCGTAAGCGGGTGCGGTGATATCCTTAATTCTTTCAGCAAAGATGATCTTAAAGCCTTTTTCGATAAGCTTGATAAAGCGGTGTTGATGATAAAGAGGGGAAAGAATGAGAGACGCTAAGAAATATGTTTTTGCCGTTTTAATGCTCCTTATATCCGTCGTCGCCTTGATATATGGGCTTTTATCATCTTCTTTTGCATCTCTTCCTCCTGCAAGTGGAAGAATCATGGATTATTCAGGCCCAATCAGTGTGTATATTGATGGAGAGTATCAAGGGGATGCCATGGCACCTATAAGCATGAGGAATCTTAGACCTTTTGCAAATCTGACATTCTCTTTAACTGTTCCCGATTATGTTGAGGCGGGAGATGCTGTAGCCATAAGAAAGAACTCTGCGAAATTCAACGTTTTTCTTGATGAGGAGCTTATCTTCTCCTATTATCCTGATGCGAAGGAGTCGGGACGGCCTGAGTACGGATATGGAACGACGTTCTATATTCCTTTGGGTGAAGATACAAGTGGTAAGACACTCAGAATAGAGACGGTAGAGGCTCCTGCTGTAAGTGGTATAAGTCTTGCCTATGTTGAATTCGGGGATTTTGCAAGCATGGAAATAGAGACCCTGCTTTGGGAGATAGAGCCGATAATTGTCTCCTATATCCTTACTTTCGCAGCATTCATTGCCGCGGTCACTTCATGTTTTGCTAAAGAGCGAGAGACGCGTAAAAGTCTTCTTTCCTCAGCGTTTCTTGTTTTTATCATAGCTCTTTGGCTGTTCTTCCAATCCCGCTCAAGACAGTACATAGTACATAATACCGTGCTTCCTGCGATGGTCTCATATTTCTGTATCTTCTTCTTTCCGTATGCTCTTTATTCTTATTTCATCTACAATTATCCTCTCTCGGATGCAAGGAAGCTTAAGGGCTTTAGATATGCGGCCGTCGCATTCATAATCTGTTTTTATCTGATAGGCCTTCTTTCTTATATCGGAGTCTATGGCTATGCTGAGGCACTGACGGCTGTTACAACATTCGTAGTGGCTTATCTTGCCGTCCTTTTCATCTACGTCAGTTATCTTTTTTTTAGAAAGAAAGAGAGGGTGGGAATATTCATCATAATCGTTTCAATAATGATTGTAAGTTTTCTCATAGAATGGATCCTCCTTCTTCTCGGTATTAATATTAACACATCTATAACACTTGAAGTTCTTGCCTGCTCCACGATAGCAATCCTTTTTAAAAGTCTTTCTCTATATCTTCTAGAGACAAAAGAGAGGGTTGAGAAGAAGGCTGCTCTTGCACTCGCATATAGCGATCCCCTTACAGGGCTTCGTAATAGAGGCAGTTATGATAGCCTTCTTTCCCAGCCTTGGCATGGGGATAGGTTCATAGATGTTTTCGTAATAGATGTTAATAATCTAAAACTGATTAACGATACTCTTGGACACTCTGCAGGCAATGACCTATTAAAGCGTGTCTCTGGTGCGATAATCGAGACCTTCCCATACTTTAAACAGCTTGGCTACAGGACGGGAGGGGATGAGTTCGTGGTTTTTTCGCCCTCAGGATTAAGCCGGGCTCCAGACATCCTTGTTGAAAAACTGAAAGAGAAGCTTAAAGGTGAGGATGAGAGTGATGTCATATCCGTAGGATATGTCAGCATAGACACACGAAAGATAAGTCTCCGTATGGCTGTGGATATGGCGGATGCGGAGATGTATGATGATAAAAAAAGTAAGAAAAAATCATAATTTTGCATATTCATGCATTGAATAATGAATTTTTTTAAGTTATAGTTGACTCATCTTAGAAGAAAGGAGAGTATTTCAGATGTTTAATTCCAGCATTTTTATGATGTACATGCTCTCCATGATGCCCGTCAGGGCATAGTATATTCATATCAAAATTCAGATGCATTTTATATTTTTCGTACGTGATAAGAGTCTTCGGCTCTATTAATTAAATTGTGTTTATTATCATCATAAGGAGAGAAAGATGAAAAAAATATTAGTTACACTTTTAGTTCTGGTTGCTTTGTCCGCAGTTGTTTTCGCTAATGGAGCGAAAGAAGCTAATGAGATTACGGATACCATCAGGGTAGGCGCTACTCCCGATCCTCATGGAGTCCTGCTCTCTCTTGTCGTGGACGATCTGGCAGAGCAGGGATATACATTGGAAGTCATTGAATTCACTGACTACGTGACCCCTAATGAGGCACTTCAGTCAGGAGAGATCGATGCTAACTTCTTCCAGCACCTTCCATATCTTGACAGCTTTAATGCAGAGCGTGGATACAATCTGGTAAGCGCTGGCGGCATACATATCGAGCCTCTTGCACTTTATTCCACCGCTTATTCTTCTCTTGATGAGATTCCATCGGGTGCTACAATCGCAATTCCGAATGATCCGACAAATGAAGGAAGAGCGCTTCTGCTCTTACAGTCTGCCGGTCTTATCAAGCTTGGTGAGGATGCTGGCCTTGAGGCTGTTCCTCAGGATATCGTCGATAATCCTAAGAACCTTGAGTTCAGGGAGATTGAGGCAGCGACTCTCCCAAGAATAATGGAAGATGTTGATGGTGCTGTAATCAATGGTAACTATGCTATTCCAGCCGGCCTTGTTGCAACACGCGATGGGCTTTATGTCGAGGGTGCGGATAGCCCGTACGTAAACGTAATTGCCGTTCAGTCCGGTAATGAGGACAATCCTGCAATCCAGGCTCTTGTCAGTGCTCTTAAGAGCGATGAGGTTAAGCAATATGTTTCCCAGAGATATCCGAACGGAGAGGTTGTTCTGGTAGACTGAGGATAATCGGATTATGATTATGTGGGGTATGGTTGTTGATGGCCGTACCCTTTTTTTCTGAAAAGTTTTTCTTTTTCATGCTATTATCAAATTCCGTAAGGAGAGTAGTTGTTTATGCAGAACTTGGTCATGGTTCTTATTCTTACCGAATTTCTGTTGCTTATCTCATTGATAGTTTCTATCTTCGCATTGATAAAGGTAAAAAAGTCATCTTCTTCCAAAGATGATGGATATATGGAGGAGTTAGAGGGCAAGATCAGGCTTTATTTTGAGAATCTTGCTAAGGATAATGACAGTTTTCGCAAGGAGGTTGCTTCCTATCTTGAGAAGAACATGAGCACGTCGCTCAATCAGGCTAAGGACTTATATGGGCAGAATGAGGCGCAGAGCAGGGTGATAAACGCATCCCTTGTCTCTCTTGGAGAGAAACTTTCTGCCTCACTGATGGATTTAAAACTTACTTCAAAAAGTGAGCTTGAGTCTTTCTCCAAGATAATGCAGGAGGAGTTTGAGAAGATAAGGGGCGAGAATGATAAGAGGCTTCTTGATATTTTCGAGCAGACGAGGGCGATGGTTACTCTTGTTCGTTCTGATATGGAGAAGATAAGACAGGATAACGATAAGAAACTCGATGAGATGCGTAAGACTGTTGATGAGAAGCTTCAGAGTACGTTGGAAGTACGGCTGACTGAGAGCTTCAAGCTCGTATCAAACAATCTCGATCAGCTCAGGGCTGCCCTTGGGGAGATAAACAAGCTGAGCAGGGATGTCAATGATCTTAATAGAATCTTTTCTAATGTGAAGAGTCGTGGCGTCTGGGGCGAGGTGCAGGTCGAAGCGATTCTTTCGGACATACTGACTCCTGAGCAGTATGTAAGGAACTTCCATCCAAAGGCGAAGAGTGCCGAGGTAGTTGAATTCGCCGTTCGTCTTCCTGGAAGGGATGATGGGGAAGTCTACATCCCTATAGACTCAAAATTCCCTAAAGAGGATTATGAAAGGTATGTGGATGCCCTCTCATCTGATGATGAGGAGGGGATAAGATCTTCGCTTAAAGGCTTAAGAGAACGGGTGCGCAAAGAGGCTCAGGAGATATCGGAGAAGTATATAAACCCGCCGCGTACAACTGATTTCGCAATACTCTTTGTCCCTACAGAGAGCTTATATGCAGAGCTTTTAAGAGATCCGGGGTATGTGGATGGAATCCAGAACCGCTATAAGGTGATAATAAGCGGGCCGACGACTTTCTCTGCTCTTCTAATCAGTCTTGGCATGGGATTCAGAACACTCCAGATAGAAAAAAAGAGTAGGGAAGTAAGAGATCTTTTTGCCAGGATCAAAGCTCTTATGGCTAAGTTCTCAGAGGAACTTGTACAGACACAGAATGCGATTGGAACGGCTGGACGCAGGATTGAGTCGGTCATAAAGCGAAACAGCATGATTAGCCAGAAGCTCCAGAATATAGAGCTTCCTAATGATAACGATGATAGCATAGATATTCCATTAATTGATGATAATTCCGATAAAATTGAATAAAAATGCATAAATACTTGACTGAAATTTGCATAAATATTTAGAATTGAGTAGGAGGTTCTCAATGAATTTGAAAAACAGGAGTTTTTTAACCCTTCTTGATTTCAAAAAGGAGGAGATTGAATATCTTTTATCACTTTCATTTGCGCTTAAGGCAAAAAAGAAGGGATTAACCCATGTAAAGGAAGTGGATGGAAAGCTTCTTGAGGGAAAGAACATAGTGCTTCTCTTTGATAAGACAAGTACGAGGACTAGATGCTCTTTCGAGGTCGCAGCTCATGATGAAGGTGCATCTGTGACATATCTCACAAACTCCCAGATGGGAAAGAAGGAGAGCCTTGAGGATACTGCGAAGGTTCTTGGCCGTCTTTTCGATGGAATAGAGTACAGAGGCTATGAGCAGAAGGTGGTCGAGGATCTTGCACTCTTTAGCGGTGTTCCTGTTTGGAACGGACTGACGGATATAGATCACCCGACACAGTTCCTTGCAGACATGATGACGGCAATGGAGCATACGGGTAAGGGTCCTGATTCTATTAAATTCGCATACATTGGAGATGGGCGGAACAATGTCGCAAACGCCCTTATGATAGGATGCTCAATCCTAGGTTCCTCTTATTCTGTTGCCAGTCCTGAGAGCCTTTTCCCTGAGCCTGCATTGCTTGAAAAATGCCGCTCTGCTGCAGCAGGGAGCAATGGTAGCATCACCCTTACCACGGATCCTTTTGAGGCGGTCAAAGGGGCAGATGTCATTTATACTGATATCTGGTGCTCTATGGGTGAGGAGGATAAGATGCAGGAGAGAATTGAGCTCTTGAAGCCTTACCAGGTCACGATGGATCTCTTAAAAGCAAGTGGCAATGATGATGTTCTCTTTGAGCATTGCCTTCCATCATTCCATGACCTTAATACGACGATAGGAAAAGAAGTGTATGAAAAATTCGGTCTTAAGGAGATGGAGGTTAGCGACGAGGTGTTCAGAAGTCGGCACAGTGTCGTTTTCGATGAGGCGGAGAACAGGATGCATACCATCAAAGCTGTGATGGTTGCAACACTTTCTGATAAACTGAATTATTAGAAAAAAAAGAGCGGCTCAACCTACGAGCCGCTTTAATCGTTAAATAGTAAGTCAAACTTCCATCTCATATAATCCATGGAGGTTGCAGAACCAGTAGAGCTTTCCATGCTTTTTCTCATCAAGGCAGAATTTCACCTCTTCTGTCGGCTTAAAGCAGCGTATTTTCATCGTTCCACAGTCGCATACGAATGCTATGAAGGCGAAATAGTGCTCCTCTGTCTGAGGATGATGTGATGTATATACTCTCTTTCCATCTTCAATTTTTACATCAAGCTGATGTTTCTCATTGGGCTCTCCTGCAACTTTAAGAGGCTCCCATGTTTCTCCGCAGCAGTTTACAGTTGCTTTATTCATTGATGTGAATACATTTCCACATTCCTTACAAAAATAAAATTCGGCCATTTTTTATCTCCTTATATGTAAAAGATAGAACGTTACATGAATATTGTCAATATAATATCTATTATTAATTAATAATTAATATTAATAATTTAATTTTGACAAGAGACTTTTATTTTGTCAGCTTCCATTGTATTATTTCTGTATGCCGAAGAAGATAGATCATGAGGAGCGTAAGGAAAACATCCTTAAAACAGCTTTAAATGTTTTTGCTGATGTTGGATACAGAGAGGCGAATCTTTCTCTGATTGCAGAGAAGGTCGGGCTTTCCCGTCCTACCATCTATCAGTACTTCAAAGATAAGGATGAGATATACTATTATGCGGTCAAGCTTGTTACGGGTCATCTCTTTACGGAACTCTCGGCAATGGCTTTTGATGAGAACATCGGCACGGAGATTGATAGAATCATCGCAATCTGTACCCGTATAATCGACTATGCCATCTCTTCGGAGGCTGAGCTTACACGACTGATGGAGGTAATGCTCCATGAGAAGGAATTCAATAAGGATTTCTCAGAGATAATCTATAAACGTACTGCGAAGCTGTCGATACTGTTTAAAAGGCTTCTAACAAGGGGAATACAAAAGGGTACGATAAGCAGAGATTGTAATGTCGATATGACTGCCAAGCATATTTTCTCCCTTATGGAGTCATTCTGTTTCCAGATTGCTTTCTTCAAGAATTTCGACAGGGATGAGAGCATGGATTTCGTAAAGAGCTATCTTCTGTCTTTTAAAAGCAGGTAGCTGTTGCCGTTTCTTTTTTCTAATATTAAATTACTCGTGTGTGTTGATGCTTCCATGATATTTGGAGGTTTATATGAATTTTGACAAATATACTTTGAAAATGCAGGCGGCGATTAACGCCTCTGTTACACTTGCTGAGGACAAGGCATCTACAGAAATAACCACGTTTCATATCCTCTCATCTCTTTTAGATGATAAAGAAGGCATAATGATTCCTCTCTTTGAGAAGATAGGAGCTCCAGTTGATGATGTCAGGACGGAAGTCAGCAATTACATCGACAGGCTTCCTAAGCTATATGGAGATGTCAACCGTGGCGCATCCCGTGCTCTTCAGAAGGTGCTGCAGAGGGCGGAGAAGGTCTCTGTGGAGTTCAAGGATGAGTATGTCTCGACCGAGCATTTCCTCATTGCTGCTCTCAGAGAGGATCCTGATGTAAGAAGCCTGCTGGGCAGATACGGTATCGATGAGAAGAGTGTTCTTGAGGCATTGAAAAGTGTAAGAGGGGATAAGAAAATCACATCAAATGACCCAGAGAGCGGCTATCAGGCATTGGAGAAATACTGTCGTGATATGACTCGTCTTGCAATGGAGGATAAACTTGATCCAGTCATTGGAAGGGATGAGGAAATTCGCCGTGTTATGCAGGTGCTTTCCAGACGTACAAAGAACAATCCTGTTCTCATCGGAGAGCCAGGGGTGGGAAAGACTGCCATCGTAGAAGGTCTTGCCCAGAGGATAGCAAAGGGTGATGTTCCTGAGAGCCTTAAAAATAAGAGGCTACTTTCCCTGGATCTGGGAGCACTTGTTGCAGGTGCTAAGTTCCGTGGTGAATTTGAGGAGAGGCTTAAAGGTGTCGTTAATGACATTGCGAAGAGCAATGGAGAGATTATTCTCTTTATAGATGAGCTGCATACGATTGTCGGAGCCGGGGCTGCAGAGGGATCGACGGATGCTTCAAATCTCATTAAACCAGCTCTTGCAAGGGGAGAACTCCATGCCATTGGTGCGACAACACTGGATGAGTATCGTAAATATATTGAGAAAGATAAGGCTCTTGAGAGGAGATTCCAGCCTGTTTATACGAAGGAACCATCGGTTGAGGATACCATTTCCATATTGAGAGGGCTTAAGAACAAGTATGAGGTGCATCATGGTGTTAGAATCAAGGATGAGGCACTTGTTGCAGCTGCCGTCCTCTCAGACAGGTATCTTACAAATCGTTTCCTCCCAGATAAGGCCATTGACCTTGTGGATGAGGCTGCAAGCCAGATTAAGATCGAGCTTGAGAGCCAGCCGGCCGAACTCGATAGCATAGAGCGGAAGATGCTTCAGCTTAATATAGAGAAGCAGGCCCTTTCCAAGGAAGATGATGAGGCAAGCAGGGAGAGGCTAAAGAAGATAGAGGAGGAGCTTTCAGCATACAAGGAAAGGTACGATGCAATGCATCTTGAATGGCTGAATGCAAAAGAAAGCATCTCTAACCTCAGGGAGAAGAAGGCAGAACTTGAGCGTCTTAATGCCGAGGAGGAGATGGCAGAGAGGAGCGGTGATCTCTCCAAGGCCGCAATGATAAAGCATGGAAGTATTCCTAAGCTTCAGGCTGAATTGAAAGAGGCGGAGGGAAAAGTTCAGAGTCTTGGGGGGATACTCAAGGAAGAGGTCACTGATGATGATATTGCGAAAGTTGTATCTATCTGGACTGGAATACCGGTAGCTAAGATGCTTGGCTCGGAAAAGGAGAAATACCTTAATCTTGATAAGACCCTAAGTGAGAAGGTCATTGGTCAGGATGAGGCGATAAAGGCGGTAAGTAATGCGATAAGGCGTAACAAGGCCGGAATTTCCGATGAGCACAGGCCTCTTGGTTCCTTCCTCTTCGCAGGTCCTACTGGTGTAGGTAAGACACTTCTTGCCAAGCAACTGGCATTCCTGCTATTCGATGATGAGAAGGCCCTCACGAGGATAGATATGAGTGAGTACATGGAGAAGTTCTCAGTCTCACGTCTTATTGGAGCTCCTCCAGGATATGTCGGGTATGAGGAAGGCGGTCAGCTTACCGAGGTTGTAAGGAGAAGGCCGTATTCCGTAATTCTCTTTGATGAGATAGAGAAGGCTCATCCTGATGTGTTCAATATTCTTTTGCAGGTTCTTGACGATGGTCGTCTTACAGATGGGCAAGGCAGACTTGTCGATTTCACGAACACGATTATCATCATGACAAGCAATCTTGGTTCTCAGTACATCCTACGGGATAGGGAGCATGCCACAGAGAGCGTGATGAATGCAATAAGAAGTGCTTTTAAGCCTGAGTTCGTCAACAGAATAGACGAGATTGTAGTATTCAATCCTCTTGGAGAGAATGAGGTAAGAAAGATTGTCCGTCTTGAGCTTACAAATCTTAAGGAGAGGATGGAGAGGAAAGGTATCTCTCTTAGCTGGGATGAGAGCGTAGAGAGCGAGATAATGAAGGCTGGATTCGATCCGACCTTTGGTGCCCGTCCAATCAGGAGGGCCATCCAGAACGAGGTTGAGAATCCTCTCTCCGTGTTCCTGCTTGGATCTGGAAACTCAGAGGGGACGAAGACAGTTCATCTTACACTAAAAGATGGGCTTGTCCAGGTCGAGTAATTCTCTGTAACGGTCTTTCGTGTCTACATCATAGACACATCCGATGGATGCAGGATATAGATGAATGCCCTCATCATCCAGATATTCTTTAAAAGGCTTCGGGCTCTGCTCGAGGCCTTTTTTCAGTCTTCTCGGTACGAATACGGGATTGCCCATTACCCCTTCATAACAAGGTCTTGCCGGAAGATTCAGGCTTATGTATCTTAGGCCAACCGTCCAGTCCTCTTCTTTCAAAAGCGGTAGGTCGCCAGGAAGGATTGCGATATCGTCCCAGATTCCATCAATACCGATAAGAGTACTTTCTTTCTGTCCCTTTTCGTAGTTTTTGTTCACCCTTATTTCCACATCATAATTTTTTAAGGCTTCGCGCATCCTATTCTCTTCGTGCCCTAGTACAGCTATTATCCTGTCGGAAAGTGATAGCGCAGAACTTAATGTGCTTTCAAAAAGATGTTTGCCTTTGTATGGAAGAAGCAGTTTGTTCTCTCCCATTCGGGATGAGAGGCCTGCAAGAAGGAAAATCGTAGTCATAGGGCTATTATAATATTGCTTTTAAAGGCTGGAAAGTCTTATTCTCATCTCATGATAGCGACGATTATTAATGCAGTTGCAGTTATTATAGGAGCTTTCCTTGGACTTTTCTTTAAATCTAGGATAAGCAGCGAGTTTAAGGCCATAGTCATGACCTCATCCGGACTTATTACCCTTGTCCTAGGCTTAGGTATGGCGTTTGAAGCTCCTGATACACTAGCATCATTATTTTCCCTGATTCTTGGAGGCTTTGCCGGTACAGCCCTTAAAATCGAGGATCGTGTGCTTTCATTAGGAGAGCGTCTTGCCCCAAAGAAAGAAGGGGAGGATGTCTCTTTCGGATTGGGCTTTTTAAATTCAAGTCTGCTCTTTTGCTCAGGTGCAATGAGCATAGTTGGAAGCATAGATGCTGGAACTGTCGGCAACTATGATTTGATTCTCATAAAGAGCGTCATGGATGGCTTTATGGCTGTCGTATTCGCAGCTGCATATGGTAAGGGGGTTTTCCTCTCGGCTCTTACGATAATAATATACCAGGGGTTCTTTACCCTCGCTGGTGGTTTCTTGAGCCCTGTTCTTGGAGAGGGTGGAATAGCTATCATAAGTGCTGTCGGTGGTTATCTTCTCATAATGCTTGCCCTCTCTCTCCTTGAGATAAAGAAGATAAAAACGGGAAATTTCCTCCCTTCTTTAGTCTTTGCTCCGATTCTTTTGTACCTCTTTTCTTATCTTCCCCTTTAATTTTGAATAGGGCCCTTTTAGTGGGCATCGTACATAAAAAAAGGCCTGGCATATGTGGCCAGACCTCCCGGAAGCGGTTATTACCGTATTATTTTACATCCTTGTTTCTTGCATCCTCAAGAACCGTATCGTCTTTTGCTTTCTTTACTTTGCAAGGGGAGACGTTCCAGATGTCTTTCGCATACTCTTTTATGGTTCTGTCAGAGCTGAACTTTGCAGATGCTGCTATGTTAAGGATTGCCTTCTTGTTCCATTCCTTCTGGTTCTCTTTATACAGCTTTTCTGCTTCGCTGTGTCTCTCGTGATACATTCTCAGATCTGCGAATAGGAAATACTTGTCGCCGTAATCGAAGAGGCTCTTTCTCAGTGGCTCGAAGATGTTCGGCTCATGGATGTTGAAATAGTCTGATTCGATTAACGCAAGCATTGATTTAATCTCATCGTCCTTCTCAACCCATTCGTAAGGATTATAGGTCTTTGCAAGCTGTGAAATCTGCTCCTCCGTATGTCCGAAGATGAAGATGTTGTCCATTCCGACTTCTTCTGCCATCTCGACATTGGCACCATCGAGCGTGCCAAGAGTTAGAGCTCCATTACACATGAATTTCATGTTTCCTGTTCCAGATGCTTCGGTTCCCGCTGTGCTGATCTGTTCTGAGATGTTTGTAGCCGGGATTACGTTCTCTGCCATCGTAACACGGTAGTTAGGCATGAAATGAACCTGAAGAATCTTGTTCACCTGACTGTCTGAGTTGATTACAGCCGCGATGTTGTTAATGAACTTGATGATGAGTTTTGCATTCACATATCCAGGTGCTGCTTTTCCTCCGAAAAGGAAGGTAGTAGGTGTAAATGATCTCCTGTATTCCTCATCATTCTTCATCCTGTTGTAAATCATCAGGATGTTAAGAGCATTGAGAAGCTGTCTCTTGTACTCATGGATTCTCTTAATCTGTACATCAACAAGAGTATCTGGATTAAGACTTATTCCACAGTCCTTCTTAAGGAAATCTGCTGCGTTAAGCTTCGCCTTGTACTTTATTTTTGAGAAATCTTCAATAAAGGAATCATTCTCCGCAAATGCTGCAAGCTTTCTTATTTCCTCGAAATCCGTAATCCACTTGTCTCCGATTGCACTTGTAATGAGCTTCGCCAGCTCTGGGTTTGCATCGAGGAGCCATCTTCTTTGTGTGATTCCGTTAGTCTTATTGTTGAATCTCTCAGGGTAGATCGTATAGAACTCCGGGAACATGCTCTTCTTCAGAAGTTCCGAGTGGAGCTCTGCGACTCCGTTTGTACTGTGGCTGCCGATGATTGAGAGGTTTGCCATCCTTACCATCTTTGGATTGCTCTCCTCTATTACAGAGACTTTTGCAATCTTATCTGACTGCATCGGGAAGAAGGATACGGCCTCGCTTATGAATCTCTGGTTGATTTCATATATGATCTGCATGTGACGAGGCAGTAGGCTCTCAAGCATTGGAAGCGGCCATTTCTCGAGTGCTTCCGGCATGAGAGTGTGGTTTGTGTATCCCATCGTCTTTACTGTGATATCCCAAGCTTCGTCCCAGCCAAGTCCTTCCTGGTCGATAAGAAGCCTCATCAGTTCAGGGATTGCCAATGATGGATGTGTGTCGTTGAGCTGGATGGCCGTCTTGTTCGGGAAATCCTTCCATTCAATTCCATCCCTCTTTGCCCTTCTTATCGCATCCTGAAGGGAGCATGATACGAAGAAATACTGCTGCTTGAGCCTAAGCTCCTTACCCATATAGAGCGTATCGTTAGGGTAGAGTACCTGGGAAAGGGTCTCTGCGTTGATCTTGTTCCTTACGGCTTCCGTGTAGTCTCCGCTGTTGAACTCCTGGAAAGAGAATCCCTCTGGGCTCATTGCACTCCAAAGTCTTAGCGTGTTGATTGTCTTTCCGCCGTAGCCTACGATCGGGGTATCATAAGCCATTCCGTTTACCTGCTCCTTAGGCTCCCATACGAAGATGTCTCTACCGTTCTCCCTGTATGATTTCACCTCTCCTCCGAAATAGACGGGGAATACGAGGTCCCTTCTCATGATTTCCCAGGGGTTGCCATCCTTAAGCCAGTTGTCTGGCTGCTCTACCTGCCAGCCGTTCTTAATCTGCTGATTGAAAATGCCGTAGTTGTAGCGAATACCGTAACCGTATGCTGGAATTTCAAGTGTTGCTAATGAATCCAGAAAGCATGCTGCAAGACGGCCAAGTCCTCCGTTTCCCAGTCCCGCATCCGGTTCCTGGTCCCTGAGTTCCTCCCAGTCATATCCAAGGCTTTTAAGAGCCTCTTTCACCTGTGTCTCCAGACCAAGGTTGATGACGTTGTTCGTCATTGCTCTTCCCATCAGGAACTCAAGTGAGAGATAGTAGACTCTCTTTCCTTTCTTCTCTTTCTGGGTCTTTCTTGTGACATCCCACTGATGGATGATCCTGTCTCTGATAGCTAAGGAGATAGCCTGATATCTTGCCTGATTATCTCTATGGTAGACATCCGAATCGAATGTATATTTGAGTTGCTCTGCGAAATCCTGAGCGATATCTTTGCTGACTCTTCCATAGCGTGTCTTTGTTTCTGTTGCCATAATAATCTCCCTATTTAGGAAAATGTGCCGTATTATATTAGTTAATTTTTTGTAATATATTCAACTGCACTGTCCATGTTATCAAAATTTGTTTTTTTTCCTCAACCTCTAAACTAGTAAAAGATGTTAGAAAAAAACTCTATTTTGCAGTATAATTGCAATTAATTTCAGCTCTGACTGAAAATTGTATGGTGTATATTGACAAAATACACCTGTTTTTGTTATCTTAGCTGTTGCATGTTTTATGGACATGGTTTTTGTTCATGGCTGGATGTGTGAAATAGACGCCCTTGTAGCTCAGTGGTAGAGCACCACCATGGTAAGGTGGGGGTCGCCGGTCCAATCCCGGCCGAGGGCTGAAAAGAAAATAACGGTTTCATACCGAGGAGAGATTTTATGGCAAGTTCAAAGAAGAAAGGACCTGTAGAAAAGATCGCTTTACAGTGCACAGAGTGCAAGCAGAAGAACTATACAACTGAGAAGAACCGCCGCAATACGCCTAATAAGCTTGAGCTTATGAAGTATTGTCCGTTCGAGCACAAGCACACCCTTCACAGGGAAACAAAGATCAAATAGGATAGGATAATCGGCTCAAGGCTCGTATAGGCCAATAGCTCCAATGGTAGAGCGGCGGTCTCCAAAACCGCATGTTGGGGGTTCGAGTCCCTCTTGGCCTGTAGGATCCTTGAGCTGGTTTTCTAAAGAGGTTCCAATGAAGAAGATTATCAGATATTTCAAGGAATGCGTTGCGGAGATGAAGAAGGTCAGTTGGCCGACAAGGACTGTTGTCCTACAGTCAACAGCCGTTGTTATTGTTTCAACAATCATCTTTGCTATTGTTCTTGGCCTTGTAGACGTACTTCTCGGTCTAGGCCTCGATTTACTTTTCTAGGATTAAAGATATGGCGAAAGGTTGGTACGTTGTCCACACATACTCAGGATACGAGCAGAAGATAGAGAGAATCATCAATAAGCTCAGACAGAATGATCCTGAATTCGAGCTTTACTGCACAGGCGTAAACGTTCCCATGGAGACTGTCGAAGTCCTCAACGAGAAAGGAGAAAGGAAGATTGAACAGAGAAAGGTTCTTCCTGGATATATTCTCGTTGAGTTGGATCTCGGAGAGAACTGGAGGGCGGTTACGACTAAGATTATCAGAATCCAGGGTGTTACTGGGTTCTTAAGTGCAGATAAGTCGGGACTTGTACCTCCTACACCGCTTAGTGCAAGAGAGCACCGTTCCATTTTGGAGCGTACTGGAGAGATTGCTCCAGAAAAGACATTCCGTCCAAAACAGGACTTTGTAAAGGGAGAAGAGGTTCTCGTAACAAGTGGCCCGTTCGCTTCTTTCAAAGGTACTGTTGAGGAGATAGACCTGCAGAAGGGCAAGCTCCGCCTTTCACTCGAGATCCTCGGGCGTTTTACCCCTGTGGATGTAGATTTCTCGCAGGTTGAAAAGACCGTCCAGTAATACTGGATGGCTTTTGATTTTTGTGCATAGTTTATTTTTTAAGCTATAAAACTCCCTTGCAATAGCAAGGTGGGAGCCTGATCGTAGACAGGCGTTAATACCAGCGCACGGCCCGAATATATCGGTCAACTCAGACCAGGCCGAAAGCGTAAGGAGATTGAATATGGCAAAGAAGAAGGTTACTGCAATAATCAAGTTGCAGTGTCCGGCACAGAAGGCCACACCAGCGCCACCAGTTGGCCCTGCACTTGGTCCTCATGGTGTCAGTGCCCCACAGTTTGTTCAGCAGTTCAATGACAGAACCAAGTCATTCGAAGCTGGACTCATCGTACCAGTTGTCATCACAGTTTATCAGGACAAGAGCTTCTCTTTCGAGCTTAAGACTCCTCCAGCTGCAGTGCTTATCAAGAAGGCACTTGGGCTTGAGACAGCATCCGGCACGCCTAACAAGAACAAGGTCGGAAAGCTTACAGATGCTCAGCTTACTGAAATCGCAACTACAAAACTCCCGGATCTCAATGCAAACGATATCGAGGCTGCAAAGAAGATCGTCGCTGGAACAGCCCGTTCTATGGGTGTAGAGGTGGAGAAGTAAGATGAAAAGAGGTAAGAAATATCAGGAAGCTGTAAAGAAGATTGACAGAACCAAGACTTATACTCTCGACGAGGCAGTAGCACTCGTAAAAGAGCTTTCATTCGCAAAGTTCCCAGAGACTGTAGAGGTCGCTGTTAAGCTCTCTCTTAAGAAGAGCCAGTCCGTTAGAGATACTGTTGTACTTCCAAACCAGTTCTCAGCTCAGAAGAAGATTCTTGTCTTCGCAAAGGGTGAGAAGGCGCAGGAAGCACTTGATGCAGGGGCTGCATATGTTGGAGATATCGATCTTATTGAGAAGGTCAGAGGCGGTTGGCTTGATTTTGATGTAGCTGTCGCAACTCCAGACATGATGAAGGACGTAGGTAGACTTGGACCGATCCTCGGACGCCGCGGACTTATGCCAAACCCGAAGACTCACACTGTTACAAACGACATCAAGGAAGCTCTTTCCGAGCTTAACAAGGGTCGTGTAGAGTTCCGCTCTGACAAGACAGGTGTTATTCACATGGCTATTGGTAAGGTCAGCATGGAGAAAGAGGCAATCGTAGAGAATGCCCGCGTGACTATTGAGGAAATCATGCGCAGAAAGCCAAGTGATGCTAAGGGTGATTTCGTACTCTCTGTAGCAGTCTCTTCCACAATGGGCCCTGGTGTCCATGTCGATGTTAAGGATGTGCTTGCATCCAACAATAACTAGGAGTAGAAAATGGAAGATTACAAGACAAGAATTACCCAGGCTAAAGAGGATGCAGTAAAGGCTCTTCAGAATGAGTTCGAAGGGTA
>CALXOL010000025.1 GCA_944390015.1 uncultured Spirochaetaceae bacterium
TGATTGCTCGTCTTCTCTTCATCGGATGGTGTTTCCATTCACATCTTGGAACATAAGGGTCTTGCCGCATTCATCCTACAGGACAAGCCTGACAGGTTTTCTGGCGGCATATCTTATAAAAACAAAAGGGTATGCACCTAAAGCACATACCCTGAATGGCTAATTACCCATATCGATAAAACCGATCATATCACTGATGGAAGCCCCGGGGGCAACCATAGGATAGACCTTATCATCTGTAGGAATCTCGCAATCTACCACGACAGCCTCTCCAAGCTCTACTGCGGCCTTGAGAACCGCATCAGGGTCATCAGCAGAGCCAAGGCGCATACCCTTAACACCGTACGCACCTGCCAAGGCAACCCAGTCTATCGGAGTATCGAGTGTGGTCTCAGAATAATGCTTCTGATAAAAAAGCGTCTGCCACTGCCTGACCATGCCGAGACAATGATTGTTCATCACAAGGATGATGATGGGAAGGCGGTAACGTGCAATTGTAGCAAGCTCGTTACAGTTCATCCTGAACGAACCGTCACCGGCGATATTAACAACCCTGCTCTCAGGATGTGCGACCTGTGCCCCTATAGCAGCGCCCGTTCCAAAGCCCATCGTACCGAGTCCACCACTTGTAAGATACCTTCTGGGACGTATCGTCTTAAGATATTGGGCCGCCCACATCTGATGCTGCCCTACCTCTGTTGATATTATGTTGTCCTCTGGAAGAACACGCTCAAGAGCAGCAAGAATCTCACGGCTACGCTTACTTTCAGTCGTAATCTTAAGAGGGAAACGCCTCCTATTTTCCGCAATCTCCTTCATCCACTGCTCATGTTTAAGCTCGGCAGTACGGTGAAGCATCTTCTCAAGGATTACCTTTACATCCCCTATTACATGCTGGTGTGAGTAAATATTCTTATTTATCTCCGCAGGATCAACATCAATCTGAAGCACCTTCGCCTGACGGGCAAAAGTACTTCCATTAGAAATTACCCTGTCAGAGAATCTAGCACCGACAACTACGAGAAGATCGCAGCGGTTGACACTCATGTTGCTGAGCTTTGTCCCATGCATTCCGACCATACCCGTAAAACGAGGGCTATCTGCGCTGACAGCTCCCAGTCCCATCAAGGTCGAACAGCAAGGGGCATCGACCTTCTCAAGATACTCGTTGAGTTCTTTCGATGCATTACTCCTGATTACTCCTCCTCCGATATAGAACATAGGACGTTTTGAATTGCTTATCATCTCCACTGCCCTGTCTATATCCCTCTCTTCCAGGCGGTCAACACGGGGAAGCACTTTCAGTGTCTCAGCCCTCTCATACTCGACCTCTCCAACCTGAAGATCTTTCGGAACATCAATCAATACCGGCCCGGGGCGTCCCTCACGTGCGATTCTGAAAGCCTCCCTTACAGTATCAGCAAGTTCCTTGATGTCCTTGACGATGTAGTTATGCTTTGTAATCGGCATCGTGATTCCGGTTATATCGACTTCCTGGAAACTGTCACGGCCAAGTAGGGACAAAGGCACGTTCCCCGTGATTGCGACAACGGGAGATGAGTCCATATAAGCAGTGGCAAGACCGGTTACAAGGTTTGTCGCACCAGGTCCGCTGGTTGCTATGCATACCCCGACCTTTCCCGTGCTGCGGGCATACCCGTCGGCCGCATGGCTAGCACCTTGCTCATGAGCTGTAAGGACATGCCTTATCCTACCCTTATACTCATAAATGGCGTCATAAAGCGGGATGACCTGTCCACCTGGATAGCCGAAGACGGTATCCACCCCCTCCTCCAGAAGGCATTCGATTATAACTTCAGCACCTGTTAATCTCATTACTCCTCCCTCAAGATGGCACCCTTGTCCGCAGATGAGACATGCAATGAATACCTATACAGGTAACCAGACTTCACCGGGCACTCTTTTATTTTCAGATTTTTCCTTCTCTCACTTAATATGCTCTCATCCACGAGAAGATTCAGCGCATGTTTATCGATATCTATCTCGATCATGTCCCCATCCTCGACGAGGGCAATCGGTCCTGCGTCCGCCGCCTCTGGGGAGCAGTGTCCAATAGAGGCTCCTCTGGTAGCACCTGAGAACCTTCCATCGGTAATTAGTGCAACCTCCTTATCCAGCCCCATGCCTGCAATGGCAGAGGTAGGAGAAAGCATCTCCCTCATTCCCGGTCCTCCCTTAGGTCCCTCATAACGGATTATTACGACATCTCCACTCTTGATCTCAGAGTTGTAGATCGCTTCTATGGCCTCCTCCTCGCTGTTAAAGACACGAGCAGGCCCCGTATGCCTCATCATCTCAGGTGCGACGGCGCTCCTCTTAACGACAGCGCCATCGGGTGCGAGACTTCCAGAGAGAACGGCAAGTCCACCCGTCTGGGAATAGGGATTGTCAATCTCTCTTATCACGGAAGCGTCATAATTGCGGGCATTCTTGAAACTCTCTCCGATTGTTTTTCCTGTAACAGTTATTAAATCCCTATGGAGAAGATTCTTCTTATCGAGCTCATGCATTACCGCCATGACACCACCAGCGAGCTCAAGGTCCTCCATATGATGGCTTCCAGCAGGGGCAAGATGACAGAGATTTGGAACTTCCGCGCTGTATTTATTCGCATCGAATATATCTATCTCTATTCCGACCTCATGTGCGATTGCCGGAATATGAAGCATCGTATTTGTACTGCATCCGAGAGCCATATCAACCTTAAGGGCATTCTCAAAGGCTTTTGCCGTAAGGATATCCCTTGGCCTGATATCCTTCTCAAGAAGCTCCATGATCTTGTAGCCAGCCTCTTTTGCAAGCCTCTCCCTCGCAGAATATACAGCAGGAATCGTTCCATTTCCCGGAAGCGCCATTCCAATCGCCTCTGACAGGCAGTTCATGCTGTTTGCCGTATACATTCCAGAGCAGGAACCGCAGGTAGGACAGGCTGAGTTCTCCCAAGCGAGGAACTCTTCGTCATCCATCACTCCGGCCTTCTTCCTTCCTACCGCTTCAAACATGCTTGAGAGGCTCATTCCCCTCTTATCGCCACCACGTACATGGCCGGCAAGCATCGGGCCTCCCGATACGAAGATGGAAGGCAGATTCATCTTTCCAGCAGCCATAAGCATGCCGGGAACAATCTTATCACAATTGGGAATGAACACAAGCGCGTCAAAAGGATGTGCGGTTGCCATCACCTCTATGCTGTCCCTTATAAGCTCCCTGGAACAAAGGGAGTATTTCATCCCGGTATGCCCCATGGCAATACCATCGCAGACACCTATTACGGGGAAAGACACGGGGTTACCACCTGCTTCCCTTACTCCGGCCTTAACCGCCTCAACGATACGGTTAAGCTCTTTGTGCCCTGGGATAATCTCATTAAAACCAGAGACGATCCCGATGATGGGCATCGCTATCTCCCTGTCTGTCCAGCCCAGTGCTTTCATCAGGGATCTATGTGGGGCTTTTTCCTCCCCCTTCTTCATACTGTCACTTCTCATTCAATTACCTCTCTGATCTTCTCACCCATTTCCTTCGTACCGATATATTTCTCACCTTCTTTTGCGATATCGAATGTACGCCAGCCAGCGTTTACGACCTTCTCCACGGCATCCTCAATGGCTTTCGCCTCTACATCCATATCAAAGCTGTAGCGAAGCATCGATGCGGCTGAGAGAATCGTCGCAATCGGATTGGCGATGTTCTTTCCTGCGATATCAGGAGCAGAACCATGAATCGGCTCATACATGCCGCATTTACCGCTTCCAAGAGATGCTGAGGAGAGCATTCCGATACTGCCTGTAATCATGCTCGCCTCATCGGAGAGGATGTCTCCGAACATGTTCTCTGTAACGATTACATCAAACTGCCTAGGATTTCTTACCAGCTGCATCGCAGCATTATCCACATACATGTGGTTAAGCTCCACATCAGGGTAATCTTCTGCGACACGGCTTACCACCTTCCTCCAGAGCCTCGAAGTCTCAAGGACATTGGCCTTATCGACACTTGTAACCCTCTTTTTTCTCTTTCTGGCCGCATCAAAAGCCTTACGTGCTATTCTCTCTATCTCCTCTACGGAGTACTTCATCAGATCTGAAGCCCAGGATGAGTCGGATGAAAGAGTCTTCTCTCCGAAGTAGATACCACCAGTAAGCTCACGGACGATCATGATGTCGATTCCTTCCCCGATTATGCTGCTCTTAAGAGGAGAGGCATCCTCAAGCGCCTTATACATGAGGGCTGGGCGTAAATTACAAAAGAGCCCAAGCCCACTTCTTAATGCAAGAAGAGCTTTCTCAGGGCGAAGACGGCCTTCCAGCCCATCCCACTTAGGACCTCCTACGGCCCCAAGAAGAACGCTGTCCGCACTCTTTGCCCTCTCAAGTGTCTCTTGCGTAAGAGGAACACCGTACTCATCTATGGATGCGCCACCTGCGAGAAGGTACTCGAATTCAAATTCATGCCCGTAAAGAGAGGAGATGCGCTCAAGGGTCTTTACAGCCTCACTTACGATATCCGGCCCTATTCCATCACCTGAAATCACAGCAATATGTTTCTTCATCAATAGTTCTCCTTCATATAAGAGGCGAGACCGCCGGCATTGATCAAATCCTGCATGAATGGTGGAAACGGCTCCGCATGGTAGACTTTTCCACTTGTAATGTCTGTAATAGTACCACTTGAAAAATCGACCCTTACCTCGTCCCCGGCTTCTATCTCCCTGCTTGCCTCTTCGCACTCAAGGATTGGAAGGCCGATGTTAATCGAATTACGATAGAAGATACGTGCAAATGAAGTGGCTATGACACAGCTTATCCCACTCTCCTTTATCGCAATCGGAGCATGCTCACGAGAGGAGCCGCAACCGAAATTACGACCTGCAACGATTATATCCCCATCCTTAACGCTCTTAGTGAAATCCTTATCAATATCCTCCATGCAATGGGAGGCAAGCTCCTTTGGATCACTTGAATTTAAATAGCGGGCCGGAATGATGACATCAGTATCGACATTATCCTTATATTTGAAAACCTTCCCCTCTCTTACCATTACCTCACCTCCTTCAAAGCCGCTGGTTCTGTGATATAGCCGGTAACAGCGCTGGCTGCCGCCGTATAAGGAGATGCCAGATACACCTCGCTCTTAACATGCCCCATCCTTCCAACGAAATTACGGTTAGTAGTGCTTACACATCTTTCCCCCTCTGCGAGTATGCCCATATATCCACCAAGGCACGGGCCACAGGTAGGAGTGGAGACAACGGCACCTGCATCGATGAAGATATCAAAGAGCCCTTCATCCATCGCCTCTTTCCATATTTTCTGAGTCGCAGGGATTATTATGCACCTGACTCCATCTGCGACTTTTCTTCCTTTCAATATCTCAGCAGCTGCCCTGATATCGCTGATTCTTCCATTCGTGCAGCTTCCGATTACGACCTGGTCGATCTTGATTGAAGAGGAATCCTTCACAAGATGTGTGTTCTCAGGAAGATGAGGATAGCTTACTGTAAGCTCAATGGTACTGAGGTCGATATCAACCTGACTGGAGTACTCTGCATCCTCATCCGCACTAAAGATCTTAGGCTCTGCGGCCCCTGCTTCCTTCAGATATTGCAGGGTCTTCTCATCAACGAGGAATATTCCAGCCTTTCCACCTGCCTCAATTGCCATGTTTGAAATCGTGAACCTGTCGTCCATGCTGAGAGCGGCAACACCCGGGCCAGTGAACTCAAGACTCTTATATAAGGCACCGTCCACGCCGATCATGCCGATTAAGTGGAGTATCACGTCCTTACCTGTAACATACTTTTTAAGCTTTCCAGTAAGATTCACCTTAATCGTCTCTGGAACCTTGAACCAAGCCTTACCTGTTGCCATTCCGCATGCCATGTCGGTAGAACCAACACCGGTGGAGAACGCCCCGAGCGCTCCATATGTGCAAGTATGGCTATCGGCCCCAATTACAACATCCCCAGCAGTGACAAGACCTTTCTCTGGCAGTAGTGCATGCTCTATACCCATTCTTCCGACTTCAAAATAGTTCTTTATCTCCTCAGCCTTTGCAAAAGCCCTGACGCACGCACACTGCTCAGCTGCCTTTATATCCTTATTAGGTACGAAATGATCTGGGACCAAAGCGACCTTGTTCTTATCGAACACATGCTGCTTGCCGAACTTCGGGAACTCCCTGATGGCGACAGGACTTGTTATGTCATTGCCGAGAACCATATCGAGATCGGCCATTATAAGCTGTCCTGGATGAACGGACTCGAGATGAGCTCCGTGTGCCAGGATCTTTTCCGTCATATTCATTATCTATCCACCCCTTTCTTATCGGTATGCCCCATGAGCATGTCATTCTCAAAACTCATCTGTACTGCGCTCTGACTCGTACCAATTGCTTTGGAATCCTCATTGAGCATCTTATTTACAGCATTAAGGCATGCGAGTATGCTTGCCTCGATGACATCCGTAGAAACACCTCTGCCCCTGTAGACTCCACTCTGATCGGAAATCTTCACAAAGACCTCACCCAGAGCATCCCTGTCCTCTGTTACGGCAGTAAGCTGGTACTCTTCAAGGCTGAACGGATGCTTGATTATCTTCTCCACGCACCTTAGAGATGCATAGACAGGCCCGGTTCCGCTTGCAACCTCCTGATAAATCTTCTCATTGTTCTTCTTAAGGGATATGCATGCAGTACTCGTCATCCTGTTACCACTGTTCACGACAAAAGAATCGAGTGCCCAGGTCTGGGTCTCTGGGTTCTCAAGAGCCTCAACAAGTGCGATAAGGTCACGGTCGGTGATGTTCTTCTTCCTGTCACACGTCTTCTTGAACTCGGCAAAAAGTGCATCCTCCCTCTCCTTTGAAAGATTATATCCAAGCTCCTGCATCTTCTTTGAGAACGCATGCTGACCAGAGTGCTTACCAAGTACTAAATTAGTCTTGACAACTCCTACGGACTCAGGAGTCATAATCTCATAGGTCAGGCTGTTCGCCATCATTCCATGCTGATGGATTCCAGACTCGTGCGCGAATGCGTTATCTCCTACGATCGCCTTCGAAGGATTGATCTTCACACCAGTCGTGCTTGATAAAAGACGTGCGGATCTTGAAATCTCCTCCGTTACGATGTTCGTATAGAAACCGAACTTATCGCCTCTCGTCTTAAGTGCCATTACGATCTCTTCAAGAGCTGCGTTACCCGCCCTCTCTCCGATACCACAGACGGTACACTCCACCTGGCGCGCACCCGCCTCGATTCCTGCGAGAGTATTCGCAACCGCAAGACCAAGGTCATTATGGTTATGCATGCTGATTACGGCCTTGTCTATGTTCTTTACGTGTGTCTTCACATAACCAACCATTGCCGCAATCTCCGTGGGCGTTGAGTAGCCTACGGTATCTGGAAGATTGACCGTCGTGGCCCCGCTTTCAATCGCCGTCTCAATAGCGAGTGCAAGATATTCCAAATCCGTGCGGCTTGCATCCTCACAACTGAATTCAATGTCATCACAGAGACTCTTTGCATAAGAGACATTCTCCCTGATTCTCCTGATTGCCTCCTCCCTGCTCATCTTGAGCTTATATTCAAGATGAAGGTCGCTGGTAGCCAGGAATACATGGATTCTTGGATGTTTTGCCTTCTTTACAGCATTCCAAGCGGCATCTATATCCTTTTTAAGTGCGCGCGCAAGGGATGCCACAACCGGCTTCTCCACGGCTGCGGCAATCGCCTCAACCGATTCGAAGTCACCGGGGGATGAGATGGCAAAGCCCGCTTCGATAATATCTACGCCCAGTCTCTCGAGCTGGCGTGCCATCCTGATTTTCTCTTCCAGGTTCATACTATAGCCCGGAGCCTGTTCTCCATCACGGAGAGTGGTGTCGAATATATAAATCCTCTCTGCCATCTGCGTCCTCCAAAAGTTCTTATTTCTTGAGCCAGCTCATGAGTGAGCGGAGCTTCTTACCCGTAGCCTCTAAGAGCGTGCTTGCCTCCTGGCGGCGGCGTGCATTGAAATAAGGTCTGTTGACCTGGTTCTCAAGAAGCCAGTTGCGGGCAAATGTTCCATCCTGGATATCTGAAAGAACTCCTCTCATGGCTTTCTTTGTATCCTCTGTGATGATTTTGTTCTCTGTAATATAATCTCCGTATTCAGCGGTATCGGAGATTGAATACCTCATATACTCCATACCACCCTGGTTGATGAGGTCTACGATGAGCTTCATCTCATGGCAGCACTCAAAGTATGCCATCTCAGGCTGGTAGCCAGCCTCTACAAGTGTATCGAATCCTGCTTTGATGAGAGCTGTGACACCACCGCAGAGAACAGCCTGCTCTCCAAAGAGGTCGGTCTCCGTCTCTTCCTTGAACGTTGTTTCAAAGATTCCAGCCCTTCCAGCTCCAATTCCGGATGCATAGGCAAGTGCGACCTCTGTTGAATCCCCACTTGGATCCTGAGCTACTGCGATGAGGGAAGGAACGCCCTTTCCTTCGAGGTACTGGCTTCTTACCGTATGTCCTGGGCCCTTAGGAGCGATCATTATCACATTGATGTCATCAGCTGGCTTAATCTGTCCGAAATGGATGTTAAAGCCATGTGCGAATGCAAGGTACTTTCCTTTTGTAAGATACGGCTCGATTGATGTGTGATAGAGCTTTGCCTGCTTCTCATCGTTGACTAAAATCATGATGACATCTGAGCACTTTACCGCATCTTCCGTCGTCATTACCTTGAGACCCGCCTCTTCCGCCTTTGCCCAGCTCTTTGAGCCGTTATAAAGACCGACGACAACATCGATTCCGCTGTCATGGAGGTTAAGCGCATGTGCATGGCCCTGTGAACCATATCCAATAATAGCAACCCTCTTATTCTTAAGTACTGAGAGGTCTGCATCTGAGTCGTAATACATCTTACTCATTTGTCTGCTCCTTATAATCGTAGTCCTCATCGTGTCCAATCTCGATAAGAGATCTTGAACCACGTTCGAGGGCGGTTATTCCCGTTCTTACCATCTCAACAATTCCATATGGCTTGATGAGTGCGAAAAATGACTCAAGTTTATCGAGGCTACCTGTAAGCATCAGCGTGATGGTACTTGGTGTCACATCGATAATCTTGCTCTTGAAAATCTCTCCGATTTCAACAATCTGCGTCCTGGTTCTCTCTGTTGCCTTGATTTTAATCATTACAAGCTCCCTCTGAAGAGAACCCCTGTCTGTCATCTCGAATACCCTGATTACATCGACAAGCTTCTCCACCTGCCTCTGAATCTGGTCAACGACCTGCCTGTCAGTCGTCACAACGATTGTTATACGGCTGATCTTCGGGTTCTCGGTCTCCCCTACCGAGAGGCTGTCGATATTATAACCACGGCGTGAGAAGAGTCCTACAACGCGCATCAAAACACCTGAGCGGTTGTTAACAAGTATCGCCAAGGTATACCTTTTCTTATCATCTTCCATTCCCCTTCTCCTCCTTCAAAATAAAAAAAATCAGCCCATGGAATTAATACTTCCACGGGCCTATGCAAAACATATACTGCAACCGTGGTTCAGTATGTAATGAGTAGGACTAGAACTAGAAGAGAAGCAAGAGATAATACTGTATTCTTAATAGATGTCATATTATTTCCCCTCCTCCCTAAAATGATATTCTTGTTTATGTTTTCCTTTTACTCCAAAGGATATTTTCTTGTCAATCTGGAAAAATCACTTTTTCCCCTAAGTTTTACAAAATAGTGATTATTCAAAGAATATTTATGCAAAATTACTGTTTTTTGCACTTATTATCAGCCTTTTTCCTCATTTTCAGCTCTGACATACCGCTGGTTGCGGCTTGTAGGCTTATCGGGAATCGTCATCTTCAGTACGCCCTTTCCGAGCAATGGAACAAGGTACCTGGAGCGGAAACTCTTTTTGTCTGAAAGATCCAGAAAATCCATTATCTCAATTACACTGCGAGGCGTACCTGTACAAAAAAGGATTATATTCCTCTCTGTTTCTATAACTTGAGGGGTGGACTTGGATTTTTTCTTATCGATTTGGGGGGTTGATTCAGCACTATCTGTTTCAACTTGGGGGCTTGAAACCTTAAAATCATCTGTAACCTGAGGGGTGTTTTCTACTTTTTCATGTTTTACTTCCTCAACATCCCCTTGATAACCTTCATGAGAACCAACGAGTGGAGGATTGACTGATAAATTACTGCCTGCACTAACATATCTCTGATATTTGCTTTTAGGTTTATCGGGGAATAGAAGTCTTAATAATTCTTTATTTAATAAAGGTTTGGTGTAAAGAGCAGAAAATGTTCTCGGGTTTTTATAGCCCAAATATTCCACTATTTCCTTTTTGGTTTTAGGACTTGAACAAAATGCTAATATTTTCTGCTGCAGTCTACTGACGTGTTCCATTATTACATCATGACCCTCATCATGACCCTTGAAATTTGAGGGAATATGACTAAATGACCTCTCTGGACCTGTTTTCAGTAATGAAACATTAGACAGAGGTATTTCAGTTCTAAACATACCAGACTCTTCTATGAAAGAAGGTTCCCCTCCTGAGTATAATTCAGTGTATTTACAAGTATTTCTCATACCTGACCCTAATTCATCAGCCAAACCAATTTCTCTAAACACTTTTGAGATTTGAGGATTCTTTGAAAACGGACTAAAAGAAAATAAACTCAATTTACCACTAATATAAGAGATACTTGGATTGATAAGTAACATTCTTTCTCAATAACCAATTGCGAGACAAACCCACTTGCATAATTTCTATGAACCAAACTATTTGCACAAACCTCTCTTAGGATCTTATCTCGTGCACTTATACTTTGAGCACCTTCCAATATAAAAGGATTACTAAGGTGTTTCTGGCAAAAAGCAACCATCCTGTCGTATGATTCCAGCAGATTTGTTATAATCACATCCCTGTCATCATATCGATTTGTATTTTCTATTCGTACAATTGCATCTGTTTTATGATGAGGAAGAGCAGAAACTATTGTAGTATCTTTACCAAACAATAAAATTGCGGCTAGAGTCAGTCCTTCTTTCTGTTTTACAGAATCTTTCATTATGAGACCAGATGCTCTAAGAATTTCTTCATCATTCATATTTATCCAAGGATGACTTAAGCTTCTATTTCTTGTCATAATTCTTACACGTTCAAACAAATAAGGTTGCAAATCATCCAAAGTAAAATCCGTTACAGTATTAACAAAATAGCTCCCTCCTTTTCTTATATACAATTGCCGTACAAGCTCAAAATTATCAGTTATATCGATATCTGAATCATTATTCCTGTCTATTATTCTTCCTTTATGTCTACACACTTGATTACATTCAGGGACATTTGCAATCAGAACTATTTTCCCTTCAATTTGTATTTCTTCTATGGGGAAATACAAAGGAGGATAAAACTTATTTATATTATTTATAGATGTCACGAAATCCTTTTTTATTTTTCCTTAGATTCAGGATTCACGCCTATTATTTCCCCACTATTATCGACCCCTAAAAGGATAGTCCCACCTTCTCTGTTTGAGAAAGCACAAACAGTATCGAAGACATCCTTTGAAAGGAAATCTTTTGAACTTTTAAATTCAATTTGATATCCTTCCCTTTTTCCAATCTTGTTCTTAATTTCCATCACAGTCATTGTTTTCCCTCCAAAGTTCATATAAATATATAACTGCAGAAAAGTACTAAAATGTTAAATTCAATCAAACTGCGAGAAATATCCCAACTACGCCTTTAAAGGATTTTTTTTTACAAAATCCGCATTTTTTCATTTTTTTAAAGAAAATTAATTTTTCGTGCTATCGTATTTATTAGCTCAAAGTATAAAAAAATCATCCTTCCGTCGAAGGATGATCTCAATGCCCTACAATGGGAGACCCTTTCGGGCGATTTGAACATAGTTTTTGTTTGGACAAACTGTGTTACAACTATTATTGAACGGCAGAACAAGGAGGTTGTCAAGATGAAATATGAAAAAGATTATTTCCTGGGATTGGACTGTGGAACGGAATCCGTAGGATTTGCTGTAACAGATGATGAATACAATATTTTAAAATTCAATGGCAAGGCGATGTGGGGCTCCCATCTTTTCGATGAGGCACTTACTGCAGAATCTCGACGAGCACAAAGATGCGCAAGAAGAAGGCTTCAGAGGAAAAAGGAACGCATTAATATAACGCAAGCATTGTTCTCAAAAGAAATAGATAAAATAGATCCGACATTCTTTCTCAGGTTGAATGACAGCGCATTCCATGAAGAAGACAGAAGAGAGAGGCAGAAAAACTCGATTTTCAATGATTCAAGCTTTAAAGACAAAGACTTTTTCAAGAAGTATCCTACTATCTTTCATCTAAGAAGAGAACTCATATACAGTACCGAACCTCATGATGTTCGGCTCGTTTACCTTGCCGTGAGTCATATAATGAAGAATCGTGGCCATTTTCTTTTCCCTGGAGATAACTTCAAAGCTGCACTAGATCTTTCTGAAGTACTTGAAGAAACGAAAGAAACATTCAGAAACATATATGATGAAGAACTGGAACTCCCAGAGCATAGATTAATAGAGAGTGCATTACAAGAAAAATCAAAGGGCAAAAGAAAAGAAGAGCTCTCTAAGCTAATTGACACGCTTGATAAGAAGCTGAAAACAGAAATCATAAAACTTTTTATTGGCAATAAGGTCAAAGCGGAAAAACTATTTTTTAAAGAAGAGTATAAAGATCTCAAGGATATTGATTTCTCTAGCTCCAGCTATGACGACCAGATTCTCCCAGAACTTGAAGCGAATCTTGAAAGTGAAGAATTCAAATTCATTAATCTTGCAAAATCGATATATGACTGGTCTCTTCTGGCATTCGTAATGAGTGGGCATCCTACCTTATCGGAAGCAAAAGTCTCACTTTATGAAAGCAACAAGAAGGATTTAGCAAAGCTGAAAAACATATGCAGGAAATATCTGTCAAAAGAAGAATATCATCAGTTCTTCCATGCTGATACCATGAATTCTTTTTCCAACTACATAGGTGAAATAAAATACAAAAACAAAAGTCAGGCGGTAAAAAGATGTTCAACGGAAGATTTCTATAAGCGGGTCAAAGGAATATTAACAAAAGCAGATGAGACGGATCCGGATGTAGTAGAAATTAAAGAATCTATTGAGAATGGTACGTTCCTCCCACTACTTATTTCTTTCAGAAACGGAGCAGTCCCATATCAAATCAATAAAATGGAACTTGAAAGGATCTTAAAGAACGCCTCCTCTTACCTCTCTTTCTTAAATGAAAAAGATGAATCAGGACTTACTGTTTCAGAGAAACTGATAAAAACACTTACATTCAGAATTCCGTACTTTGTCGGCCCGCTAGGAAAAAACAAAAATGACACCAACACATGGATGGTTAGAAAAGAAAAAGGAAAAATTCTTCCTTGGAATCTTAATGAGAAAGTAGATTTGGATTCATCAGCCGAAGGATTCATAAGGAGAATGATAAGCAAATGTACATATCTTCCTACAGAAGATGTGATTCCCAAAAATTCTCTTCTATATTCAAAATACATGGTTCTTAATGATCTGAACAACCTTAGAATCAATGGACAGAAATTAGAAACAGAACAGAAACATGAATTATATAAAGAACTATTCGGATCACAGAAAAAAGTGACACAGAGCAAATTGAAGAAATTCGTCATTGCAAAAGGTTGGTATAGCAAAAATGATGAAATTGAAATATCAGGAATAGATGGTGATTTCAAATCATCACTATCCTCATATATCGATTTCAAACAGTACATAGAAAATGAAAAACTGAAACGCTCAGACGTAGAAGAGATAATAAAGTGGATTACCCTGTTCAGTGATGGTGGGAATATGGTAAGAAACAGAATAGAAAAGCGTTTCGGATCCATATTATCTGCCGATGAAATAACCAAGATCTCTAAGCTTAAATACTCTGGATGGGGGCGTTTCTCGCAGAAATTCCTCACAGGTATCACTACGGAAATAAAAGGACGTGATGAATATAAATCAATAATTTCTCTACTGTGGGATACTCAGGATAACCTGATGGAAATCATCAACAAATATGAATTCTCCGAGTCTCTTGGTAATACAGAGAAGATAGAAAAGCTTAATTACAATGATGTGGATGAACTCTATGTCTCCCCTTCTGTAAAACGACAAATATGGCAGACTTTGCGTATTGTAGATGAAATAGAAGGAATCATGGGTAAGCCTCCCAAAAAGGTGTTTATCGAGGTTGCAAGAGAAAAAGAAGATAACGGGCAGAGGAAAGAATCCAGAAAGAACACTCTTCTCAATATAATGAAGAATAAAAAGAAAGAATTGCCCCAGGACATAGAAGATGTCATCCATAGCCTTGAGAGTTTTGAGGAAAGTGATATCTCAAAGAGAGATAAACTCTATCTATATTTCACACAATGCGGTAAATGCATGTACTCAGGAAGACCAATTGATATCAGTGACATAGGAACGGCCGTTGATATTGATCATATCTTCCCATATTCCCAGTCAAATGATGACTCATTGAATAATAAGGTTCTTGTATATTCAGAATATAACAGGGAAAAAACAAATGACTATCCAATAAAATCCGACATCAGAGTAAAGATGGGATCTTTCTGGAAAATGCTAAAAGACAAGAATCTTATTTCAAAAACAAAGTATGACCGCCTTACAAGAGCAACCCCACTTTCGGATGCTGATTTAAACGGATTTATTGCAAGACAGCTTGTAGAGACAACTCAAAGCACGAAAGCGACGGCAGAAATACTGAAGAGATACTTCGGAGGTGATACAAAAGTAGTTTATTCCAAAGCCGGAAATGTATCTAAATTCAGAAAAACATTTGACATCTACAAATCAAGATCCGTCAATAGCCTTCATCACGCTCAAGATGCATATCTCAACATCGTTGTGGGTAATGTCCTTGATGTAAAATATACTGCTAACTTCTTTATACATGGCAAAACAACAGGATATCACAATCTTGCCAAACCTTTTGAATACGATGTTACAGGTGCATGGAAAACAGGAGAGAGTGGAACAATCAGACTTGTAAAGAGAACCTTGAATAAAAACAATATACTCTTTACAAGACAGCCTGTAACAAAAAAGGGACAGCTGTTTGACCTGATGCTTGTAAAGGCTGGAAGCAAGAAAGGAGTCCTTCCTTCAAAACTCAGCAACCCAGTACTCCAGGAAAAAATAAAGAACGGTAACAGAGATGCAGTACTTGAAGAATGGGGAAATAAATATGGTGGATATAACAGCCTCTCTACAGCCTATTTTGCTTTAGTTAAGCATATTGAAAAAGGCAAGCCATATGCGACATTTGTTCCTATCAGCATCATAGAATCAAAAGAATTATCAAATGATGAAAACCTGAAAAGATACTGTGCAGATAAGTTGAATATGTCTGAGCCTCAGATTCTATATAAAAAGCTGTTGATAAACACACAGATAAAGGTAAATGGCTATCTACTGTCTATCTCAGGAAAATCAAGTGGCGGAAGCAAAATAACATTAAAAAACTCTGTTCCTCTTATTCTAACTAATGAGCTTAATAATTACGTCAAAACAATTGATAAATTCCTAGAAAGAAAACAGAAATATAAGAACTATGTACTTTCAGAAGAACATGACGGCATCAACGAGGAAAACAATATAAAACTTTATGATGAGTTATGCAGAAAAGCAAATCAGAATATCTACCTCAACCGTCCGGGATGTCAAACAGAGGTCATTAATTCAGGCCTAGATAAATTCATTGCTTTATCTGTTGAGAATCAGTGTATTGTGCTAAGCAACATCATTACATATTTTGGAATGAATACAGGGCTGTGTGATTTGAGTCTAATTGGAGGAAAACCCAAAACAGGCACTCTCACCATTTCCGCAAAAGTAGATCTATCAAAGAAAAAGCTTTCAATCATATTCCAAAGTATTACGGGTTTATTCGCAGAAGAGGTTGAAATAAGCTGATGAGTTGGAGAGTTGTTGTTATCTCATCAAGAGCAAAGCTTGAATATAAATTAGGGTATCTAGTAATACGGTATACAGAGGATGTCAGGAAGGTCTTTCTTCCTGACATTTCTGTTCTCTTAATAGAAAATACTGGCTGCAGCATTACTGCTGCCCTATTACAGAAACTATGGGAAAACAAAACATGCATAATATTTTGCGACGATAAAAGAAATCCTGGAGCTCAACTTATGCCTTACTATGGCAGTCACGATACAAGCATAAAAGTAGCAAAACAGATAAGTTGGACGGAGTCAGCAAAATCAAAAATATGGGCAAGAATCGTAAAAGAGAAGATTTACAGACAATACACTTGTCTTTACCAATTCAACAGGAAAACAAGTGAAAAGCTTTTTGACTACATAGATGAGATAGAAGATGGGGATAAGACGAATAGAGAAGGACATGCGGCAAAAGTTTATTTTAATTCATTGTTCGGTTTAGATTTTTCTAGGACTCAAGATAATTTCATAAATGCTTCATTAAACTATGGGTACTCAATCATTCTGTCCGCAATATGCAGAGAAATCGTTTCTATCGGATGTATAACTCAAATTGGGATATTTCACAAAAATAGATTTAATGAATTCAATCTTGGGTGTGATCTGATGGAACCATTCCGGCCTATTGTCGATAACTATGTTGCAAAGTCCAGAATAACCGATGAATTAAATTCAGAAAGAAAACTTGAATTAGTTAATCTCTTAAATTCAGATGTACGAATTACAGGCATAAAAACAAGTTTACTTAACGCATTGAGTATATATGTGAAAAGTGTAATCGATGCGTTGGAAAAGGAGGATGAACAACTAATTAAATTTATCGATTATGAGTTTTAGATATATGAGAGTATTTGTAATTTTTGATTTACCGACATTAACGGTCTCTGAGAGAAGGATTTACCGTAATTTCAGGCAGTATCTGATAAAAAATGGATTTATAATGATGCAGGAGTCCGTTTATTCAAAAATAACGCTTAATGCCACAGCTGCAAAATCCGTAGTTGAGAGCATCAGAAAAAATGCACCTGTAAAAGGTTCTGTAATGCTAATGATTGTAACAGAAAAGCAATATGAGAATATTGAATATATAACAGGAGATTTCAAAAGTGAATTTGTTACTTCTCCTGAAAAACTGGTGGTTTTATGAAACTAGTACATCCTGATTATGAATTCATATTCGATTTAAAAGAAGGAACACACTATCAACTTATAATTGAAAGTCCTACAGTACTTCGACAATACATCTCAGAATTATTAAAACAGGGAGATGGAGAAGATGGCAACTTTGTTCTTTCAGACGAAAATGAAGAACTGGAAATCAGTAAGAACATTGACATAATAACAGACGTGTTAAGACTTGATCCAATCGATAAGAAAGTAACAACGAAAATCACATCTATGATAAAAAGCTTCATGGCAGGTGAAACAATGTATGATAAAACATCTAAACTTTTAACGGAAATAGAATCGTACGCTCTTCATCTCATAGAAGAATTTCCTTACTCTATAACCTATGATAATTTAGATGTTACAAATTTAGTAAAACTAATTAACTTTCATCCTACTGTTTCATTTGAATCTCTAATAGAGAAAATAGCAGAAAGAATGAAGCTCCTTCGTGAAATTTGTAATATTTCCATTTTTGTTTTATTCAATGCTTTTTCTATTTTTACAGAAAACGAGATAACTTCATTAATTGAGGAAGCAAATTTAGAAAAGAACAATCTACTATTTATCGATAATAATCAAAATCAATATTTCCATGAAAGATTAATAAAAATAATCATCGATAAAGATAGTTGTGAGATATTTTGAAAAAAAGCCCAAAATATATGGTTAAAATGCTTGTTTGAGGTTTGGGTACTGTGTTACGTTAGATATATCTCAAACTAAGTCATTTCTTCTTATCACCAATATATTGTTTGGGTACTGTGTTACGTTAGATATATCTCAAACGACTTATCTCAATACTTGGATATCAAGTTGGTTTGGGTACTGTGTTACGTTAGATATATCTCAAACGCCATATCTAAGAGCGTCGCAGGAGTGATCGTTTGGGTACTGTGTTACGTTAGATATATCTCAAACGTATGAATAGGATAGGTGTTACATCCATTCGTTTGGGTACTGTGTTACGTTAGATATATCTCAAACGAACCGGAAGAAGGAGTGGCAGAGGTTCCTGTTTGGGTACTGTGTTACGTTAGATATATCTCAAACCTCTTTTTGAGCCTTTAAAAGAAGTCTTAGGTTTGGGTACTGTGTTACGTTAGATATATCTCAAACGCTGATTTTAACGAGGCATATTGGAGTGTTGTTTGGGTACTGTGTTACGTTAGATATATCTCAAACAAGGATTACAATGATTTAGTAGTTGATATCGTTTGGGTACTGTGTTACGTTAGATATATCTCAAACCTGATAATTCTTTCAAATCAAAGTCATAGTGTTTGGGTACTGTGTTACGTTAGATATATCTCAAACTTGGTTCCCGATCATGTTCATAAATATCTTGTTTGGGTACTGTGTTACGTTAGATATATCTCAAACAAACAATCGCTAATCATTACGGATTACTCCGTTTGGGTACTGTGTTACGTTAGATATATCTCAAACTTTGTTGAGTATTAATACATAGAACCTTTTGTTTGGGTACTGTGTTACGTTAGATATATCTCAAACGTATCTCAGAAGGCTGAAGTAGTTCAGCGGGTTTGGGTACTGTGTTACGTTAGATATATCTCAAACAAACAATCGCTAATCATTACGGATTACTCCGTTTGGGTACT
>CALXOL010000026.1 GCA_944390015.1 uncultured Spirochaetaceae bacterium
CATCTTTTCAAGTATCCTCATCGATACGATATCAAGATGGTTTGTCGGCTCATCCATCAAGAGCACCGTACGCCCATCCCTTCTGCAAAGTGCGAGTGCAAGCTTCTTCAACTCTCCAGGGCTTGGAGAGACGGATGAGGAGTAAAATGATGACGGATTCGATCCCATACGGAACATATCCGACAGCACAGCACCCTTCTCATCATTCTCTAGAGAGGAGAACGATGAGAGAAGACACATCTTTTCCTCCTCGCTGAATTCCTGAGGGATATACAAGATATAATCCCCCTTACCCTGTCTTATCCAATACTTATAAATGGCCTTTATAAAAAGAGTTTTTCCGCCCCCATTAATACCGGTAATTGCAATGTGAGAACCGGCTTTTATGGATATGGAGGGAATACTGAGGGCATACTGACCTATATGTATTGTCGTCTCAGGAAATGAGAGATCAGGGACATACGTGTCTCCAATAAGCGTAAGCCCCTCCTTTCTCATTAGTGGCTTATTCATGCTCTTCAGCTTACCTTCAAGCTGCATCGAGCGGCTCATATGATTTCGCATAGAACCATCCAGGGATGCATCCTTTCCACTCAAGCGAGCCCCGTCAATTTTTGCCTTAGCATCATGATCTTTACTGCTTATGCCTTTCTTGGATAGGTTTTTCTGCTTTTCCCTACTCTTTTCTCCAAGCCTATTGGCTATCATATGCTCCGTGGATATCTTCGCCAAGATGCCGTCATACGCGCTCCTCCCCGCTTTTCTCCTTCTCTCGCTCTCAGATAGTGCCTCAGAAAGAGCAAGCGGTATGTCCTCGACAATCACAAGGCCTTCCGCATCACGCTCAAGAAGAACAGTCCTCTCTGAAAGCTCTGAGGAAAACGCCCTGTCATGTGAGACTATTATTCCTATGCCATCAAAGGTTCCAAGTGCCTTTACAATAAGGTCTTTGCTGTAAACATCCAAATGATTTGTCGGCTCATCAAGAATAAGAATCTCAGGAGAATGGGAAAGTGCGGCAAGCAGTTGAAGACGCTTCTTCTCACCCCCAGAGAGGGTATCTTCCCTTTCTATCATCTCATCTGTTATAGCCAGAGTGGATTTCAACATGCCTATATGATTGTCACTTGAGAATATATCGCTCCAGTCCTCTGGAGAGAGACCTTCGAATACCTGGGGACAGAGTATGACATCCCCACTTTTCCTCACGCATCCTAAATCAGGCTTTATAATACCTGATGCAATGGAAGCCAAAGTACTTTTGCCGCTGCCGTTCGCACCCGCAATTACAGTCCAGCCTTCATGAAACGATAAAGATAAATTGGAAAACAGAAGAACCCCAGATCCGGGGTATGAAAACGAAATATTACTGAGCTCTAAATACATCAAAATCCTCCAGAAAAATAAGTGTTGTTCAATTATTCTGGTTTGATGACATTTCCAGCCCTCCGTATTACGTAAATGCTAACAGAAGCAAAATCCTTGAGCAATAGTGTTTGTAAAAAAAGATAATCATGCATATTGACTTATAGACCACCTTCGTATTTTCTTAATCATAAGGAGAAAAACAATGTCATATAGGTTCAATCTTAACGAAACAAGCTACCATGGTAGTGGAGCAATCAAAGAAATCGCAACAGAGGCGATAGGACGTGGCTTTAAGAAAGCTTTCGTATGTTCTGATCCAGATCTCATCAAGTTCAATGTCACAAAGAAAGTCCTTGATGTGCTTGACGAAGCAGGACTTGCTTACGAAGTATATTCGGATATCAAGGCTAATCCTACAATTGAGAACGTACAGCACGGCGTTGAGTCATTCAAGGCAAGCAATGCCGACTACATCATAGCCATCGGTGGTGGCTCATCAATGGATACGGCAAAAGCAATTGGAATAATCAACACTAATCCAGAGTTTGCTGATGTCCGCTCTCTTGAAGGAACAGCTGCGACAAAAAAACCATGCACGCCAATAATCGCAGTACCAACCACTGCGGGAACAGCGGCAGAGGTTACGATAAACTATGTAATAACAGATGTTGAAAGAAAGAGGAAATTCGTCTGTGTCGATCCACATGACATGCCTATCATAGCTGTTGTAGATCCAGATATGATGGCGACCATGCCAAAGGGGCTGACAGCGGCAACAGGAATGGATGCACTTACACATGCAATTGAGGGATATACAACAAAAGGTGCATGGGAGATGTCTGACATGTTCCACCTCAAAGCAATTGAGATTATAAGCAGAAGTCTGAGAAAAGCAGTAGCTAACGATCCTGAGGGAAGAGAAGGAATGGCACTAGGACAGTACATCGCCGGTATGGGCTTCTCAAACGTCGGCCTTGGAATCGCACATTCAATGGCACACACGCTTGGTGCCGTTTATGATACCCCACATGGAGTAGCATGTGCCATGATGCTTCCAATCGTAATGGAGTTCAACCAGGATACTACAGGAGAGAAATACAGGGAAATAGCACGTGCAATGGGCGTAAAAGATGTTGATTCCATGAGTCAGGATGAATATAGAAAAGCCGCAGTCGATGCCGTAAAGAAGCTCAGCGAAGATGTAGGTATTCCTAAAACCATAGAGGCCATAAAGGAAGAAGACCTTGATTTCCTTGCCCAGAGTGCTGCAGCGGATGCCTGTGCTCCAGGAAACCCAAAAGAGGCGACAATTGAGGATTTCAAAGCCATGTTCAGAAAAATAATGAAGTAAGAGAAAGACAGGGGCGAAATGCCCCTGCCATTTCGTTAAAGTATCAAAGCATTAAGCTTCCTTCTATCTTATAGAAGTCGATTTCATAGCTCTTTTCATTCTTCAGCTTGATAGTAACAGGACCGTAGCCTCCGCATTTCTCCTTATCGGTGTATTCGATATCTGCGATACTGAAAATCTCATCATCGGTAAAGCCTTCATCCCCTTCTTTGGTTATCACCTGGCTTATAAGGATATATGGCTCATATGCGAAAAGCTTCTCTCTGGAGGCATGTGCAAAGACTATGAAACTCTCTGCTGTATCGGGGTTCGTGCCTTTGCTCTTCTCCACTTTAAGACCATCCCATCCGCCGAATACCGTCATGGCCATATGGCGTAGGCGGCCATCACTGCCGTGGCCTTTGAGAATTACCGCAGTTGCATTCCCCCTCTTTTCCTCAGTCCATGTCGCATCAGGGCAAGGGAAACCATAGGAGCCGAGATATACATCAACTGGTTTATGGAAGAGTCTGAGTTTATCTGCTCTTACAAGTCCATTTGCAACAGGGAAATCAGCAAGATCTATTATACTTGTCCAGTGATAATCCCTTGAGCTTTCAAAACCGAAGAGAGCACGGCGGTAAAGGACACCCGAGTTCTCTCCGCTCCATAGAAGAGCATTGATCTGTTCCGTCTTATCCACATCAGGTTCCTTGAGCACATAAGTTGCGGCACTCAGTCCGGAAGGCAGATCCGATTCCCATGGATAGCGGCTGTTATATGAAAGCTTTGAATAGCACCATCTTCCGTTATCATCGCCTATGCGCTTTATGACCTTACCGGTACGCATCTCCATCGTACCGTTATCATGATGGTTTGAAATGCAGAGCCCAGGTCCGTTCAGCACAGTCTCACGTACCTCACCAGCCTTCATCTCATCCCAGATACCGCCCTCCTCTTTTGCAGTCCAGAAAGGATGGTCCTCAGGAAGTTCAAGGCAGAGGAATGCCTTTCCAAGCCATAGGGGGCTTTCTGCACAGCTGTATGCCTGGACCATAGGAGTGAACGGGCCGTAGAACCCTATCACAGGCACTCCTTCATATAGCACATCGTCCCGTCCAAAGAACTGCATCAGAGCCCCCGAGGAGATTCTTCTTGCAAGCCCGGGATTCACTGTAGGATTCTTCAGGTTGTAGTTTGCAGCAAACGGAGCGGTAGCCGCATTCCTGTATATGTTGCTCCTGCCCCACATGGTGACATTCCCGTCCTTATCAAAAAGCCTGTCATATGTCTTCATGAGCTCATTTGAATTCTCTTCAAATCTCTTTGCGATATACGGCTCGTTCTCATAACCGTACCAGGCACACCATATCGGGCCATAGACCTGGAAAGCCCATGCGGAGTAGTAATCGAATGTATGGCCATCACGGTACCAGCCCTCTCCCGCATAGTACGAAAGAATAGCCTGGGCATGCTCCCTCATGATCGACTTATCGATTTTGTATCCCATCATGTTAAGGAATGCCAGATCAAGCATGTTGAAAAGCCGCCAGTTCTGTGGGACCGTGGCTTTTTCCGCATAATCATGAAGGAAAGATGCGATCACATCCTTCTCACTCTGCTCATATGTGTCCCAGATCTCCTTTTTTGTCGTCACCAGTCCTATTACCATTGCACAGGTCTCGACCGTCTGCTGATACGTATGAAGATCAAAGGAAGGTTTTGAATCCTTGTCCATGTCCGTATAGCTGAAGACATAAAGCTCATCCCCAGCAGTGCATGAGCGGAGAAGATGCCTCTTGTAATACTCCCTAAGACTCTTACCTGCGATCACCAGATCCGGTTCAATGCTGATAAGAGGCGCTGCTATGAAGAAACTCCTTGCCAGTCCTTCATAATATTCGGCCTGAACTTTCCATGCCGGGGTGTTCTTATTCGGATATGTGACATCCCATTCATAGCGTGGAACAAGTACCGGGGCGTCCATCGACTTTATGTTTCTGAACACGCCTTCAAGAATGAACTTTCCGGCATCTATCCAATGTTTTCTCGTAAGCCCTGTGTAGGGACTCAATTCAAAATCGAGATTCTCAGGTGAAAAATGCATGTTATCCTCCTTTTACCTTCTTCAAATTCTAGCACGCACTTAATGCTTCTGCCTATGATGTTTCATCCATCATGAAACAGTTCCCTCCTATTGCCTTATCTGAATTTCTTTCTGAGCAATTGGGCATATGCTTGAGGATCGCCCTATTATGTATCAAACCGAACTGCCATGGCCAACCTGAACCATAAGCTTTGTCACATGATCTTTTTCCTCCCTGGTTGTGATGTTTGAAATCGAAAGTTCCTCGTATATATCGCCCAAAGGCTTCAGAGCTTCCTCTTTAAGGGATGCAAAAAACTTCTTGTAGAAAAAAGAAAGATTATCGAGGGGACCAGAGAAGAACATATAGGCATATAGGCCACCCGGCATCGCATCTGAAAGTGGCTTTGCGCATGTGGCATACACCTCGCGACAGATTGCCCCATGATAAAGCCTCGCCTCATCAAGACGTACGATGCTGCCGATGTTTATTATCGCCTTGCAGTCCGCACTTGCCATAAGAGTACTGTACGCCTTCTGCCACTCAGCATCACTCGTTTCTTCTTTTCCTTTGACCTCTATCGGAACCTTTATCATCGGTCTTGAGTCATAATATGCCTTATAAAGCCTGCCCTTCTCAGCGTTGCATGCTTCGTTTATTGAGTCCTTTATGGATCGTACAATGCCTAAATGAACTTTTAGTTCATCGATTTTTGTTAAAATACTATTCTCCTCATTCTCAAGGAGAGAGAGGAAAGAGGTGGCGCTTATCTCTCCCACAGCCTCTTTTATCGAGGAAAGAGGAATTCCAAGGTCTTTTAGTGTAAGAATGGTATCGAGTTCATTAAGCTGGGATGCACTGTAGTAACGGTATCCATTTTCCTTACGCAGGGCTGGGGAAAAAAGCCCGATCTTATCATAAAAAAGCAGCGTATCTTTGCTTATTGAGAAGAATGATGCTACCTGATGTGGCGTATAGTATATGGTATCTGAAATTTTCATATCACTTCATTATAGCACTTGACTATGGAGTATACTCAATAGTTTTTAATGGTTAATCATGACAGCAGAACATAAGTTTTTTCTTGAGACAAATCCATCAAAACTTTTCTTCAAAGCCGCCATTCCAGGTGCAATTGGGATGATTGCTTCTAATATATATTTCTCAGTCGAGATGCTACTGATCGGCCGATTTCTCGGGCAGACGTCATTTGCAGGTGGCAATCTTGCAAACCCTCTTCTTCTCATAGCCTATGCGGTTGCCGATATGATCGCAGTTGGATCCTCGATAGGCATCTCTCTAAGACTTGGAAAAGGGCAAAAAGAAGATGCAAATAAAATGTTTACGACAGCCGTTTTATCATCTTCCATTTTAAGTACACTCACCGCAGTGCTGCTTTTAGCCGCAGGACCTTTTCTTTTCCGTCTCATGGGAGCTGATGAAGCTCTTACAAAAGAGGCTATAAGCTATCTTGGCTCATATACCATATTCATTCCAGTCACTTGTCTTGTATTCGTGTTTGACAACTATCTCAGGATATGCGGATGGGTACGTTTCTCGATGGTGATGAACATCGTCATGGCAATACTCTGCCTTTCCTTTGAACTCCTTTTTTTGTGCGCATTCAAGCTGGGAATCGGATATGCCGCCCTTGGCACCAGCCTAGGCATGAGCATTACCTGCATCATATGTATGATTCCCTTCATTAAGGGGAAGATGGCACTCAGATTCGTACGCCTCAAAGAGATAAGGGAATCCATTACGGAAATATTCACGCAAGGTCTTCCGAACTTCCTTAACAACACATCAGGTAGGATAACCTCCGTACTGATGAACACACTGCTCTTACGCCTTGGAGGAGATACTGCGGTATCCATATTCGGCGTATTCATGAACATAGATGGGATAATCGTACCGGGAATGTACGGAGTATTCGATTCTCTTCAGCCTGCCATCGGATATAACTGGGGTGCAGGAAGAAAAGATAGAGCTTCCAAGATCGCCCTTCGCTGCGTCTTGGCACTTGCCATAATGTGCCTTATCTTCACAGCCATACTCGAATTCTTCCCCAGCCAGATATTCTCCCTCTTTTTAAGTGTGGATGAAAACGAACTTATTATTGCGGTCCATGCAATCCAGATCATGGCACTTACATATCTGGTGCGATGGATAAGCTATTCCGGACAATCATATGCCTCAGCCATAGGAAAAAGCGGAGAAGCGACACTACTTTCAATCTGTAATGCGTTCCTCTTCCCCATCCTCATGATGTTCATCCTCTCCGGACAGGGACTTGAAGGGCTCTGGTATGTAACTCCTTCTGTTGCCGTTCTCTCTGCCATCGCAGCCCTTATAATCTATGTTATGCGCATAAGAGGATTAACGGAAAAGTAACATCCATTCATTTATCAGAGCCAATCTGTTTCAGTCCAGACTCCTGATCCATCTTCATCTTTCTGAATTCCCTTGGCCCCATGCCGGTGTATGCCGCAAAAGAGGAGGAAAAGAGCGAAAGACTGGAAAATCCGACTGTTTCTGCGACTTCATGCACGGGAACAGAGCTTCCTGAAAGCAGGATCTTTGCGTTCTCCATCTTCATCTCCCTGACCTTCTGTCCCGGTGACTTATGATAGATGTCATTGCAGATTCTGGTGAACTGGGATCTGCTGCAGTTCATCATCCTTGCAAGTTCTTCAACAGGCCAAGGGGCTTTTAAATCTTTTGCAACCTCACTCCAGAGAGCGGCAAGCTGGCTGTGGTGCCTTCTGCTCTCCGTGTTACCTGCAGGTCTTATGGCCCTTTGTATTATGAGGAGTAAAAGCTCTGCGGATAGTTCTATCGCCTTGAAGCTGGTACTCCCTTCATACATTTCCTCATCTATTATGTTCCTGACGAGTTCCCTTACGAACGAGGTCTCCCGTTTTATATCGATTTGGAAAACATCATAGTCATCTATGGTATCAGGTATGATTGCCGAACCTTCAGAAAAAAGAACCCAGAACTGCTCCCACGGCTCAGGCCCTTCCGTCTCCTCTCTGTGCCCCTGCCCAGATGAGGATGAGACGAACACATCACCAGGACCTACCTGGAAAGATGTACCATCCTCCATGATAAATCTGCCATTTCCAGAAAGAGTTATCACAACTGCGCTGAAGCCACGGGAGGAAATCCGCTCAACATAGAAATCCACATCGTGAAGCCCGTACCCGCCATGCCTTGCTTTTGCAAGATGGAAAGGATAGACATCAAGTATCCTTGGAGAGAGGTGCCACTGTTCAAAGCGCTTAGGGGAATGTATGATTTCCTTCAAATATTTCATATCTGGCAATATTATATATTGGTTTTTCAAATGCTACAAATCCTAAACTTCTTACTACAAAATACGGTAGAACATATAAGTTTATCAGTGATAGTATGAATCTATAATTTTCGGAGGGTTATCAAATGGCAGAATTTCCATACGATCCGTGGCAGAAGTGTAAAACGATAAGCGGTCTTGCTGCGGATCTTGTTATTTCCGCATTACAGAAAGAAATCAGAAGAGGGCATGAGGAGAATGCTGCGACACTCGCTTACGAGATGATGATCACAAGCGAGGACATGGAGGACTATCTCTGGTTCCGTCTCAGAACCATAAGCGTAGAGGATGTGGGTTTCGCCAATCCTGTAGCACCTGTACTCATCGGAGAACTAGATCAGATGAGAAGAGTGACAAAGCAGCCAGGAGACAGAGGACTACTTGCAATCCATGCCGTACGCTATCTCTGCAAGAGTCAGAAAGACAGATCCAGTGATGAGATGTACAACTGGATAATGAAGGAATATAAAGCTGGAAATCTCAGACCACAGATTCCTGATTATGCTATCGACAAGCATACCCTTCAGGGACAGGAGGAAGGTAGGAACGAGGATGATTTCTATGCAGAAGGTTCCAAAGTATTCCCAGAGTGGGAAGGAAGGGACAAGACCTACCGTGAAAGAATTCTGAAGATTCTTGAAAAAGAGAAGAATAAATAAAAAAGGAGATTCGATATGAAGAAAATGACACTTGTAGCTACTGTTGCGCTTCTTTCAGTGGCATCTGTTTTCGCAATGGGAGGAGGAGAGACTTCAGCCGAGAGTGAGTACGATAGAATCGTCACCACGACCGTTACCGCAACTTACCTCAATGAGACATGGTTCAACACAATGAATGCTGATTTCGAAGCCGAAACTGGGATTCACGTAGTAGTCCAGCCCGTACCTGGAGATGAGGATGAGTATAAGGCGAAGATAAACATCGACCTCATGGGAGGAAGTGATGTAGACGTTGTCGAGACTCTGGGCCCAAAGGATTACTCCAGGCAGGTGTCTGCCGGATTCTTCATGCCTCTCAATGAAGCTGTTGAAGAAGCCGGTATCGATCCATATGAGATCTATGGGGCAAACCTCCCTGTCGAGGATGATGGAAACTACTATGCACTTCCATTCAAACAGGAGATGTACTGCGTATTCTACAACAAGGCGATCTTCGATGAGGCAGGAGTTCCATATCCTGAGGGACCTTGGACATGGGATGAATATGTAGAGACTGCTCAGAAGCTGACAGATAAGAGTAAGGGCGTATACGGATCCTTCATGAATGCAGACCTCCCTTGGATGTACATGCCGGCACAGCAGCTTGAAGTTCCTTTCTACAAGGAAGATGGAAGCTGTAATTTCGATGATCCTGTATTCAAGGAATACGCTGAGTGGTTCAAGTATATTTCCAATGAGCTTGGGGTTCAGCCATCGGTTGCAGAGCTTGAGGCAGAGAATGCAAACTGGAACTACTACGCTCTTGAAGGTTACCGCCTGGCAATGTTCCCACAGGGCAACTGGTTCACACGCCTTCTTAACAGCCAGGAAGACTATCCAAAGGATTGGGATTATGGTGTAGCCCCACTTCCGTCCGCAGGCGAGGGAGGAGAGAACAACCTCGTATCCCTGGGTTATGTTGCAATCAATAAGAATGCGGCACATCCAGAAGAGGCTCTTACATATGCACTCTGGATTGCAGAGAACCAGTGGAAGTATGAAGGTGGCATCCCTGCATTCGCAACAATGAGTGAAGAAGATCAGCAGCTCGCATTCGGCTCAATTGCAGAAGCTTCCCATGGACAGGTCACCGTAGATGACCTCTATCAGAATCTTGTAAATACAGGGCTTGGAAGCGTTTCATCCGATATCGTCGGAACAGCTGCCGCAGAGTACTACAATATCGTTAAGGAAGAGCTTTCCTCCTATAACATGGATCTGCAGGACATAGATACTGCGATTGCAAATATTGTAACAAGAGTAAACGAAGCAATAGCAAATGCTGAATAATTAAGTAAGGGGCCAATTACGGCCCCTTCTCTCTCATTGGAGGAAGAAGTGAAAAGAAGATCGATAAAAAGAGGGGAAGCTGTTGCAGGCTACCTCCTGATAGCACCGTTCCTTGTCATGTTTGCAGTCTTCAAGCTCTACCCTATGCTCTATGGAATTGCCGTAGGTTTCTGGGACAGGAACTCTGAGATGAAACTGCTTGATACGACCTTCGTAGGTTTTGAAAACTACGCTACGGTTCTCAAGAGCGCCTCTTTCTGGGAGGCTTTTGGACACTCAATAGTGTTCTCCATCATATACATTGCTTTTTTGATGGTATTCGGTTTTCTTATTGCCGTCCTTTTGAACAAGAAGTTCTGGGGACGAACTGCGGTGCGTACATGCTTTTATATACCATACGTAACAAACATGATCGCAGTCGGAATCGTGTTCAAATACCTTCTTAATCCAATGAGAGGACCGGTAAATGCAATTTTCCGCCTCTTCGGCATATCCGGGCCAGGCTGGCTCTCAAGTCCGGCAATGGCACTTCCAACAGCGGCGGTTATCGCAGGATGGGCAGCCCTTGCGTTCCACATCATCACATGCCTTGCAGCCCTTCAGGATATACCGACAGATATGTATGAGGTTGCAGATATAGAGGGAGCAGGATTCTGGCAGAGAATGAGATACATAGTGCTTCCATATCTTACTCCGACTCTTTTCACGCTGCTTACGATAACGCTGATCAACTCATTCAGAAACTATACGGCGATTGCTGGTCTTACGGGAGGCGGCCCGGGAACATCCAGCAAAGTCGTTTCGGCATTGATTTATGATGATGCCTTCAACTTCCTGGCATTCAGCCGGGCAAGTGCCGAAGGTGTTATCTTCACGATTTTCATCATCATTGTTAATAGATTATTCACGAAAGCGAGGACAGTATGGGAAGCAAGAAACTGAAAACAAAGGATATAATCTTCATAGCAGTCATGTGGCTTCTGGCTCTCATGATGCTCTATCCGTTCATTATGATGATTGCAATCTCCTTCCGTCCATCAGGACAGGCTTACCAGCCGCTTTTCGCATCGGGAATCACACACACGCTGCGTAGTTACAAACAGGTTCTCTCCCACCCCAACTTCGTAGACTGGTATCGCAATACCGTCGTGACAGTCGTTGTAACCATAGTAATAAGGCTTGTGATAACAATCCTTGCTGCATATTCATTCAGTCGTCTTAATTTCAAAGGTAAGAAACTCATATTGGCATTCCTTGTTGCAACGATGATGGTTCCAGGCGAGACGACAATGGTACCAAGATACCTCTATTTCAAAGAAATCGGTATTCTCAACACTCTCTGGTCAATTGTCCTTCCTGAGGCAAGCGAGGTCTTCTATCTTATACTACTCATAGAATTCTTCAGCTCTATTCCTGGGGATTTCACAGAAGCTGCGACGATAGATGGAGCAGGACATCTGACGATACTAACACGTATCTTCATCCCCCTTTCAGGGCCGGCAATTGCAACGACTGTACTCTTCTCGTTTATAAACATCTGGAACAACTACCTTGATCCATATCTCTTTATAAACAACATAGAGACACAGCTCATAACCCCTGCCCTTCAGTTCTTCCAGGAGCAGGGAGGCGCGAACATGCCCGTGCAGATGGCAGGGTCGGCACTTGCTCTCATTCCAGTCATCATACTCTTTGTATTTACGCAGAAGTATTTCGTACAGGGTGTGGCCTCATCTGGAATCAAAGGCTGATATAAACTGATAAGAAACAGGTAGCATTTGCAAGACCTTATGCTACCTATTTTTTACGCAGAAAATGATTGTTAAAACGGACTAAATTAAAAGAAATAAGAAATTAGTCCGCTTCAGAAGCATTTTTCCTCTTTAATAAACTCTGCCAAATTTGCATGAATAATCCCATTTCTCTGCTGAATGAACGAGTCTAGCGTAAGCAGATATTTGGGATAATTATCTCTTATGGCTTCCAATGAACGGTATTCACGCTCTTCTGTTTTTTCATCTGTCAGAATATACATTGCAACCTGAACATAAGAATACGAAAGAAAAGGACTGCGCAATATGAAATCAATTTCGAGATTGCCGATTTTACCTATACTTACCTTATATCCTAAACTTTTAGCATACAGATAAACTATATTCTCCAGCACAGGCCCATATGGAATTCTATTATCCGTATTGCGTATGAAATAAAAACTTAAATCAGAGAGGTAATATTTTTCCCCTCCTTTCAAAGAACGTTTACTCTTTAAATCAAACCGGGTACATTTGGAAATTATTCTGAGATTCTCAAGCTGTTCAACATATCGATAAATCGTTTCCTTTCTTACATTCTCATGGAGAACTTCTTTCAGTTGATTTGCTATATTTTCTATAGAAATCGTACATCCGAAATTATTAATTATGAATTGCATTATCAATTCAAAAAGCCGCTTCTTCCTTATTTTCCTATTACCTTTAACATCTTTATCAAATATCTCATTTACAACACTCTGGACATAAAAGCGTTTCTCATTTAGGCCGTCATAATTTATTGCATAAGGAAATCCACCTTCAATGATATAAGACCTTAATTCGTTAATAATATTTTCATCAATGTTCTTACCTAGAAACCTCTTCATCCCCAGATACTCATCAAAGGTAAGGGTAGTCATATCGATTTCAAGATATCTTCCTGTCAGTTTTGTAATAAGCTCTCCAGAAAGAAGATATGAATTACTCCCTGTAATGAAGATGGAATAATCGCGTTCTTCCCTGTATGAGTTCAAAACCTCTTCAAATCCTTTGACGTTTTGAACCTCATCTATGAATAAGTATTTTATTCCACTCACACCAGCAAAACATTTATCAATAACACCTTCAAGCTCTTCCACGTCCTTTATGTGTTTGTAAGGACGTTTATCCAGATTAATACTGACAATATTTGATTCGGTTACACCACTTTGAAAAAGTTCTTTCTGTATTAAAAGAAGCAATGAAGATTTGCCACATCGTCTGACACCTGTAATGACTTTAATCATCTCCGTATCCTTATAGAAAGGCCGTACATTTGATAAATATTTTTCTCTTGGAAATAATTCTCTTTCTTCTTTCATGTTATAATTATAGCTTGAAACGGACTAAATTAAAAGAATTAGTAAGAAAGTCCGTTTCAAAAGCATTTTCCATATTCTGTGGATACTATGCCTTACATACTATCATTCAGACAAATCATCTAATGTGATTACACTTGAAAAAGGAATCCAGGAAAATCATAATAACATTTGCCAGGAAACTCAGCCGCATCATATATGTGATGCTTAAGACTTATCGACTTTTGGTATTACGAAACTGATTGACGGAGAGTATGAGATGGCATCTTGAAAAATTGAAACGAAGTTAACGGCTTTCTGTTTTGCCGTTGACTTTTTAGGAGGAAATAATGAAAAAACTAACACTTATCGCACTCATGCTAATCATGATACTGACATTGCATGCCGAAGATATAAACAACCAGAAGATATACCAACCTGGAGGGAGTAGGATATATAAAGCGATTAACGCATTATACATATCAACAGGACACTCCCAGCCTTCAACCACGGCCCCATGGTCAGCCTCTGAGCTTCTTCTCATGATGGACAAGATAGACCCGGCAGAACTATCTGAGAACGAGATGAGAATCTATGAATACATATCAGAGGAACTTGACTATCATCCAGCTAAAAACAATGACATAAAAATGTAATTCTCCATGGATCTTTCTCCTGAAATATATGTGCATAAGAATACCTCAGACGAGCAGTTTCAAGACAGAGACAACTGGATTTATGGCTACACGGAACAGAGACCTATGCTGAAAGTCCCGTTTGAGACATGGCCAGGAAAGAATTTCTACGGGTATTTCGAACTCACTATTGGAAACTCATTCAAACCTACAGATTCCGTATTCGGTAGCAGTATCCTGAACACCAATATCCTAGCTTTGGCGACACCACTTGACGGTTTTGCGATATCAGAACTGAATATGAACTTCCCCTACAGGGCCTTCGGTGTTGTGGGAGGCGATAAATGGACGCTGCAGCTTGGACGTGATAGAGTGAGCTGGGGACCGGGTTTTACAGGTAATTTTGTTGTAGGAGATAATCTCATCTACCACAATATGCTGAGATTCACCACATATGGAAGCAACTTCAAATACACATTTCTCGCCTCTTTTTTCCCACATAAGATAAACTACTATTCCGAGACTGGTAACTCATTACTTGAGAACACATCCCAATACACACCTTTAAAGGGCTTAAGCATGTTCATGGGACACCGGCTTGAATGGAGATTCCTATATGACAAGGTGAATTTCGTGCTCACAGAGGGGCTCATGTATTCCTCCCCTTCCGGCAATCTTGATCTCCAGATATTCAATCCTTTCATGCTATGGCACAACCTATATACGAATGTGAATACGAACTCAATACTCTCACTGGAGCTTGACTTCACCCCTGTGGACAACTGGAACATCTATGCCCAATGGGTTGTGGATGAGTTTGCAATTCCAGGGGAAGCAAAGCCAACGGCAAATGAATCGGCATTTCCTTCTGCAATGGGATTCATGTTGGGGTCAAAGACCTCTTATATAATGGAGAATGGACTGCTTAATGCAGCAATAGAATTCGCATATACAGATCCCTATCTCTATTTAAGAGGAAATGGACTTTATGGGGAAGAAGAAGCTGGAGAAATCAAATCATCCGGTGTCTACGACATCAATTTCGTTGTCGCAGTCCGGAATTACTCTCAGACAGACAACATGACATATGATGAGGAATTTCTTGGCTATAAGTACGGAGGAGATGCCATCGTAGCTGCAATCAACGTAGAATTTGATACGTTTGACAGGTGGAACATAGAAGGAAACCTCTTCTATATGGCACATGGAACTCATGACAGATGGACAAAATGGAAGAAGACATTGGATTATGAGGACATGTCACCCCCTACTGACCATCATTATGGGGAGAATTATAAAGACCCTGATGCGAAAAACAAACGTAACACCGTTTCCCATACATTAGTCGCAGGTATAGCGGGAGAGTACAGAATTCTTAAGAACCTATCAGTATTCGGGCAACTGGATTTCATCAACATATGGAACAACAAGAATATAAAAGGAGAATATACGGATGACCTCCAGTTCACACTAAGACTTAGTTATACGCTGTGAACTACCTCCATCCTAAAGGATGGAAGCTTCCGGTCTCTTAGCAGAATGCTTCGATGCCTCGTATGAGGCATGGAAGCCTAACATCCGCTCCTCCGGAGTACGCTTGTGTTCCGCAAGCGTGCAGGACATTTCATGCCTTCCTGCAAGTAGCATTGTCTGCGCACTCTTTACATCCCGCTCCTCGGTGTATCCGCACTCAGGACAGACGAATGTCCTATCTGAGAGCGTGATGTCCTCATTTAAAGCACCACAGCGGGGACACATCCTCGTCGATGGAAAGAACCTGTCCAAGATAAGGACGTTCGGATTTGATTCAAGTTTCCTCTTAAGAGTCCCAAGCGCCGAGTTCTGCACCTGCTTCCCGTACAGTCCCTTTTCTGTGACTCTTACAATATGATGTGCGCACCATCACGCTCAGAGGATATCAGCTCACCTTCAGTACCTGTGCTAAGAGAATAAAAACGATAATAACAAGCACTGAGTCCTTCAGTGAGCGTTATGCTGATTCGGAAGGATGGACAGCAAGAAAAGAGTGTCGTCAAAGCCTATACAGTTCTTCTCCTGTAATCCGTTTTTCTCCTGGTTGCTCAAAGCCGGAAGAAGACACAAAACCTATTGAGGAAATCTTAATACCTTCTATCCCCATTATCTTAGTTATCTCTTCTTTCACAAGATCTTCTTTCATTGGGGAAGTCAGATATTTCACTTCATAAATTTCATATCCGTCAAGTGTTTCCAACGCAACATCAAATTCTCCATTGATCTTTGCTCTAACATCATCATACCAATACGTGCCTATGTTTATTATGTCTTTACGGATTCCTCTTTCAACTTGAATGAGAAACCATTGACGAACAATATCTTCAAATCGATAAGAGACGAAAGTATTAATAGATGGCATAATATATTTTTCTAAAAATGCAGGAGTTGCAATTGTACTTGGATTCTTCTCGATATATGACAAGTGGAAGCGAAGCATGTTTGATTTTAGTTCATAGAACCTCTTTCTCCTACTATCTTTTATATTTATCGGCTGTTTCTTTTCGATGAAATCAGATTTCTGGAGCTGTTCAAGTGTATAATCAAGCGAGTTCCTGCTCTCTTCATCTTCAAGGCAAGCCCTTAACTGAGAAAAACTTTTCCTTCCGTTTCCAATACGTGTGATTACAGAATAAGCGCCACCTGAGTTTTTCAATTCTGCATACAAAACATCTTCTGTATAAGAACGGGCAAATCCCGTCCTTTCCAATAAAAGGGACCGTATGTTTTCTTCCACAGACAAATGAGGATCGATCATGGACAGAATCATTGGGATTCCCCCAAACACAGCATACAATGTAATCTTCTCCCTTAAACTACGCTGGGGATAGAAAAGAGACGCCTCAAGATAATTCAATTCTCCTAAAGATATCTCCAAGGAAAACCTTTTATATAATGGATTATCTTTCTGCAAAAGATTTTTCATCACCCTTATCGCAGACCCGGAAATGATTATTTTGATATTATCAGGGGCATAATCTATGAAATCCCTAAAGTAGGCATCAACAAGTTCCCCCTTGGATTTCTTTCTCAAATCCTGATATTCATCAATTTCCAGGATGATTTTCTCTTTCAACCTTTATCTCCAGGAGTCTCCACCTTCTAAGCGAAGCGAAAGGTGGAGAGGAATGGAGGAAAAAATCATCA
>CALXOL010000027.1 GCA_944390015.1 uncultured Spirochaetaceae bacterium
ATAACTTCCATATTGAGAAAAGGCAAGCTGAGCATTGCTGAGATAGCAGATTCCTTCAATCTCCCTATCTCCAGAGTAGAGGAGATTGCACGAAGCATGAAATACTGAGTATGAAACATAAATAATGGTTCATGTATTTCTCTCAGCATAAGAAAAATAATGACAATTGTTTAGAAAAAACAACTTTTAGTTCATCAGATTTCGCAGACAGCAACATAATAATGTTGACATCCAAATTGTCTTGAGTTAAGGTCTAAAAAGGGTATGTATGGAATAATTTTTCATACAACATCTGTTATTACAATTTGCTTGAAGCAATAGATTGGAGAGATGGGTACATGAAGAAACTGTTGGTGCTTCTTTTGATTATTTTCGTCTCAATTTTTTCCGCTGTTGCTGTTGATGTTACAGGAAGAGGCGTTGGCAGTACGGAAGATGAGGCATTACGGATGGCAAGGGAGGATTTGATTAGCCAGTTCTCAATTAATGTATCCTCTTTAACCTATACTCAGGATAGTGATGATGGAGTATCCTCTTCATCTTCTTCGATGGCATCATACAGTCTTCAGTCTACTCAGTTTAATCTTTTGGGAAGAGTGGAGAATGTCGAAGAAAACAGTGACGGCTCTTATACGGCTACCTGTACGATACCTTCTTCTGCCGCTCCGCTTTATGAGGCACAGCTTAACAACCTATACAGTACAATCAACAGTCTATATTCTCAGGTTGATGGAAAAGAAGGGCAGAGAAATACATATCTTAGGCTCATTACTGCTTTAAGGGATTATGAGATTTACCAGACTGTCGTCCTTACTCTTAATCCCTCAAGTTCTGTTGCTACTAAGGTTCTTCCGACTACCAGAGCCATTATTGAGAATGAGTATCAGAGCCTCTTGATTATTGAGAATAACAACACGGAGATTACCGTTAGAAACCTTCAGCAGCAGGCTGAGATGGGAATTCTTTCCGTTCAGGGGAGAGCCGATTTGAATGCTGCTTTAAAGGAACTTGAAGAGAATAGAAGACAGCAAGAAGAGCTTAATGCAATGGCACAGGAGGATTATGACCTGCAAAGAGAGGCCTTCCAGCAGGAGATGGCTGCCACAGCTGCAATGCTCCATGAGTCACTCTCTTCATATAGCACAGGAAATGCGGTAAGTGGAGAGATGACTTTCTCCGACCTTATTAACCAGATTGAAGCAAATAGGGCGACTCTGCAGGCAATCAAAGATAGTACCAATGAATCTCTTGCAAAGCTTGATTCTGAGTTTAATGAAGAAGTGGAGCGTAAGAGATCTGATATCCTCTATGCACCATGGAGTTCTAACGAGCTTTATAATGGACAGCCGACGAGGGATGCAAGAGAGTTCAGGAATCAGAGCTTAGAGGTCGCTATAGAGGAACTAAGAAGTGCTTACAGCCAAGAAGCGAACATTATTTATGGAGAGGCATTTAACAGAATGTCATCTTTGACCAACTATACTCTCTCTTATGTTGATGAATTGAATGGGAAAACCTTCTTAATCAATTCGTTTGCTCCTGAGGTATCAACAGAAATAGACATGTTTGCAGAAGCAGCTGGTGTCTTTAGCGGAATTGCTACGGTAACGATAGGTAACAGTTCTACTGAGCTTTATTTCAGAATCCCTTACGAGGCATGGACAGGGGAGAAGATTCCTTCAAGAAATGATTTCCAAGCTTACAGCCTCTATCGTGATACGGCAGCAGACTGGTTGAAAATCATGCAGGATTTCCCTGAGATTTTCTCTATTGAGTTTGCTTTTACAATTACTAATGATTACAGCTCAACTTATAACATCATATTCAGAAACTATACGATTACACGTAACGATACGGGAGAGGTCGTCTTCTCTGATTCCATCAACCAGAAAGACAGTCTTGAATACCCATCAAGAACAAAGCTTAATGACTTTACCGTAACAAGCGGTGATCTTGTAGACTATAATCAGTTTGTCTATAAAAGAGGCGATGTAGATTTAAATATTGAAGTCGCGAATGAGACAGAGTATGTTGAAGAACCTGTTGTTATTGAAGAAGATAGAGATCCTGTTTCATTCTTCGGAGGAGATAAGCAATTTGGTTTCTTAGGTGGTTATACATTGGTTGATGTTTATGGCACCGCACTGTGGGCTCATAACGGAGGAACATCACCAGCAGCATATGGTGTTGGATTAAAAGTCGTTCCAAATGTGTCCATTTTTACATTTGGTATCCAAGGGGAATGGCTATACTTGAATTCCCCAATCAGTATGGGATATGTTGGACCAAGTGCAAATCTATTTGTTCCTCTGTTTGACATAATGTATCTTTATGCGGATATTTCTGCAGGAGTAGGAACTTATTTCGGCAGTGGTGTGGACTCTGCTAAGAGTATTTTCTTTGGTGCAATGGCAGATGCTGGATTCTATATCAATCTGGCAAATAGTTTCTGCCTTGATATCGCCGCAACTGCATCATATCTCGATAAGGGCATATATTATGGAGCTAACATAGGTTTCATATTCATATTTTAATAATAATCCCCTTGGATTATTAAATAAATGGGAAAGAAGGAGTTTTTATGAAAAAGAAAGTTTTGGTTTTACTGATGGTTTTACTTGCAGCATTAACAGTTGTAAATGCTGAGGCTTTAAAACCATATAGAGTCAGTGGGATGGATGAAGTTAGTGTTGGTTCTCCTGTAAGTATGGCCGGAGACAAGTATACTAACGGGTATTATGATACTTCGTACGGATCTGCAACTTTGTTATACAATTTGAAAAATCAATATAGAACAATGACTTGTTTGGTCGGTCCGATGGATAGAGCTTCTGTTAATACAAAATATCAGGTTGATTTTTATGTAGATAATGTTCTTGCAAAGACCGTTGTTTTTACTGGTATAGATCTTCCTATTGAAGTTGAGATAGATCTTAATTATATGAGACAGCTCAGAGTGACTGTAGCAAGTCAAAGTACCAATTATTACGCTATAACAAATATTGATTTCAAATAACAAAAGGGGATATGCAATGCTTAAAAAGGTTAAAATTAGTTTTGTTGTTTTATTGGTTTTATTAGCATTCTCTTCATGTTCTGTCCTTAATATGGTTATGGGCGGAAGCGGAGAAGCTGTAGGAACTGCAAAGGTCGGCGATGGAGAAATTGTAGCTCCAAGTGCGGAAGATGTCCTTACAATGACATATTTTGATTCGATTCAGGTTACTGCAGATGCTGTTGATGATATCTTTGTAACAACAGAATACATGGTTACATTCGATACCAACATGTTTGAACTTCTTACACCTGCTAATGCACAGAAGACAGATGAAGCACTATCTGATTTCAAGATTGCAAATGAGGGGACGATGCAGACTGTTGTAATTGATGATCCTATTGCTTTGTTTGTTCCAACAGGAAATGCATCTGGTGTAACATCCATTACTGTTGAACCATTAAGTAATATTGCAAGAATTGCATCACCGTTTGTATTCAATGTGAATATTACCGAACCTCAGCTTACCGTGATGGCAGAGGATGCTACTACTAGACTTTATGGGCTGACTCTTAACAGTACATTTGAAGATTCTTACTATGATGGAATAAAAACTAGAGGTATATTCCCAAGATCTATAAGTCAGGCAACATTGGAGTATTCTTCAATGAATGCGGTATCTCATGAATATGTACTCTCTGTTTATGTAACAGGTGGATACGAGGATTATGTTGATGTTTATTTCAGAGGAGATAATAAACCATCTTCTGTTGAATTCTCTTCGTCTAGATCTTCTATAAGCTATAGTTTCTATATTTCCGCTTCTTTTGACATGATGAATTATGAGGGATATAAGAACGGTGAAGATATTGAACTCATGGTTATGGTTGAGGATAAGACGGATGGTGTTTATTATGCAGGAACACTCTTTGTACCGGTTGAGTCTTTCGATAATTCCATGAGTAGCTTTACAAATGTTTATATCGCTACAAATGGGAACGTCAACGCTCCTGCATTGGTGGGAACAAATGTTCAGATCGATGCAGATATGGAAGCTTTCTCCACATTTGACAGATTCGCTACGGTAAGGGTTGCTGTATATGATCCATCATGGAATCGTGTTTATACCCAGACTACTAATCCTAAGAGAAACAGTGAAGCAACAGTTGGTACCGTTGCTGGAGGATGGGGCGAGACCGAACCGTTCTCAAGAAGTGTATTCTCTTTCATTCCAAAGGAAGTAGGAGAGTATCATGTACGTCTCTATGGTTATGACAATGATGGTTATAACCTCTGCTACTATCAGGGAGCATTTAACGTCGTACAGTAATTTCTGTTTATTTGGCTGAGGAAACTCAGCCAAATGATAGAGGAATTAAAATGAGAAAAGCAAAATTATTATTTTTATTATGTATCTTTGTACTGCTTTTCAGCTCATGCTCTTCAACATCTTCTGAAGTGCAGTCATCCTCTAATGACTTTGCAACTCAGGTTAATGAAGTATTCGATACGTATGCCGATTATGGTTCTCAGGTGTTCATAGGTCTTTCAGGCCCTTATACCAGTCATGAGAAGGGGTATTTTGAGGCAACTGCCAATGCTTATAGGATGGCGCTTTTGTATGAGGATCTCATAATGAGAGTCGATGTCAGCATTGATGTTAATACGGCGCTTGAGCGTGACAGTTTCAGAACATACTCAGATGCGCTATATGATGAGGCTAGGCTGGTAGATGTCGCATCCCGGCTTGAGATTCTAGAGGCGAAATGGATTGGTGGCGATGTAGGAGCCGTAGTCGTTGCGACATATACTACCCCTCAGGACTCACACGATGATTCCGATTATGTATATGCTGATGGTACGGTCTTCACGTATTACTATGTCCAGGATTCCATGTTCGCAGCCGCATATAGTGCAGCCGTGAACCTCGCATTGGAGAATGCCGAGCTCAGTGCCGTAGCATCAAATGTGGAGACACTTAATGAGAACCTTATTCAGAACTCATATCAGATAAACTTATCTAAGCTGAAGGGTTTTGAAATCGTGTCCTACTCTTATAATCCTGAAACGAGGGAGTATTCGTGCAGGGCCCGTGCGCTTAAATAGTGAATAAGACGGATTTTGTCTGTCTAAAAATATTTGGAGGAGAGAAATGAAAAAAGCATTATTAGTCATTTCAATGATCGCTCTTTTAGTTTTTGCAAGCTGTTCTTCTACTGAGACTACAGAGGTTGCAGCAGATCCAAACGCTATGCCTGAATGGGTTTACACAGACATGTCAACTCAGGATGTGCACTACGCAGTAGGATATGGCAAGATGTCAAACCAGATGAACTCCATCAAAAGAGCTCAGGCTGAGGCAAGAAACGCTATTGCTGAATGGGTAAACATCTCTGTTGAGGAAATCATCACGACTTACACGAACGATGCAGGCAGTGATGCAAACCGCCAGGCAATGGATGCATTTGAGACACTTTCAAAGCAGACAGCAACAGCAGTTCTTTCCGGCGCAAAGCAGGAGAATATGTGGATTGATGAAGAGGGTGGAGTATACATTCTCATGAGCATTCCTGTAGAGAACGTTGCATCTCAGTTCTACGGCGCAGCTGAAGAGGCTATCGCAGAGACACCATTTGTGAAGAACGAGGCAGCAGCAGAGGCTAACTCAATGATGAACGATGCTATTGCTAAGTACTTCGGTGGTGGTGCTGAGTAACACGCTTAAAATGTAGATGGCTGGGCTCTCCAGCCATTTACTTTCAGGAGGGAATATGATTAAAAAGATTATACTCATCCTGTTGGCTTTGTCTTTGATTGTTTCCTGTGCAAGCACGGAGACGGACATAGATGCCGTAAATGAAGATGGCTCTCCAGTCTGGGTAACAGATGTTCCAGAGAGTAGGAAGTTCATCTATGGTGTAGGTAGTGCAAAGCTCAGTAACGATAACAACTCCCAGAACTCGGCAGATGCACGTGCCAGGGCGGATTTAGCCAGAAAGCTTCAGGCTACAATCCAGGAAGCAACGGTAAATTACACAAATGACGCAGAGGGAAGCCTTTTAAACGCATATGAGCAGCTTACCATGCAGATGGTTAATTTCACTGTACAGGGTATAAAAGTTGAGCAGAGATGGAAGGCTCCAGATGGAACGATCTGGTCGCTCGTCTCAATCGAGGCTAAGACTCTTGATGACCAGTATGCATTGGCTGCAAATGATTATCTGAATCAGCTGGAGGCGAAGAAAGTGGAGACGGATAACAAACTTGCAGATCTGCTTGCAGAACTCAGTGCCATCGAGGGGGATACCACTGCTATACGAGATGAGGCAATAAGGGTTGCAAACAGCCAGATTGCTGAATATGATGTCGCATTAAACGGTATCGACGCTGGTGCCTTGGCTTCCGCTATCGATGCTTATACGACGGCAATGGGATACGAGTAATACACTTACAAAGCTGGATTAACTCCAGCTTTTTTAATACTCTCATCGTTTTTCTCTGATAGAAGATTAATGCCAAGTATTACGATTATCGCACCGATTGAGGCAAGAAAGAGGGAATAGTATCTGTCAAGGAATGAGCGGTTAGCATTCTCTACGTAATTCGGGCCGGAGACGTAGACTTTTGCATGTACTGCGCTGATATCTCTTGCTTTTAGATCCTTTGCTTCGGAAGTTGCAATAGCGAATACATCGGAGAAATAGTCGTTCACTTTTTCTTTCGTCTTCTCCTCATTGAGCGTATATGCATAGATTGTAATATGCTTGCTTCCATCGATATTTGAAAAGCCGAACATGTAGCACTTGATGATGAGAGAGAATGCTACCAGAGTCACTCCTATCAGGACAATTATAATTCCTAGTGTTTTTCTCATACCAGAAGATAATAATACCATTATGTGGTTTTTGTTTGTGCCTTGTTACTAAATCGTGAATTTTATAATCTTATCCGGGCTATTTAAATCAGGACTGGTGTTATGGATAAGATAGCTTCTGATTGTAATCTCTCCTGTCCTCTGATCCAGGGTCAGGAGGTGGTACATACCCTCGCTCTCAAGATTCATAAGATCTCTTTTGTGGAATGCAGGGAAGATGTATTCCTTGTGGTTTTCAGCCCACTCATTCAGTACATTTCCCTTATGATGATGTGCAGAGAGGGTAAATGCGCCATTACTTTCTGCTGCGATTTTCAGCATGGCATTCCTCTCGTTGATATTCCCGATTGTAAATTCAAATACACTCTGGTCCGCACCTTTTGAACCAAGCGGGATATGCGAGATGAAGATGTTGTATTTCGCATTATTTATTTTAACTGCATCAGAGAGGGCTTTAAGCTGGTCATGTCCGAAGAGACGGTAGGCGCTGTTCAGCTTATAGATCACTGTATCTCCTATGCGGTATGAGTCCATTTGATTCTGATCAAACTCCTTCTCCCATTGCTTAACGCTCATGCCCTTGTTTATATCATGATTGCCTATGGCATAGATGATCTCTTTATCTGGAAGTGCTTCCTCGATTTCATCAATAAAGATATTAAGTGTCTCGATATCCATCTTGACTGCATCATCAAGCATGTCTCCTAAAAAAAGGATTGCATCTATATCATTCTTGTTCTGCTCGATAAAATTGAAGAAATTACCATCTTCCCTCTCAACTCCTGAGTCCCTGTACTCCCTGTTAAAATGAGCGTCCGAGACAATCAGCAGGTTAATTTCAGCATCCCCATCCTTTGCTGATATCTCCTCTGGACTTATAAATGGGTTTTCATTAAGATTCAGCACTTTGTCAAATAGGGCGAAGTCGCATGATGAAAAGAGCAGTATGGTCATGAAGATGATTAAATGCCTTATTTTCTTCATATTTTTACCTCGTAAGTAAGAGAGAATACGACATCGCTTATTAAAAACGTCGGGCCCTCCATGTAATCGGCCATCTTAATGTATGAATCGAAGATTAGTCGATGCTCTTTGATGCCGAATTCGGTTTTGACTCCGAATATGGGAACGCTCTGCCAGCTCGTCTCATAGAAGGTCTCTCCTGCTAGATAGAAAAGCAGAGAGAACGCATCTGTATCCATTCCGATTTCAAGACGGAGATTAGGAGATAGTGAGAAATGAAGCTCATCAGAGTATTTTGAATAGTTCATTCCCGATATTATTCCAGCTCTGTAGTTCAGTGCAAAGCCTGAGAAGTTCAGATCCTGTCCCGCATTGAATGAGAGCGTCGTCATGCCACCTTTTAGAGGAAATGCATGATAAAATGATGCCGTAACGTCAAGGCGTACCGTATCTCTTGGTATTGCCGTATACCGCCCAGAGATCCTTATTGCCTTATCGAATGATGAATTGATGCCGAAAGCATAGGAGTCATCTTTTATATGCGCCTCAATTGATGCACTGCCAAGAAAGACGGAGTCATAGCGGTATGCAGTCCCTGCTCCGATTGTTGGGGATGCGCATAGTGCGGAAGCTATGCTTATTGCCAATATAATTATGCTTAAGGCTTTTCTCATACAAGCCTTTTATCACATCTGGCAAAGACTGTCATCTATTTTGTCCAGAACTTCTTCGTAAACAGTGAGAATACCGTGAAGAGCTCAAGCCTTCCTACCAGCATAAGAGCCGAGAGTATCCACTGGAAAGGAGCTGAGAAGTCGTGGAAAGAGGTTGTAACGCCCATTCCTCCTATTGCGATTCCAATGTTTCCAATAGCCTGCATCACGCTTGTAAGGCATGTGACGAAATCCATGTTAGAAAGGGAAATCAGAACAGTTCCGATCAGTGCGGTAATCAGGTAGAAGCAGACGAATCCAGCGATTGAGAGGCATGTGTCGGTATTATACGTGTCATCTCCGATTCTTACCGTCGTAATCGCATTCGGATGGTTTCTCTTTATCATGGCGTTCGTACCCATCTTGAAGAGTACCCTGATTCTTATTACCTTGATACCGCCTCCGGTGCTTCCTGCGCATCCACCTATGAACATCATAAGGAACATGAGCATCTGAGGGAACATCGGCCAGAGGTTGTAATCGGTGCTGTAGAATCCAGTAGTGGTTATGATTGAGACAATCTGGAAGAATGCATGACGGATGCTGTCATGAAGATTGAACAGCCCGTTCGCAAAGAGGTTGAGTCCCGCAAGAAGGCTGGAAATCGCAACGATTGAGAAATAAAGCCTATACTCCCCATCATGGAATACACGGCCAAATTTCTTCTGCAGAAGTTTGAAATACAGTGCGAAGTTTCCTCCTGCGATGAACATGAATATTATGCAGATCCATTCCACATATGCACTGTGGAAGCTCGCTATGGACTGGTTTGTCGGTGTGAATCCCGCAGCACCCATCGTACCGAACATGACAGTGAGGGAATCGAAGAGCGAGAGACCTCCTAGAAGGAGAAGAATCACCTGTATCGCACTGATTCCTATGTATATTGACCAAAGCGACATCGCCGTTCCTCTTATCTGGGGGGTAAGCTTATCCTTCGTCGGGCCGACGGATTCCGCTCCAACCAGCGCCGTTCCCTTTACTCCGAAAACGGGAAGGACTGCGACAAAGAGTACTACGATACCCATACCTCCAAGCCAGTTCGTAAGGTTTCTCCAGAAAAGTATGGAGTAGGGATGGTCTTCTACAACGGGAATCGCAGTCGCTCCTGTCGTCGTGAATCCACTCATTATCTCGAAGAACGACTCTGCATATGTCGTCGTTGTCCCTGTGAAATAGAGGGGCAGGCAGCCGAATGCCGTAGCTACGATCCAAGTGAGCGTTACAAAGAGATAGCTGTCCTTTGCCGAGATGTCGAGAATCTTGACTTTCCGTGTGAAAAGAAGAATCAGGAGGCAGAAGACCAATATGATTGCATCAGTCTCTAAAAAAGCCCTGAGGCTCTCTTCTTCATCAAAGTATGCTGCCATGCCGGTTGGAATAAGCAGAATGGCATCTATGAATAGCATTATGTATGCCAGTAGCTTCAAATCTGCTTTTATGTTCATTCCGCATTCGCTCCAAAGAGTGCCTGTACCAGCTGCTGATCACGATGCGCCGCTGCGACTATTACCGTGTCATTAAGGGTGAACGAGTAGTTTCCACCTGGTATGAAGTTCTCATCTTCGCCTCTCTTGATTCCCGCAATGATGATTCTTCCTCTTAAATTTACATCCTTAAGCGCCTTATCCAGGTATTTGAAATCCCTTCCGATTACGAACTCGTACACCTCAAGATCCCCATCAAAGAGGGTATGCAGAGTCTCTATCGTGGATCCTCTTAAATGGCGTACCAGCGTATCGACAGTCGCATTCGTCGTACTGATTGCCGCATCTATGTCCAGATGCGTGGCAAGCTGAAGGTAGTTGTTATTCGTTTTTATAAGGGAGATGACCCTCTTTGCTCCCAGCCTCTTGGCATAAAGGGAAGCGATTATATTGAGCTCGTCATTCTCGGTAACGCTTATTACCAGATCCGTATCATAGAGCTTCTCTTCCTCCCAGATTGCTTCATCGGTGATGCTGGCATTTAGGACGAGTATCTCTGGAAAAAGGTCGAGGAACTCTCTTGCTGTCGCCTCGTCTTTCTCTACCAATGTGACTCTTTTCCTCTCCTGGACCGTGAATTCAGATAGCAGGTATCTTGTGATTCTCGTTGCTCCGATCAAAAGGATCTTACGTATCCTTGAATCATCCACGGGGCCGTTAAGTTCCGTGAAGATATCCTTGCTCTCCTCCTCATCTACGATTATTGCAATCTCATCGCCGACTTTGATAACCGAATCTCCGTAAGGGGTGAACACCTTGTTCTTTCTTCTTATGCCTGCGATTACGTACTGCCCGGGAATCTCTTTTCTCGCCTCGATAAGTGTCTTATCCTTGAATGGGCTGTCCTTCTTGATATCAGTTGCAAAGAGCATGAAGTGTGCATCCGGGAATGATATGACATCCTTGAATAGACCGCTTCTTAATATTCCTATGATTCTGTTTGCCGCTTCCTGATCCGGGTTAACTATATATGATATCCCGAGTATCGGGTGGTGTGATTCCTGCCCAAGGTAGCTTATACTCCTGATTGCGGCTATGGTCGTCTTTACCTCTGGAAACTCCGAAGCGACTATTCCACAGCTTACGAGATTCGTCTCATCGTTATCCGTTACTGCGATTACTGCGGATGCATCCGCGACCTGAGCCTCTTTCAGCTTCTCCACATCAGTGGCACTTCCACAAACTGCAAGACAATCCAGCTTTGCTGTCGCCTGCTGGCATCTTTCCGAACTTGAGTCCAAAAAGATTACCTTCTTGTCCTCTTCAATCAAGTGCTTTGCAAGACGTAAACCCCTTCGTCCTGCACCAATAATGACGACGTTCATAATGTTGCATTATATCGAGTAGGATGTACTAGTTCAATAAGAGAAGGGAGATATCATACAAGTGTTACTGAAATTTGTCTACTTTGTAAATGTATATAATATAAGTATTTATCTAGTTTAATGTATCAAAATGACTCAAAGGTAATCCTTTTAGGAGAAAAGGAGGGAGAAAAAATGGCACAGCTTTGGGGACTTTTGAAAAAGCGGTGTATCAAAATGACGCATCTTAATATAATCTTATTTTTATGTTTTAATATATTTATTTATGGTATAATGAATTATAAAAGTTGGCATGGTCTTTGCAATATTGTTAATGAAAACAAAAAGAATATAAGGAGGCCCTAAAATGGCAATAATGAAATATCAGAAACACTACAACGATTTGGATGGTCTTATCGATTCCATCTTCACAGGAGTCAAGATTCCACCAGTAGACATCAAGGAGACTAAGACAGGATATTCAATCAGCGCAGAGATTCCTGGATATAAGGAGAGCGAGATAAACCTTTATGTTGAGAACCATGTTCTTTCTCTCGAAGGCAAAAAAGAAGAGAAGGAAGATGAGAAGGACGGAAGAAAGTACCTTATCAGGGAGAGGGTAGTAAGGAATTTCAAGAGGAGTTTCACCCTTCCTGAGGATGCCGACGAGGAGAAGGTAAGCGCTCATTTTAAGAACGGTGTTCTTGAAATCGATCTTCCAAAGATGGAAAAAGCTCAACCGAAGAGGATTGAGGTAAAGGCTAACTAAGGAGGCATTGAGATGAGATACTATATTCAGAGGGATTTCCCAAGCTTATTTGATTTTGACAACCTTTTTAATGACTTCTTCGAGTCAAGCAGTGACAGGTTCCCACCTGTAGACGTATATGAGGATGAGAAATCTTACGTAATAGAGGCTGAAGTTCCCGGCTATAACGAGAACGACATAAAGATTTATTGCAAGAACAAGATTCTCACTATTTCCTCAGGGCAAGTTAAGAAGGAAAGGGAGGACGGATTCATTACCGAGGAAATCGCGCTTCCTGCTTTCTCAAGGAGCTTCCAGCTTCCTGAGGATGCGAACGAGGATGAGGTGAACGCAACAAGCGCAAATGGAATCCTATCCGTCGTAATCTCGAAGAAGGCTAAGACAGAGCCGAAGAGAATCGAGGTTAAGATCAACTGATAATAAGTCTGGAGAACAGGCATCACACACATATAGGGGTTGCTGCAATGAAGTAGTAACCCCTGTTTTTTTAGATTTCAGACAAATAATAGTACCATTTTCCCGATTTGTAGGTCTTCGACATTGAAATAATAGAATGCGTTTGCTACCCTTGTATACATGCAAAATAGGAAAAGAATACAACCGGGAATACAGCTTGCTCTGGGGTTTTTGCTTATTATCGCAATCGGTGCGGTACTTCTCTATCTCCCGGTTTCTCATCAGAAAGGGGTGGATGTATCCTTTCTTGATGCTTGGTTCGTATCTACATCCGCAGTCTGCGTTACGGGTCTCACTCCCATAGACATATCGAAGACACTTTCCCTTTTCGGTTCTACGGTCATGATGGTGCTCATACAGCTTGGAGGGCTTGGTTATGCATTCGTTGCCGTACTCATCATCCGTCTCACGAGCGGGAAATTTGATGTCTCCACAAGCAATCTTCTAAGGGATTCGCTTGGTGCCGACCATAAGATCGGTGCACGCAATCTGTTCTTTCTAGCTATTGCGGTCACTGCAATAATAGAGCTTATAGGGGCGATGCTGCTCTTCATCTCTTTCTCGGAGCGGTATCCATTATCCCGCGCGCTCTATCTCTCGCTCTTCCATTCCGTTTCTGCCTTTAACAACGCAGGCTTCGATCTTTTCTCCGACAGCCTCATGAAATGGAATTCCGATCCGCTTGTTCTCATTACAATCGCATCCCTCATCGCATTTGGAGGCCTTGGCTTCCTTGTTTACGGGGATCTGGTGGATCATTTCAGGAAAAAGAAGAAGATTACGATGCATACGAAGATCGTACTATCTACGACACTATTCTTAATCGTATCTGGTACAGTTCTTTTTAAAATCATCCTTCCCGATGTCGATTGGAAGAATGCTTTCTTCCAGTCAGTAACTACGAGGACCGCAGGCTATTTCTCCTATGACCAGTCAACACTTACGCCTGCCGCAATAGCGCTCACAATAATTCTGATGTTCATAGGAGCTTCTCCTGGATCAACTGGAGGTGGTGTTAAAACCACATCTTTCTATACCGCGGTCAAGGCGTCTTTTTCCCTGCTTCTTGGCAGGAACCCTGTCTCACATAAGAGGGAGATAAGCTCGGAGTCCATTATGAAGGCGTTCTTCGTTATCATAATCTCCGTCCTGCTTGTCGCTCTTGCATCGTTTCTCCTGATGATCACCGATCCTCAGTTCGGGGCAGATGAGATCTTATATGAGACGGTATCCGCATATGCCACGGTCGGACTTACGATGGGTATCACACCGTATATCTCATCCGCCGGTAAGATAATACTTATAATAATGATGTATCTGGGACGTGTCGGTTTCATGACGATCATCTCAGCATTCGCAAGACGTCGTCTTTCCGGCGCCAGATATATGGAAGAGAAGGTAATAATAGGTTAACTATGAGGAAAAAAGAAGGTAATAAGGTTTTTGGAGTAATTGGAACGGGCCGTTTCGGTCTTGCTGTCGCAGAAGAACTTCTTGCCAGAGGCAAGTATGTTATCGCCTTGGATCAGGATCCACAGCGTCTCAAGTATCTTTATGAGACGGATGCTGAGGTCTTTGTCATAAACGACCTTTCAAAAGAATCCCTGATGGAGACGGGCATTCAGGATGCCGATACCGTGATTGTCGGAATCGGTAAGGATGTTGAGAGCTCGATTCTCGCAGCTCTTAATACGCTTGAGCTTGGGGTAAAGCATGTCATCTGTAAGGTTATCAGTGAGGACCATGCGAAAATCCTGAATAAGCTTGGAGCTGATGTCGTCTTCCCAGAGACTGAAATCGGCCGTCGTACTGCAATCAGGATAAGCGAGAAACTCGCAGAGGATATCCTACCGCTTTCCGAGGAGTTCTCAATCATACAGATAAGAACACCGAAGGATCTAGACGGTAGATGCGTTAAAGACATAAAGATCCGTGAGCGTTTCGGAATTACGCTTATAGCAGTAGTCCGGGATGGAAGGGCAAACGGAAGTGTCGGCCCTGATACCGTTCTTCATGAGGATGAGGTTCTGGTGCTCTCGGGTTCGAATAAGGATCTGGATAAGTTCCAGAGCTCTTTTTCAGCTTAACTAGTCTTGCGGGGTTCTCTGAGCCCCGTATTTTTTTTCTTATATTTTTTTCGTCTACCTTTTCTATTTTTTGCTAATCATATAAATTAGTACCTGATTTTTACTATAAGGGATATAAGCAATGTACAGGATACTGAGGAAGGAAAAGCTTTCAAAAGAGGTGTTCCGATTCACTATAGAGGCGCCGATGATAGCGCGCGAGAGGAAGGCGGGGCAGTTCGTGATAGTGCAGAAGGGCGGGGACTACGAGGA
>CALXOL010000028.1 GCA_944390015.1 uncultured Spirochaetaceae bacterium
ATTCTGTCATCACATTCTGAATCTGTTGCTTTCATCCCATCGGCAAGCCAATGGGTTTTTCGCAACATTTTTATAACTATTTTCAATGCAAGTAATTAATATCTAATTTGTAAAATTTTCCGATGTGTTTTGTAAAATATTCCTGCAATATTTGTAAGATTCTCCGATATATTCCGCAATATTTTCCGACAAAAAAAGCCCCCATGAACTTCATGGGAGCAGTAGGCGTATTACTAAAATCCTATGTCCTGATTTCCCTGTTAAACGGCTTACCAAGGGCCGCAGGACTTGTGGTCTGGTTGCGTGATGTGAACGCAAGAACGACAATTACTACAACATATGGAAGCATTACGAAGAATTCATAAGGGATGTTTATTCCCAGCCCCTGAACATTGTACTGTATCGTCTGAGTAAATGAGAAGAGAAGCGCACCAAGCATGATTCTAACAGGTTTCCAATGCCCGAAATAGACAAGAGCTACTGCGATAAACCCTCTTCCCGCGATAAGGTCATCGGAGAACATCTTAATCTGACAGACGGACAGGTATGCACCGGCAAGACCTGCTAAAGCGCCTCCAACGGCGAGTGCCTCATAACGGATCCTATTTACATTTATACCCATGCTGTCCGCAGCCCTTGGATATGTTCCCACAGCCCTCACTTCGAGACCCCAGCTGGTTTTCATCAGGATATACCAAGCTACAGGGACAAAGAGGAATGCCAGATATACGATAATGTTATGGGAAAAGAAAATCTCTCCGATTACCGGTATTTTTGAAAGAAGTGGAATAGGATTGGATGGAAGTCCCGGAATGGACTGTGTTCCTCCGACAAAATGCCTGAATAACGTTCCAGCTGTTCCTACCCCGAACATCTGAAGACCGATACCTGCGATTCCCTGAGGTGCACGGAAGGTAACCACGATTACTCCGAAGAAGAGTCCCATCAGGGCGCCTATGACGGCTGCGAGCAAAAGACCAAGGTAATTCCATCCGTCTGCGACGGCACCGCCACCACCGATGGAGAATGGAATAAGCATTCCAATGAATGCACCCATGGCCATAATACCCTCACAACCGAGATTGAATACTCCACTCCTCTGATTGAACATCTCTCCGATTGAAGCAAGGAGGAGTGCAACCGAGAACGGCACCGTCATGGCAAGTATGTTTACGATAATATTCATCTTCTCTCCTCCTTTAGTCCCTTCTTGGCAGAATACCAATGCCAGACCTTATCCTCCAGATATGAATTCTGAAGTATCATCTGAGCTGTTACGATTACGATGATTATAAGCCCCTGCATCACGTCAACGATATTCGCAGGAACACCGACGGCACGCGGAGTAAGTGTCGAGCCGTAAATCAATAGAGCAAAGAAGAACGATGCCGGTATGATTCCAAACGGATGCAGCATTCCGAAAAGCGCAACTACAACGGCACTGAAGCCATAGTTATTCGTAACCCCTTCGATAGCACGTCTATGCACAGCGGCGATCTCCACGCCTCCTGCAAGTCCTGCAAAGGCTCCTGAAATAACCATTGCAAGGGTTATATATGAAGGAACGCTTATTCCACCATAGCGTGCTGCCCTGCGCTCAGATCCGCTGGCTCTCATCTTATAGCCGAAACTGGTCTTCCATAAGAAGAAATAGACCAGGATTGCCAAAACAAGGGCAATGAATATTCCATAATGTAGACGCCCCGTGATTCTCCCAATCTCAACATTCACACTCAGCCTCGCGGACTGCGGCGTACCTGCACCCGAAAGTGCCTCTGCAGGATCAAGCATTGGGACACGTAGACAGAATGAGTAGAACTGCGCTGCTATGTAGTTGAGCATAACAGTGGAAAGAAGCTCTGAAACCTGAAGCTTTGCTTTAAGAATACCCGGGATAAAGCCCCATAGTCCTCCCGTGACGACTCCAGCAAAAAGAGCAAAAGGAAGAAGAACCGGTTTTGGCAGATTAGGAAGTGCAAGAGCTACGGTCGTAAAGCCCAGTATTCCCATTGCCATCTGCCCCTCAGCTCCGATATTTACGATTCCAGAGCGGTATGCCACAGCCACACCAAGTGCGATTATACATAGAGGAACGGCACGGACAAAGACCTCAGTAAGATGTCCAACTCTTGTAAGCGGTGTGATTACGATCGTATAGAAGGTCTTCCATATGTCAGCACCGAGAATCGCAAGTATGACAGAGGAGAGAAGAATCGTGGAGAGGATTGCCAGAAGGATTATGACAATCTTATATGCTATTTTAAAATTCTTAGTCATTCTGATCCTCCTCGGTATTAAGACCTGCCATCAGCACACCAAGGCTCTTCTTATTGGCCTCTCCATGATGAAGCACCTTCTGAATCGCCCCCTTATATATTACTGCGATTCTGTCTGAGAGGTTCATTATCTCATCAAGCTCCTCACTGATTAAAAGGATACCGATTCCCTCTCTTCTCTTTTTCAGAAGCTCTTCATGGATGAACTCTATGGCTCCCATATCAAGTCCTCTCGTTGGATAGACCGCGATAAGGAACTTAGGAGCGCGTGTTATCTCTCTGGCAAGGATTACCTTCTGTATGTTTCCTCCGCTCAGTGCGCCGGCAGCGGTATTCGTACCAGGACAACGGATATCGAAATCTGCTCTGAGTTTTTCTGCATTACTGTTGATTTCCTTCTTCTTAAGGAATCTCAGATGAGAGAATTTCTCATCATCACTGTCTTTGAGAATGAAATTCTCTTTTATCTGGAAAGCTGGAACTATTCCTTCAACGTTCCTTTCCTCAGGTATGTAGCCCATACCGCATCCGATTACATGGTTCGGACTCTTATTCGCGATATCCTCTCCGAAGAAATATATCTCACCCTTCTCCACCTTCCTAAGCCCGTTAATGGCCTCGGCAAGTTCCTTCTGCCCGTTTCCCGAAACTCCGGCAAGGCCTACGATCTCACCTTCCCTGATATCGAGATTGAGTCCATTTACGGCAAAGAATCCCCTGTCGGAGCGGACATAAAGATCCTTTATGGAGAGAACAACATCTCCATTGAGATCGGCTTCCTTGTTCTCAGGAAGGACTATCTCATGCCCCGTCATTAAAGCGGCTATCTCACTTGGTGAGTAATCGGCGGTATTACCAGAGAACACCACAGCGCCATGTCTGAGGATTACCACCTTATCACTAAGGGCTTTAACCTCATTAAGCTTGTGGGAAATGAAGATGATGGAAAGCTCATTCTTCATCTTCTTCAGAAGTTCAATCAGCTCATCGGTCTCCTGGGGAGTAAGTGCGGATGTTGGTTCATCAAGAATTATGAACCTAGCTCCTAGGCAGAGAGTCTTTACCAGTTCAACCCTCTGCTGTTCACCGACTGAAAGCTGCCATATATATGCATCAGGATTTACCGCAAGACCATAGCGGGAGCTAACCTCCTCAACCCGGCTGCGCACCATATCCAAATCCAATTTAAAAGGTTTCCATGCCTTCTTGTATCCTAATGCGACATTCTCCGTAACCGTCATATTAGGCACGAGCATATACTGCTGATGAACCATTCCAAGTCCTGCTTTAAATGCATCCTCAGGACCACGGAATCTTACTTCCTCATCATTGATGAAGATCTTGCCTTCATCCTGCTGATATATTCCCATCAGGATGTTCATCAGCGTGGTCTTACCTGCACCGTTTTCTCCGACAAGGGCAAGAATCTCCCCCTTTTCGACACTAAGGGAAATATCATCAGAGGCAAGAACACCGGGAAAGCGCTTGGTTATATGCTCCATTCTCAGCGATTTGATATTATCTTCCATCTCTTTTCCTAAAAAAGTAAGGGCATCAGGTTCTTTAAAAGAAGTGATGCCCTGTTATACATAAATCGATTAAAGCTGAACGTCAGCCCAGTTGGAAAGAACACCAGGTGCGGCCTTGAAAGACTCAAGAGCCTCATCAACCTTTGCTCTGATTTCATCTGTTACAACATCACTTAAAGCAGGGTTGTAATCGAATATGAAGCCACCGTTATTGAAGTTCATCGGGATACAAACACCACCCGTTACGCCCTCATCCAGGCTCTCAATAAGACCAACGACGACGGCGGTATAGTTATAAGATGAAGCAGCAACACACTTTGCCTGTCCCTCTGGGGTATCAAGCTGAGCAAGATCCTGTCCAAGCCAAAGGACATCTGGATACTCTGCACAAGCTCTGAGTGCACCGATTGCCTGCTGGGAAGCACCTGTGAGAACATCCGCGCCTGCGAGGATCTGAGTCGTTGCAAGCTCACCAGAGCGTACATAATCGGAGAAGCTTCCAATGAATGCGACATTAAGAGCTGCATCAGGATTTACGTCCTTAACTCCAAGTACGAATCCCCTTGCATAACGTGCGGCATCACCACTATCTACAGGTCCGACGAAACCAATATTATTCTTCTTCGTCAGTAAGCCGGCCATAATACCTGATAGATATCCCGTCTCTTCAGACTCAGGCATGTATGTGAAGACATTATCTCCAACAATATCGCTAGAGGTTCCAAATGCGAATGATACATCAGGGAATTCTGCTGCGAGATCAGATACCATGTTCTTGTACTGTGCACCGTGAGCAATAATCAAATCGAAACCATCGGCGATATACTGCCTTGCGATTGATTCTGAATCAACAGTGGTCATTCTTTCTGAATACTCATAATGAATCTTACCAGGAAGCTGCTCCATAGCACCGAGGATTCCCTCATGCATGGACTGGCACCAGCCTCTGTCGTCGATGGTATTCTCGATTATGAGAGCGACCTTGTACTGTCCGTCATCTGAACTCTCTGAAGATTCCGCACTTCCACCTGCGAAAACGAATGAGCATGATACGACAAGGACAATGAGAGCTAAAAATAGTTTCTTCATAAACCCTACGCAAGGAAAACAAGCAGCGTCTTCCCTGCTTCCTCCTTAATCAGAATTTAGACCTATACAAATATAGTTCCTACTTTCATTATGAGGAATAAGTTAACATTGTGTCAAAACAATATTATCCATAAGATGATGAAAAAAACCGTAAAATCTTAGGGAAAATGCATTATCAGCTATTTCTCAATGCTTTGGGAGAGAGGACAATTACGCCCGACTTAGATGCATCATCCGAATCGATTGAACTCTCATTTAGATAAGACACGCTATCAAAATATTTCACGAATGGCTCAATCGTGCTTAAAACGTCAAAACCAAAACCTTTCTCATCATCCCTATAATGCATGGGAACAGTAATCCTTGGACTTATCTTTTTTACAATGTCAGCAGCTGTAGCACCATCAATTGTGAAAAACCCTCCAATTGGAATCAACAATACATCTAGACCTTTTAGACTCTCCATATCATCAGGATAAGTTCCAAGATCCCCGAGATGGGCAATCCTAGCTTTCCCATCCGAGATGATGAAGATTTTGTTTCTCCCTCTTTTTGCGCCATGAGCATCATCGTGGAACGATTCAATAGTCTCTATGCTCAGCGGACTGAAAGTAGAAGCAGTAATCTCGACTCCGTCTCTGAAATTATGATCCCCGTGCTCATGCGTACAAAGCACCATATTGGCTTTTTCCCTCACTGATGCCAGGCCCTCCACACTATTATCCTCATATGGATCTATTATCAGCGAGTAATCATTACTTTCAATCCTGAAACAGGAATGTCCAATCCAAGTTATTCTCATTATTCGCCCTCCTTTTCTCCAATTATACCCCATACTTATATGATAGTATTTAATTTTTATATTTTGTTATAATAATAACATCAAGTTTTATCAATAACATATTGACATTATTTTATATTTCCACTTAAATACTCATCATGTAGCTTAGGAGGCTTTTTATGAGAAACAGGAAACTTATTGCTTTAGTATTAATTTCAATATTCGCAGTTACATTCGCTTTTGCTGGCGGTTCAAAAGAATCTACAGAGAGTGCTTCTGGTCGCCCCGTACTCAGAGTCGCAATGGAATGCGGATACGCACCATATAACTGGACACAGCCCACGGATGCAAACGGAGCAGTCCCAATCGCCGATTCTCCTGACTATGCATATGGCTATGACGTTATGATGGCAAAGCTTATTGCAGAGGAAATCGGATATGACCTCGAAATCGTACGCCTTGACTGGGATTCCCTCGTTCCTGCAGTACAGAGTGGAACAGTGGACTGTGCGATTGCAGGACAGTCAATAACATCAGACCGTCTGCAGATGGTTGATTTCACATCCCCTTATTACTATGCAACAGTAGTATGTCTTACAAACAACGACAGTCCATATGCTAATGCAAATGGGGTGGATAATCTAAAAGGTGCAACCTGCACAAGCCAGCTCGGAACAATCTGGTATGACGTATGTCTTCCTCAGATTCCTGATGCAAACATCCTTCCTGCCCAGGACAGTGCTCCTGCAATGCTTGTAGCACTTAACAGCAGAAGATGTGATATCGTATGCACGGATATGCCTACGGCCCAGGCTGCTCTCATGGTATATCCTGATATGAAGCTCCTCGACTTCTCAACAGGCGATAATGATTTTGAAGTAAGTGAGGAGGAGATCAATATCGGCATCTCCGTAAGAAAAGGAAACACGGAACTTCTTAATGCGATGAACTCGGTTCTTTCAACACTCACTGTTGATGACTTCAACAGAATGATGGATGAGGCAATCCAGGTTCAGCCATTAAACCAGTAATAGAGGAATAAATGACACTTGCAGAAATGAATTTCTTCCAGAGGATGCTCTACATCCTCTCACGTTACAGCGGCTCCCTTTTAAGGGGAGCTGCTACTACGATGGCCATCGCCCTTATCTGTACGGCTCTTGGATGCGTCATCGGATTCGCAGTAGGACTCGTTCAGACAATTGAACCTCAGAAAAAAGACGGTGCATTCAAGAGAGCCGTCTTAAAAATCGTAAAAGTGATTCTGAACATATATGTTGAAGTATTCAGAGGAACTCCTATGATGCTTCAGGCTGCTTTCATATACTATGGTGCGAGTTCTCTTTTCAATATCAACCTTGGAATGTGGACTGCGGCCATTATTATCGTTTCAGTAAACACAGGCGCATATATGGCGGAAACCGTGAGAGGCGGTATCCTCTCAGTCGATCCGGGACAGAAGGAAGGAGCCAGGGCTATCGGCCTTACACAGAGCCAGTCTATGCTTCTTGTTATATTACCACAGGCGCTCAGGAACGTAATGCCTCAGATTGGAAACAACCTGATCATCAACATAAAGGATACCTGCGTACTCTCAATCATCGGTACGGTCGAGCTCTTCTTCACATTCAGAAGCATTTCCGGAGCGCTCTATACATATTTTGAGGCTGCGACAATCACGATGGCGATATATTTCATCCTCACTTTCGCCTGTTCAAGGATTCTCAGATGGGTCGAATCAAAGATGGATGGTCCGTCTAATTTCGACCTTGCAACGACCGACATGCTTGCATTCACGAGCGGCATGACTAAGTATGATGAGAAGAAAGGAGGAACCCACTGATGGAAGAGATTCTAAAAGTAGAGCATCTTGTAAAAGATTTTGGAACAAACAAAGTCCTTAAAGATATCGATTTCTCAGTCTATAAGGGCGATGTCATCAGCATCATAGGCTCATCTGGCAGTGGTAAGTCCACTCTTTTAAGATGCATCAACATGCTTGAGGATGCGACGGGTGGTAGCATTTTCTACCATGGCAAGGACATACTCAAAGGAGGTGTTAACGAGGATGCGTTCAGGACGAAAGTCGGAATGGTTTTTCAGTCCTTCAATCTATTCAACAACTACACCGTCCTTGAAAATTGCATCATCGGACAGACCCATGCGCTGAAAAGGAGCAAGGAAGAGGCTAAGCAGAAAGCAATGACATACCTGAAAAAGGTAGGTATGGATCAGTATATAAACGCAAAGCCCCGTCAGCTCTCGGGTGGGCAGAAGCAGAGGGTTGCCATAGCAAGGGCACTTGCAATGGATCCTGAAGTACTTCTATTTGATGAACCCACATCAGCACTGGATCCTGAGATGGTGGGAGAAGTTCTCGATGTAATGAGCAATCTTGCAAAAACAGGCATGACGATGCTGGTAGTTACCCACGAGATGGCCTTTGCAAGAGATATTTCGACGCGGGTAATCTTCATGTCCGATGGAAAAATTGAAGAGGAAGGATCTCCAAAAGAGCTTTTCCATAACCCAAAGAGCGAAAGGACAAAGGAATTCCTATCAAGATTCACTAATGGTTGATAGCACAAAGAGCAGGAAGAGATAGCCCTCCTGCTCTTTTTCTTTCTCATAGGCTATCGCCAAAGTCCGCTTTAAACTTCCTTACAAGCTTATCCTGCCAATCGGATGTAGGTTCAAGGCGTCCAAAGAAGAACCGCAGAGAAGAGGGCTCCTCTACGAATTTCAAGCCTCCAACCAGTTCTCTGTTATCATAAAGCCATTTTATCCTATCTACAGCATACTTGACCTGTGATAGTGTGAATACCCTTCTTGGCATGGCAAGACGGAGTAGTTCAACAGAGGCAAGATGCTCACTGCCATCCTCCTCCCTCTGCTCTGATATAGTACCTCTTTCCATTCCCCTGATACCGCCAGCAATATATACGGCTGCGGCTAATGAGCCTGCCGGATATTCCTCCTGCCTGACCTGTGGGATGAATTCCAGTGCGTTGAGATGGCAGCCAAGGCCTCCTGGCGGTGTTACGACAGGAACGCCGTTTTTAATAAGCTCATCAGTCATGTATTCGATGAAAAGCGGACCTTGTGATATGACATCCATGTCCATGGTCTCTTCAAGCCCTACTGCCATTGCCTCCATCTCCCTCACACTCATGCCACCATAGGTAAGGAAGCCTTCGAACATCGGCACAAGCTCACGCATCTTCAGATAAAGATCCTTGCGCTTCGTAGCGATTCCACCACCACGGGCAAAGCCGAGTTTACGGGCTGAGAAGTATATGATATCCATCGCATCTGAGATTTCCTTGGTGATTTCCCTGATGCTCTTATTCTTACAGCCCTCTTCCCTTGTTTTTATGAAATAGAGGTTATCCTGCAAGAGGGATGCATCCATTACCGTAAGAATTCCGTTCTCTCTTGCAATACGGGAGACTTCCTTTATGTTCTCAAGTGATAACGGCTGTCCTCCTATGAGGTTTGTTCCAGCTTCAAGACGTATGAAAGGGATATTTTCTCTTTCCCTCTTTATAAGGACTTTAAGCCTTTCTAAATCGAAGTTTCCCTTAAATGGATGGTTGCTTGTCGTTTTTATCCCCTCGTCGATTACAAGCTCCTCTACTCTACCTCCAAGCCTTGTTATATGGGCTTTTGTAGTAGTGAAATGGTAATTCATCGGGATTATCGTACCCTTCTTCACATATGTCATGGCAAGGATATTCTCCGCAGCCCTTCCCTGATGTGCAGGAAGGAAATAAGGGGTATCAAATATCTCTTTCAGCTTGTCTGTAAGACGTGTGAACGTAGCACTTCCTGCATAACTGTCGTCGGCTATCATCATCGCAGCCAGCTGATTATCGCTCATAGCGTTAACACCGCTGTCAGTGAGCATGTCAAGGAATATGTCCTTATTTTTAAGCAGGAATGTATTGTTTCCTGCCTCCTTTATCGCTTCCGCCCTTCTATCTACATCAACAAGGTCAAGTTTCTGTACGATCTTGACCTTATGGAGTTCAAGCGGGATGTTCTCTCCTGAATAAAACTTAATCTCAGCCATCCGGGAACCTCTTTTTGTATATGGAATAAAAAGATTTTCCCATGTAAATGAGCTAATTTCAAGTATAATATGCAAAATAATGCATATTTATTTATTATTTATGCAATCATATTGGATTGTTCTCAAGTTTCAGATCTTCCAGAAGTGCTTCATTAAGACGGTTAATCTCCTCCAGTTCCTCTGGTGGTCCATCCCAGTCAATCAACTCCTGATCATTTATCTCATATTCTCTTGAATAAGGAATAACAACATATTTAGGGACGCTATCCTTATAGATTATGGCAACACCATCCTCATCTACGGCATCAAATATCTTTCTATGGTCATTCTCCACTTCACTGATGTTGAAAATATCTTTTAGCTCAACTTTCATAAATCAATTATATCATATGGAGCTGAATTAAGAGAAAAAAATATGGAGGTAGTCGCCTACCTCCGGTAAAAATCATGATTATCAGAAAGCCATAAGGCTTGCACTATCATCGAGAACGACCTCGTTAGCACTTGCATCTTCTGCTACGATAGCCTGGCTCTCAAAGTGCTTGAGCCACTCTTCCTGAGGAGAGTCTGGGTTGGCTACAAGATACGGCAGATAGAGAATCATCATATTCTCTCCGACCGGAATCTTGATATCCCGCTCAAATGTGTGCTCTTCCCAGTTGCTGTCCACATATGTAACAGCAATTGTATGCCTCTGTCCCGTGACAACTGCCTGGTCTCTCATCCTTGAGTAAATCGGAAGTCCTTCGACACCATCAATTGCAACAGTCACCTCGTCAAGAGCCTTGATATCCTCATATTTGTTATTATCCAAAAGGATTGTATGCTGCTTGCCGATGAAGAACATAAGAACTCCAAGGAGAATCACAAGAACGATCGCAGCGATGCGGATATAAAAAGATCTTCCTAATTTCATCACTCTGCCTCCTCAAGAGCCTTTCTAGCCTCTCTTCTTGTTCTGATCTCGTAGAGAACAAGAGCAAGCGTAATAACACCATAGCTGACGAATACACGGAAATACTCTCCAAGCTGTGCTTCTCCGATGAGGTTTCTTCCAACCGTAGGAGCGATGGTGAACATCGTGTGGAAAAGTATGATTCCAATGAAAACGTTCTTTATGCTTGCCTTATCTACGCTAGCGCCTCCAACAAGAAGGGCTGCAATCGAGAACATACCAATCTGCGAATGGCTGTTATATGTATTGAGCGTTCCGATATTCTGCAGGTAGATAATCATACCGAATCCAGCAAATACCGTTGAAAGGATGATGGAAAGAACCCTTGTCTTCTCAACTTTGATACCTGCCTGACGAGCAACCTCCATGTCCTGTCCTACAGCCCTCATGTCCTGTCCAAGCTTCGTCTTTCTAAACCAGATGATAACAAGACAGAAAACTGCGACAAGAATGAATGTGGCTACAGGCACGCTAGCACCGAAGATATTAACAGGAATCAGATTATCGAGGCTCTTTCTCATCGTCTCGAGGTTTACCGTGTTCCTGATACCATAACCACGGGGAAGAACAAGCGCGGATGAAGATATTGGGATGATCGATCCCATGAAATAGAGAACGACAAGCTGATAAACACCATTCATGAAGAATCCGATGATGTAGCTTGTTACCATCTCTCTTCCCTTCGCATTGTTAAGAATAGTTCCACAAAGCCATCCAAGAAGTATTGAGATAGGTGTGCTGATTATGGCAGCAAGAACCATTGCAGGAATTCCTACCACGTTCCAGTCAGAAACGAAGATAAGTCCAATCTGGCCAGCCATAGCACCAAGAGTCATACCAAAGTTTAGTCCCATACCTGCCATTACAGGAATAAGAAGGGAGAGAACGAGGAATGAGTTTCTTCCCAGCCTGGATAGAATCTCATTTAAAAGATATGATCCGGAATATCCTGAAAGTGGTATTCCAACAGCACATATACATATGAACAGAATTGGAACAAGATTGTTTATAGCAAGTTCTTTTACTGAGACTTTATTTTTCATATCTAGCTTCTTACTCATCTTGTAACCTCCTGCTTTCTTGTCAGAGCGTAGAGGATCATACCGTTGGAAACGATGATTCTGATAACCTCGGAAACGTCCATCTGGATGAGTCCGTTCATGACACTTGGTGTCATTGTGAGGATACCCTGGAAAAGAAGTGTTCCAATAACAACGTTTGCAATTGAGGCCTTATTTACGCTAGCTCCACCAAGAAGAACCGCACTTACAGCAGGAAGTGCCATGTTAAACGGTCCCATGTAAAGCTGGATGAAACCGAATGACTGCTCGTATACGATGATACCTACAGCACCAAGCCATGTTGAAAGGACAACGGAAAGCGTCCTCATCCTATCCACACTGACACCGCTTGCGGTTGCGAAAATCGGATTTGACCCTACTGCCGTCATAGCCGTTCCCGTCTTGGTTCTCAAAAAGAGCCAGATAAGGAGGGAAAGGAGGGCGAAGAAGAGTATCGTACCCGTAGGAATAGCAAGGTGTCCGATTTCAATTCTCATGAAATTATCAAGAACGCCAAGGTATGCCTTCTCAACGGAAATCGTCGTTCTCAGTCCCGTTCCAGCATATCCCCAAACCATGTCTGAAGATTTATAAGGAAGGAGCAGCCACATGATACACATGAAAGCAACGGAAGAGAATCCTACATATGTAGCAATCATCATCTCTCCACCCTTAACCCTGTTAAGGAGTGCTCCATATCCAGCACCGAGGATTATCGCAAATGGAGTTGCAAATACGATAGCCATCAGGAAGCTTGGGAATCCTGTGAATCCGAATTCAATCGTCATGGTAGCACCGAGAAGACCGGAGATGATTCCGAGTGGAAGACCAAAGTTAAGTCCGCATCCGGAATGAACCATCGGTACCATGGCGAGTACGAGAACGGCATTCATTCCGAATCTCGTAAGCATATCAGAGATTCCAGATGCGATATTTACCTTCGCAAGAGGTGCGATGACAAATAAAAGCAAAAGGAAAATCGTAATAATCAGTCTAGGCAGACCGAATGATTTGATAGCCTGCATGGACTTTTCTTTTAAAGCTACAGTATCCATCATTTAGCCTCCTTCATCTCACCGAGCATAAGCACACCGAATTCCTCACTTGGGCGCGTAGCATCAAGTGTTCCTGCGATCTTTCCGTCATGAACGACTGCAATCCTATCGCAGATGCTTCTAAGCTCTTCCAGCTCACTGGAGATCATGACAATAGTCGTACCGTTCTCCTCGTTGTACTTCTTAAGAGCCTCAAGAACAAGAGCCTTAGCTCCTACGTCGATACCACGGGTAGGCTCGGATACGAAGAGAAGTTTCGGCTTTAATGCGAATGCCTTTGCAAGACAGATCTTCTGCTGGTTTCCACCAGAGAGCTGACGAGCCCTCTGCTTTGAGGATGTGCACTTGATCTGAAGCAGGTCGATATACTCTTCCGTAACTTTCCTAATAGCTTCATTATCGCGGAATTTTATAGGTCCGACCTTCTTCAGGAAACTCTCATTCACCTGCATCGCACCAAAAGAGACGTTCCACTCAAGAGATTCATCAAGGAGAAGTCCAACACCGCGCCTGTCCTCGGAAACGAATGCGATTCCAGAGGAAAGAGGATTTGAAGGGGAATTAAGCTTAACATCCTTTCCTTCAAACACAACAGATCCAAGAGCGTAATAGAGTCCCATGATTCCATTAGGGATACCGATCTTTCCCTGACCGGCAAGACCGCCAAGGCCGAAGATCTCACCCTTTCTGACTTCAAAGGATACGTCCTTGACCATCTCTCCCGGCATGTCAACACGGAGGTTCGATACCTTCAAAGCGATCTCATCACTTATATGGCTGGTATCACGTACGACCCTCTCCTGTTTTACAGAGCGGCCCACCATCCAGGAAGCAATCTTCTGGACATCGGCTTCCTTCTTATCCACATGCTTGATGATAAGACCATCCCTCATGACCATGATGGAGTCACAGACATCTATAATCTCCTGGAGACGGTGAGAGATGAAGATGATTGCGATTCCTGCCTCCGAAAGCATTTTCATCGCCTTAAGAAGAGCGATTGCCTCGTGTTCGGAGAGAACCGCAGTCGGCTCATCAAGAACAAGAAGCCTGATGCCTTTAGCATCCGCACTCTTCTCATCATCCTCCTTGCTCAGTTCTCTGGCAATTTCTGTGAACTGCTTATAGCCAACAGGAAGTGTTGATATCTTTTTATTTGCATCGAGTTCAACTCCAAGGCGTTCAATAGCCAAAAGAGCTCTTCTCTGCATTTCTTTCCTATCTACTGTATTGAGCCTTCTACCGAAAAGCTCACTCATTACACTATATTTCTCAGGTTCTCTGTTAAGAAGAATGTTTTCAGAAACTGTAAAATCGGGGATAAGAGAGAATTCCTGATGAACCATTCCGATGCCTTCCTTGATAGCATCTTCAGAAGAACGGAATTCAACTTTTTTTCCGTCTATGAGAATCTCTCCGCCATAACCACCCGTGTCCCTAATCTCATCCATTCCGAAAAGGATTTTCATCAGAGTGCTTTTTCCTGCACCGTTCTCTCCAACGAGACCTAAAATCTCGCCTGGATATAGTTTGAAATTGATGTCATTAAGGACTTTGTTACCTGAGAATTCCTTACTGATTCCCTTCATCTCAAGAAGGGGTGTAGAAGAATATTCCATTGCTTTAATCACCTTAATTGGAAACAAAATGCAAGGGGAGGATTCCTCCCTCCCCTTGTGAAAAGTCAGCTATAAAATATAGCTTACTTAACTGTATAAGCCCACTCAGGAACCTCAACATCTGTAACGTGCATGTAACCCTTACCCATTACATATGTATCCTGGTATACGAGGAAGTAGTTTCTAAGTCCTACACCTGTATCAGCATTTACATAGTTAGCTCCGTTCCAAGATGCTCCTGGTGAATACTTTGCGAATGCCTTCATGAT
>CALXOL010000029.1 GCA_944390015.1 uncultured Spirochaetaceae bacterium
AAGCGCTGTGCGTTTGAATCTCTTCCGTTCTTAGAGGATCCGCCACCTTTCTTATGTGCCATTCTACTCCTCCCTTAGCCCTGTACCTTGGAGAACTTGATCTCCTGATACTGTTCACGATGTCCCTGAGTTCTTCTATAACCCTTTCTTCTATGGAACTTGTAAACCTTAACCTTCTCGCCCTTCTTGACTGCGCCAACAGTAGCTACGACCTTAGCACCCTCTACGTAAGGAGTACCGAACTTAGCCTCATCGCCATCAACAACAGCAAGAACCTTCTCTGTCTCGTACGTGGCACCCTCTTCAAGATGAAGGAGGTCAACGAGGACGCTCTTGCCCTCTTCTGCCTTGTACTGCTTTCCTAGAATTTCAACTAATGCGTACATTACTGGTTCCTTAAAATTAAATTTCCCCTATCTTTTACATTTTTTTGAATTTGTTTTGAACAGGTTTTATTAAAAAAAGAACGGTAAGGGTGTAAAAAGATTGATAATCTACCTAACGTTTGGTAGATTATTAGCATGAGTAAGACCACACGGGAAGAAATAATCATAAAAAGTGCGGAGCTGATAAGCTCTGAGGGGATACAGAACTATTCGATGCAGAGCCTTGCAAAGGAAATTGGAATAAAAAAGGCAAGCCTTTATCATCATTTTTCATCAAAAGAGGAGATAATAGAGGCAATGCACGAGTATTACCATGCACTTCTCTTGAAAAAAGGATATAGGATAACGCTCTGCAAGGATCTTGAGAGCAATCTCAAAGCACTTATCAAGCACTGGCAGGATCTCTTCTTCTCTCCTGAGATGTACGACTATCTGAGACTCATCCTATCGATGAGGATGAACGATGAAGCCTCTTATGAAGAGTGGCACAGCATATCTCTGACAATTGAGGGGCAGAGCCAGGTCATATTTGAAAAACATACTACAAAAGCGCAAATAATAAGCCCTCTCTTCTCCTCAGTACTGGAACTTGAGCTGGAGAGGGCCCTGATAAACGGGGAAAGCGACGGGCTGGAAAAGATAGCCGACGCTTTCATAGCGCTCTCACATTGACGAGAGGAACTGTACCCCGATGAGGGCGAACCCGTTCTTAAGAACCGTAAGAACCATCTCTGCAAGAGCCAGTCTGCTCTTTACGAGCTCTGGACTCTCGGCCTTAATAATCTGGTTGTCATGATAGTAATGGCTGAACGTCTTGGCAACAGAATAAAGATATGAGGCGATTACGGAGGGATCATAGTTCTCAGCAGCCTTTCTGACAGCCTCAGGGTAATCCGATATCAGCTTTATAAGCGTCAGCTCATCCTCCTCCTTCAAGACAGAGCCATCGACATCATCGATTGTAATCCCCTCCTCTTTCGCCTTTTTAAGTATTGAGGAGATTCTCGCACCCATGTACTCAAGGTAAGGGCCGGTATTCCCATTGAAGGAGATACTCTTCTTGGAATCAAAAATCATATCCCTTGAAGGTGTTACTTCAAGAAGATAATAGTTAAGTGCCGAGAGTGCGATGCTATGTGCTGTCTTATTGACATCATCGACAAGAGACTCCCTTCCTTTTGCTATTATCTCGTCCTTGGCAAGCTCTTCAAGCTCAGAGAGCAGATCATCGGCATCCACTACCGTTCCCTCCCTGCTCTTCATCCTTCCATCAGGAAGGTTCACCATGCCGTATGAGAGATGATAAAGCTCATCTGCCCAGGAATAACCGAGTTTTTTCAGAATATAGAACAGCACCTTGAAATGGTATGCCTGCTCGCTTCCCACAACATAGATAAGAGAAGTGAACGGGTAATCATCGTGCCGTCTTATAGCCGTTCCGATATCCTGAGTGATGTATATGGTCGTACCATCCTTTCTGAGCAGGACCTTCTTATCCAGTCCGATTTCTGAGAGGTCTATCTGCACAGAGCCGTCAGCCTCCCTGTAGAAGACTCCATCCTCAAGTCCTTTGAGGACCTCGCTCTTACCGTACTTGTACGTCTCACTCTCATAATAGAAACGATCGAAGGAGATACCCATCGCCTTATAGCTTGCATAAAGGCCGTCGAGAGTCCACTTATTCATCAGATTCCAAAGTTCGATGACATCCTCTTTGCCATCCTCCCAGTCCTTGAGCATGGCCTGCGCCCTCTTATCTGGATGAGTAGACTCAAGCTCTTTCACCTTCTCATCATCCCCATCCTTTCTAGCCTGCTCGATCTGGGCATCCCACTCTTTTTCCCAAGTGGCGAAACGTACGTAGTATCTGCCCACGAAGTGATCCCCCTTCTCTCCCGTGCTCTCAGGAGTCTCACCATGCCCAAACTCCTTATAGGCAAGCATGCTCTTACAGATATGGACGCCACGGTTGTTTATGAGGTTGACTTTCAGAACCTCCGCTCCATTGGCCTTCAAGATCGCTGCAATGCTCTCTCCTATGCTGTCATTCCTCATATGACCGAGATGAAGCGGCTTATTAGTATTCGGACAAGAGAACTCAAGCATTATCTTCTTTCCAGAGAGGCTATCATTCCTTCCGTAAGCATCACCTTCATTCATCACGGTCTCATATAGGGATGAAAAGAGATCAGAGACGGAGAGCTTCACATTGAAATATCCACCTGCGAGTATTACCTCTCCCGCTGGATGAGGGGCATTCTCAACAGCACTCTTAAGCTCCGTTGCTATTACCTGAGGGGCCTTATGGGCAATCTTCGCATATTGGAAGAGTGGAAATGCAACATCTCCAAGCTCACTTTTCGGAGGCTCCGTCATGGTAAGGGGAGCGATATCATCACTATTCAGGATTTTCTTTAAAAGGGATTCAAGAGTTCCCTTCCATTCGTTCTTCAGTTCATTAAGCATAGATGAAAATATAATTGGAAAAACTTTTCTCTTCAAGAGTTGTGAAGACTTACTTCGGCACTCGTTAGAGCTTCTCTGCTCCCATCATCGTATTCCACCACCAGGCGCGCTCTCTCATCTATGTCCTTTGCAACCGCCTCCCGCATTACTCCCATCTTGTTGACGGTTATTCTGGATCCGAGAATGAAGCACCTCTTCTTATACTCATCTATATAGTTTTTCTTCTGGTAATCGATGATGTTGACTATGGCGTTTCTTAAAAGACTTATGCGGTCGATCTCCCTTCCTGTCTCCTTTTTTAAAGTAGTTATGATACTTCTTAGCTCATCTGGGTAATCTGAAGGCATTGTATTTACGTTTATTCCTACCCCGATTATGGCTCCATCGAGCCCTCCTAGTTCGAGATTGACAATCCCCTCCGTAAGGATTCCTGTAAACTTACGGCCTCCCATGTAAAGGTCATTGACCCATTTAATCGCAACACTCTTTTTACACTCATTCTCCACAGCAAGAGCGACTGCCAATGCGGCGTTGGTAGTTATGAGATCACCGTCAGAAAGCATTGAGGATGGAAGATAGAGAGAGAAATAGAGTCCTCCCTCTGGAGAGGAGAAGGAACGTCCAAGCCTGCCTTTTCCTCCGCCTTGCGAGCCTGCGACCACGCAAAATGGCTCATGGCATCCTGCTGCGATAACCTTCGCCTCATTATTGCTGCTGCCCCTCAGACTGTCATAGAAATATACCTTTACAACATCATTGAGCGCAGAAGAGACGACCTCTTCTCTCATCAGATCGAAAGAATCGAGTAAATAGCCCTTCCTCTCGGCAACCTCTATTGGATAGCCCTCATCTTTTAAAGAGGCGACAGCCTTGCTCACCGCCATCCGGGAGACCCCTATTTTTCCCGCAAGAGCCTCACCAGAGACCATGCATCCGCTATTTGAGAGTAGGATATCAAGAACCTTTTCCTTCGTCATGAGCCGATTATATCAGAATATTGATGAAACTGTCATGAAAAATTACATATGGAAAAATTGGACTCATGCTGTTATCTTATTTCCATGACATACAATTGCGAGCAGTTCATTGACGGTTACATAGAATCATTTAACCGTACGAATAAATCACAGGATGAGAAAAGAGGACTCTCCCTGCCGAAGATGGAAGACATTACGACACTAGAAAGTGAGCTCATGGCACTCTTCTTCCCAGGGCTCAGCGGCTCAGAGAGCAAGAGCAAGCTCATAAGCGTCGTCACCTACCATATGGAGAATGTGACGAGACTCCTTTATGACTCAATCCTCCTTGCCCTCAGCTATGAGGATAAGGGTTCAACCCCGATAAGAGCACTGGAGGATAAGACAGTGGATATCGTGGATGACCTTGCATCACATTTCAAAGACATAAGGGCGATGCTGAAATTAGATGCTGAAGCTGGCTTGAAAGGAGATCCAGCAGCAAAAAGCGTCCATGAGATAATACTCTCATATCCCTCAATTCAGGCAATAGCAGTGCATAGGGTCGCACATCACCTGTATAAGCTCTCAGTACCGCTTGTACCGAGGATGATGAATGAGATAATGCACCGCTACACGGGAATCGATATCCACCCTGGGGCGGAAATCGGAGAGAGTTTCTTCATCGACCATGGAACGGGTGTGGTAATCGGAGAGACGAGCATCATAGGAAACAACGTGAAGCTCTATCAGGGGGTAACGCTTGGAGCCCTCTCGTTCCCGAAAAACGGATGCGGCATCCTCTTAAGAGGAGCAAAGAGACACCCTACGATAAAAGACAATGTCACGATATATGCAAATGCGACAATACTCGGAGATGTTACAATCGGAGAGAACTCGACAATCGGGTCTTCCGCCTGGATAAAGGAAGACATTCCATCTAACACTCTAGTAACGGTTGCATCACCAGAGATTAAACTCAAATCAAGAAAGATTACGATTAATCAACAATGAGGGCAAGGGGAGCAAGGGAGATAACCTTCCCTTTCAGAAGGTCTCCCTCCTTGATGCCGTCTCCTCCCCTTATCTCGACTTTAAGATAGTTTCCAGTGGTTCCATAGAGCCGACCATCCTTCTCTTTTTCAGCAACGACTTCAAGAACACGCCCCTCCTGCCTGGCGATATAGCGGCGCGAGAGCACGGCGCTCAATGCCCTCAGCTTCTCCGCTCTCTCATCCCTGACACGCTCCTCTACCCTGTCTCGTGCCCCCCAGAGCGTCGTACCCTCCCTTGGAGAATACGGGAAAACGTGGAAAGCGGCAAAGCCCATTCTCGAGAGGAAATCATAAGTGAGAAGGAAATCCTCATCATCCTCCCCTGGAAGTCCCGCAATAATGTCGCATGCGATGAAGGGATCATCCTTATACTCCCTCATCTTACCGATTATGTATTCGATATGCTCAATCGTATATTTCCTATCAACTCTTTTGAGGACCTTGTTACTCGCACTCTGTATTGGAAGGTGGAAATGTGGGAAGATCCTCTTATCTTTAAAACATTCAAGAAGGCGGTCATCCACATGGTCGGCCTCAAGGCTTGAGAAGCGAATCCTCATATCGGGACCAAGCTCATCCAGAAGACGCTCTGTAAGCTCCCCGAGCCCCCCACTCCGGTGGTTGTACATTGTAAGGTTCACACCGGTAAGCATGATCTCGTGAAGCCCCTCCGCCTCAATCTTCTTCGCCCTTCTTACCACCTCGCCGACATCGAGAGATACCGATGGCCCTCGTGCGATAGTAGTACGGCAGTAGGCACATGCGTTATCGCATCCATCCTGTACTTTAAGATAAGCTCTCGAATGATAAGAAAAGGACGATGCGTCAAAAATGAACGGATCAGTCTCAGCCTTTCCAAATGAATCAATCGCATCATTTAAATCGATTGAAGAGAGCAGAGCCGTCCTAAGATAGGATGGAAGCTTCAAAAGCCCTCCCTTTTCTTTTAGTCCATATACGTGCATATGGGGGCCAAGAGAACATAGTTCATCCCTATCAAGCTCCGCATAACAACCTGTGACGATGACGGCTTCTGCGCTTTTGGAGAAAAGCCTTATCATGCGCCTCGCCTTCTGCTCCGCCTTTGAAGTGACAGTGCAGGTGTTTACGACGACGATCTGGGCATCTTCCTCTTTTTCAGCCTTGCTGAATCCCGCATTGACGAATGCATCCATTATTGCCTCGCTCTCACACTGATTGAGACGGCAGCCAAGGGTATATACCAGTACGGTCAAAGCTTATCCTCCTCTTCGGCAAGGCGATTGAGTATCTTCTCGATTGCGACCTGAAGCGACAGCCTCATCTCCTTCGCATATGGATTAAAGCGCTGCAGATCATAGAAGAGCTGAACAGGGTCGTTACATGTCTGATCGACAATCGTCATAAGACTCTTGTAACCGTTTGTAGCTATCTCGGTCGGTTTCATTCCCATCTGATTTAACACGCGGCCTACGAAATGGGTTACCCCCTGGCTGTATGCGGCCTCCTTGTCGTGCTTACGCTCACTCATCTCAAGCACCTTGAGACCCAGAGATTCAAAATATCTTCTTATCTTCTCATAACGCTCATCTTTCGCACTGATAGGACACATTACGATTGGAAGGCCCTCAACACCATTCTTACCGCTGTCGGGACCGAACATCGGATGTGTCGCTATCTTATAGATGTCATCCGGAATAAGGCTTTTCATCCACTCTGCAGGATAGGTCTTAACAGAACAGGTGTCTAAGACAACGGTAGACTTTCCGATTCTTTTCCCAACTCTCTTTAGAACCTCTTCGAAACTGGATATCGCTACGGTGAAAAAGAGATAATCCGCTGAGAGCACCTCATCCTCATTGCACAAAGTCACACCTTCAGGCACATCATGCCTGCTTCTTGAATAGGCTATTACGTGCTCACCGCCTTTTGCGAGCACTGACGAGAAAAAAGATCCGAATCTTCCTAAGCCGTATACTCCGATAGTCATGGAAGTTATTAAACTATTTCATATGGAAATTATCAAGAGAGGGATTTTCTGCATTCAGCATCAGAAAAGAATAAAAACGCAAAATGCACTCATTCCTCCTTTAAAAAAGGAGAAAAGGGTAATATAATTTAGACATCATTTTTAAAACGTTATTTCATTTTTCAAGGAGAAAAGAAAGAATGAGTGTGTTCAGTGATAAAATGAAAGGCCTGGCAAGGGATGCGGCAAAGACGCTCGTGCTTGCAGAAGGACTTGAAGAGAGAACCGTAAGAGCGGCTAGAATCATCATGGATGAGAAAATTGCAAAAGAGGTCATCCTGGTCGGAGAGGAGCAGAAGGTAAGAGAGAACGCAAAGAATCTCGGAGTAAGCCTTGAGGGAATCACGGTATCCGATCCTCAGACAAGTCCACTGAAAAAAGAGTTTGCAAATGAATATTATGAGCTTAGAAAACATAAGGGAATGACACCGGAGCAGGCAGAGGCAGATATCGTTGACATGCTCAGATGGGGAGCAATGCTCGTACATCTTGGCTATGCCGATGCTATGGTCGCAGGAGCAGAGAGTACCACGGCAAACGTTCTGAGAGCCGCATTCAACATCATCAAGTGCAAGCCGGGTATCAAGAGTGCATCATCATGCTTCGTAATGGCAACGGACAAGAAGGAGTACGGAGCAAACGGATCTTTCATTTTCGCAGACTGCGCAACCATTCCTAATCCTACGGCAGAGCAGCTTGCTGAGATTGCAGAGGCTAGTGCCGAAAGCTGCAGGACATTCCTTAATGTCGAGCCTGTAGTAGCCCTACTTTCTTACTCCACGAAGGGAAGTGCCAAGGGAGAGCTCGTAGACAAGGTCGTAAATGCAACGGCTCTAGTAAAGGCAAAATGCCCGTCACTCAAGGTAGATGGAGAACTTCAAGCGGATGCTTCGATGGTTGAAAAGGTCGCAAAGCAGAAGGCACCAGGCTCAGAGGTTGCTGGAAAAGCGAACGTACTGGTATTCCCTGATCTCCAGGCTGGAAACATCGGCTATAAGCTTGTACAGCGCCTTGCAGGTGCAGAGGCATACGGACCTATCCTTCAGGGATTCGCAAAGCCGATTTCAGACCTCAGCAGAGGTTGCAGCGTTGATGACATCGTAGTCACAGCGGCAATCACACTTGCACAGGCTGCAAGCATCTAATAATTTAAATGCTTCTATAGAGGCGGAGGATATCTTCTAAAGAGAGGTTCTCCGCCCTTTCTTTTTCATCAATGCCCGCTCTCTCCAGTATAGCTGCAAGCTCCGTTTTATCTGCTATTATGCGGCTAAGATTATTCTTTATGGTCTTTCTTCTCTGAGAGAAAAGCGATCTAAGGAGCATGAAGAAGTTTGATCTCTCCTCTGGCTCAAGCAAATTCTCCTCTTTTTTTGTCATGACGACTACGGCAGAGTCCACATTGGGCTGAGGATAGAAAGAGCTTCGGGATATCGTGAAAGCATAAGAGGGGACATAATCTAGCTGGCACAGGACTGAGAATGAGGAATAGTCCTTGCTTGAAGGAGAGGCACATATCCTCTCTACGACCTCTTTCTGAAGCGTAAACACCATCTTCCGGCTAAGCATGCCTCTCTCTATGATATCCCCTATCATGACAGAGCCAACATTATAAGGAAGGTTTCCTACTATTAAATCCGGGCATTTTCCCTCCGCTTTGAGCGTCTTAAGCGCATCCCCTTCGACAAGAGTGAAGCCCGGCTCATCGGTAAACGCCTCTTCTCTTAAAATCTCGGCAAAGCCATGATCGATCTCAAATGCTTTGACAGAAGCACCCTTTTTAAGCATCACGGATGTTATAGCACCAAGCCCGGGGCCGATTTCAAATATCTCACTCCCCTCAATGTCCCCCATGCATCCTACTATCTTCTCCCTGACAGACAGAGGAAGGAGAAAGTTCTGCCCGAATTTCTTATTCATGGCAAAACCATGGGAAGAGAGGACATCTATGATTTCTTTTGCCTTTTCGTAATTAAGATTCCACACGGCTTTAGGATATAGGCTAATAGATTTCTTTTCAAGAAACAGGAAATAAGCAGAAGTGATGATATCGATATGAGCACGTAATATGGCTCAAGATTCTCAAATGATGATGAAAAAGCCGTCATAGAAAGTATTTTCTCTATTGCCAGATAACAGGCATCAAGAGGAAAAGATAATACGGGGAAAGCAAGAAAAAGGAACAGCAGTCCCATGTATAGGGTTGTCAATGCGTTTATCACGGGGGAATAGATTATCCCGGAAAGAGAATAAGAGGAGAAAAGGTGAAAAGAGTAAGGAATCGTGAATATCAGGCAGGAGATGCTCGATGCTATGAATGAAAGTCTGAAGCCCGTTATCTCCTCAAAGAAATCCTCAAAACGATGTGAAAGCAGGAAAAGCCCTGCAATCGAGAGGTATGAGAACACCGCACCAGCCCTCATGAGGCTCTCAGGGAATAAGGCTGAGTGGATTATGAAGGTAAGAGCGAAGGAATCCTCATCATTTCCTCTGAAGACAGTGTTTAACAAGCGGAAGATCAACGCCCTCAGGAGTGAGGCTCTAAAGCCGGATAGAAACGTAAAGAAAAACAGTGGAAAGAGGACTATCCTCTCGGCTCTCTTCCTGCCTGCAAAAAACGCTATGAAAGGGAGGAGCAAAGATGATATTATGCTTAAATGCATACCGGAGAGTGCGAAAACATGACTTACGCCCTTCTCTCTCGCAAGCTCTGAGAGAGGCGACTCACCATCATCAACTATGGCAAGAAGGAGCATCATCGCCAGCTGCCCGGATCCCTCAGAGAGAGGAGAAAGCCGTTCTCTTAAAAGGCTCTCCATCTTCCCTCTCAGATTCCTAAACGGCTTCTCATATGTCACTATGATTCTTTCAGCGACAAAAAAAGATGGCTCTGAGAATGAGCCGTAGCAAATCAACTCATCCCCTGCCCGGACGCTCTCCTTATCAGAATAGATGTAAACCTCCCCGCTAGAAGATGAGTAGAGGATATCATCATCAGATGAGAAGGTAAGAATGGCAGGAAAACCGTATTTGCCTCCTTTTTTGAGCGCACCATCCTCTACAGCCCTTACCCCGATCTTTTGTACTACAGCCTCATTAACAGGAATTGCTGTATATGTGCAGTCCAATACGTTGGAAGCAGAGAGAAGCATGCTTAAAAGAATAATGCTTCTTTTCCGTGTCCTATTAAAAAAGATGAAAGGAAGAAGAGCCAGGCAAATTGATGCGGAGGCAATAAGGCCTGGGAAGAAAAGCATCAGATAATAAATTACTATCAAAAAGAGGAAACTCATACATATTAATGCATAAAAGTCCCTTCGTGTAAAAAACCGGAGAGAAAACTTCCCTCCGGCTTCTTAATGCCTTATTTTATAAAGCGCTCTTGAAATCACTGATGATCTGATCCAGCCTATCCTCAAGCGCCTTCCTTCCATCAGGGCCTTCCGTAAGGAAGATGTAGTACTTGATCTTAGGCTCTGTTCCAGAAGGACGGATTACAAGCTTCTCCCCGCTCTTGAAACGGATGATGATCACATCCGCCTTTGGGAATCCCGTGTTCGCTCCAAGAAGATCATCTATACTCTCAACCGTTCTTCCAACAAGGGTATCCCCCTTCTTCATCGCCCTGAAAGAGGCCATTATCGATGCCATCTTCTCCTTTCCAGAGGCTCCTTCATAGTCCCTGCTGAATACGACCTCAGTACTGTAACCGTAAGATGCATAAATCGCATCAAGTCTCTGCTGGAGACTGATTCCTTTTGATGCGTAGTAGCACATCATCTCAACTGCGGCAACGGATGAGGAGACGGCATCCTTATCGTGAACATCGTTAACAGTCAAAAATCCATAACTCTCCTCGCATCCGAAGAGGAAGTATTTATCAGATGAGGGGTTATCATCAATCATCTGCATCTGCTCTGCGATGTACTTAAATCCAGTTAAGACATCCTTGCATACAGCCCCGTTCTTCTCTGCTATCTTCTTCACAAGATCCGTCGTTACAAGGCTCTTTACGACCAGAGGAGTCTTTCCTCCCCGTCCCATCTCAAGGCTGGTGACAAGCAGATAATCCGCAAGGAGGGTTGCTATCTGATTACCCGTAAGCAGTTGGTATTCGCTCTTCTCACTGTTCTTCGGAATGGCAATTCCAAGCCTGTCAGCATCGGGATCAGTTCCAAGTACGATATCAGCCTTGATCTTCTTTCCAAGCTCTATTGCGCGGCTCATCGCCTCCGCACTCTCAGGGTTTGGAAGTTTTACCGTTGGGAAGTTGCCATCCGGCATCTCCTGCTCTTTTACCACTTCAACATCGACTCCAAGATCCTTGAGCATCGTACGTACTGGCACGTTTCCAGTTCCATGAAGCGGAGTATATGCGACCTTGATGGACGCACTCTCAATGACCTCAGGCCTTCTTAGGGATGCTTTAACCATCGCATAGTAAGCCTCATCGACCTCAGATGGAACAGAAGAGAGTATGCCTTTTGCCCTGAGTTCCTCCTCTATTCCATCCTTTATATCCTCTGCTTTCACATTGTTTGCAAGTTTTGCAATCTCGATATCATGAGGAGGAGTGACCTGACCACCATCCGACCAGTAGACCTTATAGCCGTTATACTTACTCGGGTTATGGCTTGCTGTAACTACGATACCCGATGTCGTCTTTAAGTGCCTTAGTGCGAAAGAGAGCATCGGAACCGGATGCAAAGTATCATAGAGATAAGTCCTTACACCATTTGCAGCCAGTACAAGTGCAGCAGAATGTGCAAATTCATAGCTGTAATTCCTGCTGTCATAGGCAATCACACATGATGGGTTGTCATTCTTATTCAGATAATCTGCAAGTCCCTGGGTGACCTTACGTACCATGAATGTGTTTATCCTGTTCGTTCCTCCGCCGATTACGCCGCGCATTCCCGCAGTCCCGAAAGCAAGCGAAGTATAGAACCTGTCATATAAATCTTCCCAGTTACCAGCGCTGATGACATTCTCCACCTCAGCTCTGAATGCCTCGTTCTTCTCGCTCTTAATATAGGCTTCAGCCTTCTCGAGAACCTCTTTCCTCATACTCTCGCTAATGTCCATCTTTCCTCCCTTTAAACAATGAATATTACTTTTAGTATATATTCACAGGATAATTCTAAGCAAACAATAATTCAAACAACCTATTGCCAAGTTCGCCCACACTGCCAATTGTCCTCTTTATCCCGCTTTCTTTCAACTCTTTATCCGTTCTGAATCCATAACTGACGATAAAAGATTCGGCATTTATGTTTTTCGCCGTTTCGTAATCAACCTCACTGTCCCCGACAATGACAACTTCATCAGCGCTCAGTCCTGCTTCATTCAATACAGAAAGCGTAAGAGCGGCATCTGGTTTTAATGCCCGAGAAGGCTTCTTGCCTTCAACGAATGAGAAATCGATATCGGGGTAATAGAATTTTATGATTTTCTTGGCAACTGCATCATCTTTATTCGTGAGAATCCCTACCCTGATCCCATTTTGAATCAGGGTATTAAGAAGTTCTTCCATCCCTGGATACCTTTTTGTCTCAGCCATCGCATTTTCCTGGTAATGGTGCCTTAGCTTGGCTAGCATCGAAGGAAAGTCAGCGCTAAAATCCTTGCCGCCCTTCTCATTTACAGCCGCTTTTAAAGCATTTGCAAACCCATGACCGACATAGCGACGCACATCATCCAAAGAAGCCTGGGGAATGCCATAAAGCGCTAGGACGTAGTTGATGGATGCTCTTATATCCGACAGCGTATCAAGAACGGTACCATCCAGATCAAATACAACCAGTTTTATTTTTCCCATAACGGTTGAAATTATATCCCTTTACAACTATGTTTTGAACTATGAATTACAAGATTACAATCAAAGAAGGAAAAGAAAAACAGCTGCTGAGGCATCACCCATGGGTATTCTCAGGAGCCATAAAAAGCATAGAACCGAAATTCGATATCGCCTCATGGGCCGACGTATATACGGAAAAAGGAGTTTTCATAGCAAAAGGCTGGTATGATGAGAAAAGCCATATTGTGCTTCATCTTCTCAGCTGGAATGAGAAAGAGAACGTCGGTCTTTCTTTCGTCAAGAAACTGGTAAGGGATGCCATCATGAGAAGAAAGGATTTCTTCACAAGAAGTGCGACTACGAATGCCTTCCGCCTGATTCACGGAGAAGCGGACTTCCTACCAGGATTTGCAGTTGATGCATATGCCTCCACCATCAGGATAATCCTCTCATCCCGATTTGCAATGGCATTTCTCCAGACCGTAGTTGAAGAGATCGACAATCTTCTGCACCCCTCACTCATCGTTGTCTCCACGGATCCGCAATACGCATCGGTAGAAGGAATGAGTGAGCGCGTACGCTATTTCATCGGGGATGAAGAGAAGAAAATCGCAGAGGACAAGATAGAGCCCGTTACGATTCTTGAGAACGGGATATATTATGAAATACCCGGCACAAAGGGGCAGAAATCAGGATTCTACCTTGACCAGAGGGAAAACCGCATTATCGCAGAGGAATATGCGAAGGGAAGAAAGTGCCTCGATATCTGCTCTTATACGGGAGGATTTACACTGCATCTGTTAAAGGGAGGAGCAGAGAGCGTAAAGGCCATAGACAGCAGTGAGAGTGCGCTCAGACATCTTCTATATCAAGTGCATCTTAACGAGGAAAAAGGTACGATCGATAAAGACTCAAGATCAAAAGTCGAAATTCTATCCGGCGACTGCTTTGAACTGATAAGAAATGAGGAGAAGAATAAATATGATTTAATTGTCCTGGATCCCCCTAAGCTTGCCAAAACGAAAGGCAACCTTGAGAATGCCATGAAAGCATATAAGGATTTGAACAGGATTGCCATGGAGAAGATAAAGGACGGAGGAATAATCATAACATTCTCATGCTCAGGTGCCCTAAGCAGGGAGGATTTCAGAACCGTTCTATCATGGAGCGCAAAGGATGCGAATGTAGAATGCCAGATTCTTAGAACGCTAGGTCAGGCTCAGGATCATCCGATAAGGCTCTCATTCCCTGAAAGTGAATATCTAAAAGGTTATGTATTAAGAATTTCAAAATAAAACAGCAGCAGGTGTTCAGGAGCAGGAGGATGTGCTCGCTACAGCCCTGCCCTGCACCCCGTTTGCACATAATCCGAAAAATCAGCTTAAGAGCTTTGTTTCTTCGTGAGTTTTACAAGTATCTATAAAAGCCCGACTTTACAGAAAATTCTGTTTTACGGAAGATTTATTCAGAACATGCACTTGAGATATCTCAGGTGCTGTTTT
>CALXOL010000030.1 GCA_944390015.1 uncultured Spirochaetaceae bacterium
AATTGGTCGTATAATTGCATCAGTTCTATCTCGTTCTTCTTCTGTTGAACAATTATCTAATATTTCCTTCCTCTTAGCTGAATCAATGATAAAGGCTTCATTATATCCAGTTTTGATACCATAGTTGATATTTATATTCCAATCTTTAAGAGGAATACCTATAGCTTCTATTTTATTTTTTATGGATTGTTCTATAGAAGATAGAATTGTCCATGAAGCTTCATTTGTAAAGGAGCTTACAGTTTCATTCTGCTTAATATAATCGCTCCATTAATTGTTGCTAACTATAACTAAGGAGATATAAAAATGATATACGGTTATATTCGTGTAAGTACTGACAAACAGACTGTTGAAAATCAAAGGTTTGAGATAACAAACTATTGTAAAAGGAAATCAATATCAATAGAGCGTTGGATTGAAGAAACAATTTCAGGCACTAAAGATTATGAAAAAAGAAAGCTCGGAAAGCTTATAGTGAAGCTAAATAAAGATGATGTTTTGATCTGCTCAGAACTATCTCGCTTGGGGCGTAGCCTTTTTATGATAATGGATATTCTAAATCATTGTATGCGAATCGGCTGCAAAGTAATAAGCATAAAAGATAACTATGAGCTTGGCGATGATATTCAATCCAAAGTTCTAGCTTTTGCATTTGGCTTAAGCGCAGAAATCGAAAGGAACCTAATTAGTCAGAGAACAAAGGAAGCATTGATAAGGAAGAAAGAAGAAGGTGTAACTCTAGGTAGACCCAAAGGCAAAAAATCATCTTTCGTAAAACTTTCAGGAAAACGACAACAGATACTAGACTATTTAGCACAAGGGAAAAGTAAGACATGGATTAGTAGAAAATACAAAGTACATAGAAACACCCTTGCTGCATTTCTTGCATCAGATAGAGAGTAATTTATACAGAAAAAGACCCATCTCAGTTTTTATATGAGGAAGGTTTGCTGTTTCTAAAGGAGTTTCAAGACCTTAACTTAATGACATTGGGTATTCCCATGTGAGTTTTTTTCTGAAAATCTATGGAAAATACCACTATTCTTTATGGGTGTGAAGCAAATTATATGATAGTATGAACTCATCTAATTTCCGCTAAAAATGTTTTGAGGAGGAGTCATGAGAGTAGAATATGAGAAAATGGTAGAGGTTTTTGAACGCATTCTCACATCAAGAGGTCTTGATAGTGATGATGCATCATTGGCTGCAAGGATTTTTGCAGATAATTCACTTTATGGCGTCATAAGCCATGGTGCTAACCGTTTCCCAAGGGTCATCGATTATATTGAGAAGGGAGATATCGATGTCAAAGCAAGGGTTGAAACCATTTTCTCAACCCCTCTTTTCGAGAGATGGGAGTGCCATCGCGGATTAGGATTTCTGAACGCTGCAAAGGGCATGGCAAGAGCTGCTGAACTCTCCGATGTAACTGGCATAGGTATTGTCGCCCTTAAGAACAACAACCACTGGATGAGAGGGGGAACATATGCCCAGTGGGCGGCGGAGAGAGGGTATATCGGAATCTGCTGGTCAAATACGACCGCGAACATGCCAGCATGGGGCGCAAAGGATCCGCGCATAGGAAATAATCCTCTTTGCATCGGCGTCCCACGTAAAAGCGGTGCTCCTTTTATCCTCGATCTCGCCATGAGCCAGTACAGCTATGGAAAACTTGAAAGCACAAGACTTTCCGGGAAAAAGCTTCCATACCCTGGTGGATTTGACGAGGAGGGAAATCTTACAGATAATCCTCAAAGCATAGAGAAAAGCAGAAGGGTGCTTCCTTTCGGCTACTGGAAGGGAAGTGGACTTTCAATCGCGCTTGACCTTGTTGTAACTCTTTTAACTAATGGAAATTCCGTAATGGACATAGGTGGTTTTGGAAATGAGGTTGGACTGAGCCAGATACTCATAGCACTTAATCCTGAGAAACTCAGAATAGAGGATATGGATGATATCGTATCCAGGAATCTTGAATATATAAAGAGCAGTGAGCCTGTGGATGCAAAGAGAAAAGTGAGCTATCCAGGGGAGGGGCTGTACAGGGCAAAGAGTGCCAATGAGGAGAATGGAGCGATTGAAGTCGTTGATGAGGTGTGGAACAAGATCCTTTCCTATCTATGATAGGAGAGGAAATTTTGCTATTACCTTTGACAGAAACGTCGTAGCTATGTATTATACATCAAGTAGCGGGCATTAGCGCAGGGGTTTAGCGTACAAGTCTGGGGGACTTGGGGTCGGCGGTTCAAATCCGCCATGCCCGAAAAAAGAGGTGCTACTGGAGTTTTCTTCGGTATTTAAAAGGGAAAAGGTGGGAGATGTTACCACCTTTTTGTCTTTCTTGACAAAAGAGAAGGAAACAAACAAAGTTTAGGTGAGGTGTCTGGTATGCAGAGCACGATCATAGATGAGATTCTGAGTATCGAGGACGAGGCGGCCAAGATAGTGGAAGAGGCTGAGAAGATGTCGCGTGACATGGTATTCGACGCTCAGACAAAGGCTAGGGATTATGTTAAAGCCGAGGTCGATAAGACAAAGGCCGAGTCCGATGATCTCATTAAGAGCGAGGAAGAAATTCTCAATGCGAATCTGAAGGAATATGAGAAAAAGAAGGTCGAGCTTGAGAGTTCCGGAGTCTCAATAGATTCCGCTTCTCTAGAGCGTGCGTCCGATAGGATAATAAGCCTTCTTCTAAACTCAGGGGTATGAGGATGGGCAAGGTAAGTGAGTATGCTTTCATAAATGCTAAGCTCAGGGCGAGAATCGGAGTTATGCAGTCCTCAAGCCTGTTTAGCGACATGATTAAGGCCTCTACGCTCAATGAGGCGGTTGCAGCATTAAAAGACACACCTTATTCTAATCTCGTCGCCGTCTATGCACAGACTGGAGATCTTCAGCAGGTCGAACTTGCTCTACTTGAGGATGAGATAAAGACCTACAGGGAGGTGATCTCATATCTTAAAGGAAAAGAGACGGGCCTTATCGAGACTCTTTTAGAGAAGGTCGAGATAGAGAACATAAAGAATGCATTGAGGCTTTGGTACTCGTCGGTCGTAAGAAGTCACCAGATTACATATCGCTCCAGTTATATCTACAAGAATGAGATCGTACATCCCGTAGATTATAACGCGATAATCAACGCACGCAGCTATGACGGGGTAAGAGAGGCCTTCTCAGATACGATCTATGACGAGGTGTTTTCATCATTCTCCTTGGATGCAATAAAAGAAAAAGGACTTTTTCCCCTTGAAATAAGGCTTGACCATCTCTTCTTTGACCGCCTTTTCAAGGCCATAGACGCTCTTAGAGGCGAGGATAGGGATGTCAGCAGCGCCATCTATTACGTTGATGTCGATTTGAAGAACATACTACTTTTCATCAGATACACATTCTATCATCACCTCAGCTCTGATGAGCTAAAGGCTGTGATGATACCATATGGTCATGTCTATGAGGATATAATGAGGAAGAGGGTACTTGATAAGAGAGACAACATTGACGATGTGAGGGCTATAGTATCAAGATATTACCGCTCGATCATGACGGATTTGAGGGACATACGTAAGAACGATGATGATATGACCAGTGCTGATGAGAACGCGAACCACATTCTCATGATTGAGGATTACCTTGCTCAGACCAGGAAGAAGGAGTTCATGAAAATCCTATCGGGCCGTCCTTTCAACATCGGAATAGCGCTCTCATATTTCTTCCTCTACAAGGATGAGGAGAAGATGATCAGGAGTATTTTGAGTGCTAAGTTCTATAAATGGGATGAATCAAGGATAAGGGAGGCTGTGCTATGAGTTTATTCACACGCAAGATGAGGTTGCTCACTGCGGTTGTGCTTGATGAGGATAAGGAGAAGGTCGTAAAAGGTCTTCTTTCCAGGGGAGTGATGGATTTTATCCACATTGAGGGATTGGATCCAGAGATGATGAAGAAGATAAGGAAGAATGAGGACGCCCCTTCAATCTCAGAACTCAGTGAATACAGGATCAGAATCGAGAATCTCCTCTCTCAGGCTGATCACAGAATACCATCCCTCTCTTCTTCGGATTTAGAGACCACGGAAGTCCTTGATCTTGATAAATTAAGACGTTTCATCGAGCGTCTTACGGTATCCACACAGTCTATTAAAGATAGGCAGCGCCTGGTCAACCAGAGATACCTTACACATGAGGAGATGCTCAGATACATAGAAGAGAAGAAGAATGAGTATCTCGATATACGTGTAGGACGTGTTCCATCCAGAGCGGAGGACTTCCAGTCCCGTCTCAGTCAACTTGGCTCCGTTATCGATAGTGATGGCGATGATCTTATAGTTCTTTCTTTTAAAAGGGAGAGCGGAAGGGTGGATGATGTCTTCGATAAGTTCCACTGGACGGAGACGAGTAACGCCGATGCTCAGAAAGGGGCGCTCTTAAAAGCCAAGGCAAGGCTGAATATTCTTATCGAGGACGATAAGAAGGACATGCAGGCGCTAAGGGATGAGATCAAGGAGAAGATTGGAGAGAGGATAGATGATCTTGAGAAGGCATGGCTCAATGTCAGGATTCATGAGCTGTGCGGCTCCGTCGAGTCCTATTTCTCATACACAAAGAATACCACTCTTCTTTCCGGCTGGGTACCTGAGGACGAGTATGACAGCGTCTATCAGGCGATACTGGAGGCAACGGATGGAAGATGCATCATAGAGGCTAAAGAGGCTACGGATGTTGAAAGGCAGAGTGTTCCAGTCTCGATGTCGAGTCCTAAGATACTTAAGCCTTTTGAGCATCTGGTCAACAACTACGGAACTCCGGAATATGGCTCAATAAATCCGACTCCTTTTACTGCTATAAGCTATATTATAATGTTTGCATTGATGTTCGCAGACCTTGGACAGGGATTCATCCTGCTTCTTGTTGCGCTTATCGGCAAGGCATATTATAAGAAGAATCCACTTAAAAAGGATGGGCTTATCAGCAGGTATCTCTGCTCTCTTTTGATGTTCCTTGGCCCGGCAAGCATGGTCGGAGGGCTTTTATTCGGCTCTTGTTTCGGCTTCTCGTGGTTCCCCGCTCTATGGTTTAATTATCACAGCGTCGTTAATGGGCGCGGTGGAAACGGATATGTCAACGACATATATGATATCCTCGGCATAACGATTAAATTCGGTATCGCCATAATATTCCTCGCCCTGATTCTCAACTGGATTAATCTTTTCAGGAAGAAGAGGTTCTTTGAGCTTGCTTTCGATAAGAACGGGCTTGTTGGCGGTGCATTCTATGCCATAGGAATTTATATCGGCTTTGCTTTCGTAGCCAGTGGTTATAAGACCATTCCTACGCCGTCCTGGTTGTTCCCGGTACTTCTGATTCTTATCCTGATGATCTTCGCTTCCGAGCCGATAGATTACATCATAAAGCTTAAAAAAGGTCATAAGGAGAAGGTGAGTCAGCTTATCATAAACACGCTTATAGAAAGTCTTATCACGCTGCTTGAGATATTCTCAGGTTTCTTGGCAAATACGCTCTCTTTCATGCGTGTCGCCGGTCTCGGCATTGCACACGTATCCTTGATGACCGCATTCCAGGATATGGCGGATATGACGGGAAGCATCGTCTTCTCTACTTTGATAATCATAGTAGGAAACGTGCTCGTTATAGTACTGGAAGGGCTATCTGCGGGAATCAACTCCCTCAGGCTCAACTATTACGAGTTCTTCACAAGGTTCTTTACCGGCCGTGGTTTTGCCTATGAGCCTATTGGGCTTGAAGGCAGAAGAAAGGCCAATTGAAATAATAGGAGGGTCTATCATGACCGCATTTGAATTTAAGAGAAAAATCAATTTAACTCTTATGTTGACGCTTCTGCTCCTCATAGGGACAGCCTTCATCTATTCACCGACTCTCTATGCAGCATCTGAGAGTATCCAGAGTGGAAGTTATCAGACGGCATTGATCTGCTTTGCGGCAGCTCTTGCTTTTGGTCTTGGTGCTATCAGCGCTGGAATCGCAATTTCCAATGTCGGATCTGCTGCAATGGGTGCTATTTCCGAGAAGCCGGAGATTGCAAGCAACGCATTGATCTTCATCGGACTTTCTGAGGGTCTCGTAGTATTCGGATTCATCACAGCCCTCATGATTCTCGGAACGGTGTAAAAATGGATTATTACGTCATTGGTGATGATGATACGGTACTCGGCTTTTCCATTGTTGGAGTTCTTGGCGAGGTAGCCAGTAATGCCGAGGAGGCCAGATTGGCCTGGCAGAATGCTCTTGAAAATAAGGAGCATGGTGTCATCATCATCACGGAGGATGTGGCAGACCTCATCAGGGAGACTGTCGATCATTACCTTTTTGCGGAGAGTTTCCCATTAGTGGTTGAGATCCCATCCCCGGGTAAGACGTTTAAACGGGATCTTAGGAGTCTCGTCAATCAGGCGATAGGAGTTTCGATATGAGTGGTATTTCCAATGCTCTGACCGATGGCATCATCAGAGAAGCCCAGAAGAGGGCTGATAAGATTTTAAGTGATGCTAAAGCAGAAGCGGATAGGATCCGGGAAGATGCCATCAAAGAGGCGGAAAGCAAGGTCGCCTCTGAGAAGAGGGCAACGGATCTCCGTCTCAGTTCAATAAAACTGAAGCAGGAGAGTGCGAAGAGAAGCATCGACCGTCTTACGGAGCTGAAAAAGATGGATTACTCTTATTCAATCGTGATGGATAAGGTTGAGCTTGCATTCAGTGAGATGGCGAAAAACGGAAAACTCAAAGATAGCCTCATAGGCTGGATAGCTGAGGCAGCCATTGGCCTGGATAGGAAGAATGCAGTGGTCTCATATTCCCTCCTTTGTCCTGTTGATGATGGGATGCTCAGGGCGGCGGAAGCTCTTGTCAAGGAGAGGACGGGTGCCTCTCTCAGTCTCTCGCTGGATGAAAATAAGACCAGCGAACTTGGTGTTATCGTTTCCAGCACGGATGGGAAGATAAGCTATAACAACCTTCTTTCAACCCGCATCAGGCGGTATATGAAGGATATCAGGAAAATAGTACAGGAAGAAAATGCAAGATAAGATTGTTGGTAGGGTTAAAAGGGTAAACGGCCCTGTCCTCATTGTAAAAGGTATAACGGATGCCAAGATGATGGAGCTTGTCCATGTCAGCGACCTTAGGATCGTAGGCGAGATCGTAAAGCTCAATGGAGATGAGGCAACCGTACAGGTTTACGAGGATGCAACGGGAATAGCCCCCGGGGACAACGTTTATGGAACGGGAATGAGCCTTTCCGTGGAGCTTGGTCCTGGACTGATAGGAAACATCTATGATGGAATACAGCGTCCTCTTGAGGATTTAAGAAGCCTGAGTGGTGATTTCATCGCAAGGGGTATAAGCACAACAAGCGTAAGCCATGAGAAGAAATGGCATTTCAAGCCTGTTAAGGCAGTCGGGGACGAACTTACAGCTGGAAATATCATCGCAGAGGTCGAGGAGACCGATCGTGTTATTCATAAAATCATGTTAAGTCCGAATTATGAGGGAACTTATCGTATCGCATCAATTTCTGCTGAGGGTGATTATACGGTAGATGATGAGATAGCCACTATTGAGGATGAGAAGGGCAAGGTTATAAAACTGACCATGATCCAGTATTGGCCGATCAGGGTTCCACGTCCTGTAAAGGAGCGTCTCAGTCTCGATACACCACTGATTACTGGACTCAGGGTTATTGATACGCTTTTTCCTTTAGCAAAAGGTGGAACGGTCGCAATTCCTGGAGGCTTTGGAACTGGAAAGACGATGACTCAGCACTCAGTCGCACAGTGGTGTGATGCGGACATCATCGTATATATCGGATGCGGCGAGAGGGGAAACGAGATGACGGATGTTCTTCGGGAGTTCCCACATCTTGTAGATCCTAGAACCGGGCAGAGCCTGATGCATAGGACGATATTGATTGCCAATACGTCGAACATGCCTGTTTCGGCACGTGAGGCAAGCATATACACCGGAATCACAATGGCCGAGTATTATCGTGATATGGGCTATAATGTCGCTATCATGGCGGACAGCACATCACGCTGGGCGGAGGCTTTAAGAGAGCTTTCGGGGAGAATGGAGGAGATGCCGGCAGAAGAGGGATTCCCCGCTTATCTTCCTACCCGTATCGCTCAGTTCTATGAGAGGGCGGGTCATATGCTCAACCTCTCAGCAACAGAGGGAAGCGTATCCGTAATCGGAGCTGTTTCTCCTCCGGGTGGAGATTTCTCTGAGCCGGTAACACAGCATACGAAGAGGTTCGTACGATGTTTCTGGGGGTTGGATAGGGCATTGGCTTCGGCACGTCACTATCCTGCTATAAGCTGGCTTGACTCATATAGTGAGTATATTGATGAGGTAAAGGCATGGTGGTCAAAGGAGAGTAACGACCAGTGGGCCGTAAACAGACAGAAGATAATGGAGCTTTTACAGAAGGAAGTACGTCTTAATCAGATTGTAAAGCTCGTCGGACCTGATGCGCTGCCCGATAGTCAGAACTTCATAATTGAATGCTGCTCACTCTTTAAGACTGCGTTTTTGCAGCAGAATGCCTTTGATGAGATTGACCGCTACTGTTCTGTAAAAAAGCAGGTGAAGATGCTTTCCATCATAATCCGATATTATGAGGCGGGGCAGGAGGCTATAGCAAAAGGCGTTCCAATGGTAAAGATAAAAAGGTTATCTGTCGTTCAGGACATCGCAAAGATGCGCTTTAATATCTCAAATGACAACGTCGATGAGATTGATAAGCTCGCCTTAAAGCTGGAACGTTCTATGATGCAACTTGGAAGTATTTATGATGATTGAAGATAAACTGCTTAAAAACGATGATAAAAGACTGTATTCGGGAAGAGAGTACATAGGAGCTAGCAGGATAGATGGTCCACTGGTATATATGAGGAACACCCATCCCGTAGGCTATGGAGAGCTTGTAGAGGTCAAAGGAAGCGATGGAAAAATCCGTTCCGGTCAGGTACTTGATACCTCTGATGACGCTGTCTGCGTGCAGGTTTTTGAAGGTACTGACGGTCTCTCCCTTCCTCAGACGAGCATGAGGTTTCTTGGAGAGCCTCTTACCCTTGCCGTATCGGAGAAGATGCTTGGGCGTGTCATGAACGGACTCGGTAAGAGCCGTGACGGGGCGAGAAATCCATCTTCCAGTGACGAGAGGGATGTCAATGGTGTTCCAATTAACCCTACGGCAAGAGAGTATCCAAGGGATTTCATCCAGACAGGTATTTCCGTTATCGATGGAATGACGACGCTCATACAGGGACAGAAGCTTCCTATCTTCAGCGGTAACGGAATGGATCACAACCAGCTTGCCGCTCAGATTGTACGTCAGGCAAAAGTAAGAGGTGGCAAGAGTGAGTTTGCCATCGTATTCGCCGCAATGGGTGTAAAATACGATGTCGCTAAGTTCTTCATTGATTCTTTCGAGGAGACAGGAGTTCTGGATAATGTAGCCCTGTTCTTATCTCTTGCGGACGATCCGTCCATTGAAAGGACCATCACGCCAAGAACCGCATTGACCCTTGCTGAGCATCTGGCTTTTGACAAGGGTAAGCAGGTGCTTGTAATAATGACCGATATGACAAACTACTGTGAGTCGTTAAGGGAGATAAGTACTTTAAGGGGTGAGATTCCATCGAGGAAGGGCTATCCAGGATATTTATATTCAAACCTCGCTGAGATCTATGAGAGAAGTGGTAAGATAAGCGGCAGGAGCGGAAGCATAACACAGCTGCCGATTCTGACGATGCCTAATGATGACATATCGCATCCGATTCCAGACCTTACCGGATATATCACGGAAGGACAGATCGTATTTGACCGTGATATGCATGGTCGTGGAATCTATCCACCGATTAACTGCCTTCCATCCCTTTCAAGACTTATGAAGGATGGTATTGGAGAGGGAATGACAAGGGATGATCATCCTCATCTTTCGAACCAGCTCTTTGCGTCGTACTCACATGTAAAAGATGTCAGAAACCTTGCATCCGTTATCGGAGAGGAGGAACTGACCGAGACAGACCATAAATATCTGGAGTTCGGTGAGTTCTTTGAGAAGAGATTCGTTTCTCAGCGTTACGATGAGGACCGCTCGATAGAGGAGACGCTGGATCTTGGATGGCAGGCACTTTCCATCCTTCCTCCAGAGGAGCTGCAGCGTCTGACGGAAGAGGAGATCAGTGCTCATTACAAGGGGTGATTGATGGATACGAGTTTAGCGCCTACCAGAAGCAATCTTATGAAACTCAAGGATGAGCTCAGCTTCAGCCGGCTCGGCTATGATCTTCTTGATCAGAAGAGGAGTATACTTGTTAGCGAGCTGCTTACGCTCGTTGACCAGGCTGTTGACTACCAGAACAGGGTTGAGAAAAGTCTTATTGATGCGGAGAAGACCCTTCAGGATGCTATAATGAACATGGGGCGTCTGAGGGTTGCGAACCTTGCCGGTGCCGTCAATATCGAAAGCGGTATAAGCTTGTCGGAGCGACGTGTCATGGGTGTTTCGCTTCCGAAGGTTGATACTTCGTTCTCAGGGGACGGACCGTACTTCTCTCCCGAGGGTACAAGCATGCTTAGTGAACTTGCTATAAACAGGTATAGACGCTCACTTGAGCTGATGGGTAAGATGGCGGAGCTCAAAGTATCTATAATGAGGCTGAGCAGTGAGGTCAAGAAGACCATCAGGAAGGTAAATGCATTAGAGAAGCTTGTAATTCCTGATAAGGAGGAGACTGTAAGATACCTTACTTCCAGGATTGAGGAGCAGGAAAGGGAGTCATTCATACTGCTTAAGGTGGTGAAAGACAGGATGCAGAGGCAGGATGAGTTGAAGAAAAAGGAGGTGTTGGCATGAATGCGCCATTTTTAGATGTTCTTGTATATTTGGACGGATCTGAGGGATCCATCAGCGCACTGATGTACTCGATAATGCTGGCAAAGAGTACCGATGCCAGACTTCATGTCCTGTACGTTGTAAATACCAAGGCACTCGGAGAACTCGTTAAAAGCCATATTTTTGTCGATCAGGAGAAGAGCGAGTACTTATCTGATCTGAAAAAAGATGCTTCGAGACATATCAGGCATGCAGAAAAGCTTGCCTCTCAGAAGGGAATTGGCATCACCAGTTCGATAATAGAGGGCTCTCCTCATACCGAGGTGATGAACTATATTAAGAAGAATCATATTGACCTTTTAGCCCTAGGCTCGATAAATGTAATAAGAAGCCGTCGAGAGGAGCTGACAAGTGAGAATGACAGGATGCTCCGCACAAGTCCTTGTCCGGTAATAGTCGTGAAGGACAATGACGATATCTGGTCGATGTTCGAGGAGGATTATTGATGTCTTTAACCGATAGTCTGAAGAAGGAATACTGTTTCTGCCCTCTCAAGGGTAGTGATAAAGCAGAGGTTCTAACGAATCTTATAGCTGATTTTGCAGCCGCATATGGCCTTGATGAAAGCCAGGAGAGAGAAGCTCTTGATGCTGTTTTAAAAAGAGAGAGTCTTGGATCTACTGGATTGGAGCATGGAGTGGCCATTCCTCATGCGAAGGTTTCTTTCATTCATAAGCCGGTAGTCGCTCTTGCTGTAGGCGAAAATGATGTTGATTTCTCATCTGCAGATGGAAAACCAACAAGAGTATATTTTCTCGTCCTCGGTAGTGATGAACACCCGAGCGAGCATGTTCAAGTGCTTTCTCAGATAGCGCAGGTTGTTAAAAATACCACCATGCTTAATATGATGAGAAATGCCAGAACGAAGGATGATTTAATTTCCATCTTTTACTAGTTTAATGCAGCCGTGAGAAGCGGCTGTTTTTTTTGAAACGATTAATCCTTATGTATAAATAAGTTAAAGAAAACATGGTAAAAAATGTAAAAAATTTTGAAAATAATGTTGACAAGAAGAGCTGAAAAGAGCTAAATTGTCCTAGCGTGCTTGGAAGCAGGCACGAGGTTTTTAAGATCAGCAGCGCAGGGGAAGAGAGA
>CALXOL010000031.1 GCA_944390015.1 uncultured Spirochaetaceae bacterium
GCCTGAGAATGGTGTACGGACATGGTGCAAGCCTATCCACCAGAACCCCACAGGCTTGCCTGTGGGAGCAGTCAGATTGTAACATGAAAATATGTTAGAAAGAACGCTTTCAAGAAGAATAGAATCATTACAGAAAGATTTTAAAATTATTTTTATTTCTGGCTCTAGGCAGGTAGGAAAGACGACTATTCTCAAAGCCTTAAAAGAAGAGGGGCGATCTTATGTTACTCTTGATGAGCAGGTGGATAGAGAACTTGCTCAAAATGATCCCAATTCATTTTTCCTTCTGCATCCTGTTCCTTGTCTAATTGATGAAGTTCAGAGAGCGGAAGAACTTCTTATTCCGATGAAGAAAATTGTTGATGAGAGTGAGAAAACTAATCAGATATGGATCACGGAGAGTCAGAAACCGCTACTTTCAAAACGTGTAGGAGATACGTTGGCTGGACGTGTCGTCGAATTGAACATGTATCCATTGTCTCAGGCTGAGAAGCAGAAGGATCCTTATCGAAAATCTTTTTATCCTTCTTTTGGTACTCAAGAGAAATCTTTTTGGACATATGAAAAGACTCTCGAGAATATAGTTAATGGTGGGTATCCAGCTCTACAGAATATTTCACCTGAGAATTTCGATATATGGTTTAGCTCATACATAAACACCTATTTGTTAGGTGATATTCGTAGTGAGATGCACGATATGGATAGCCTTACATTTACAAGGATTTTGAAAATCTTAGCAGCACGTACAGCAACAGCATTGAACTGCTCTGCTATTGCCGAAGAATCTGGACTATCCCTGAGAAAAGTAAATCAAATCATTGATTTGTTGCAATCATGTTCTTTGATTATGTTGCTCCCTGCCTATTCTGGAAAAGCGATCAAAACTTTAGTGAAGACACCTCGTCTTCATTTTGTAGATAGTGGACTTTGTTGTCATTTGCTAGGGATTAGGTCTGTCTCGGGATTATTAAGACATCCTTTGAGAGGTGCTGTTTTTGAATCGTATGTTGTGCGTGAAGTAATTAGGAATGCCAGAAACAATGGAGATGAATCTGAATTCTATTTCTATAGAGAGGAAAATCATGGGGAAAAAGAAGGCCCTGCAGAAATAGATTTAATAAAAGAGAATAACGGCATACTTTACCCAATGGAAATCAAGATGTCCGCAACCCCTACTGTTTCCATGGCAAAACACTTCAAGCGCTTGATAGGAAATAGTATTGGTATGGGTACGATAATATGTTTGAATGAAATAAAGACAATACTCTCTCATGATATTCTTGTCATGCCGATTTCGTTAATTTGAACTAATAGATTTCTTTTATCCTCTCTTTTTCCACTTCATATCCCGAATATATTTCTTCTCTGCTATGGATTAAGCAGAGTGGTGTGAAATGATTGTCTTCTCCACTTATATAACCGAAGGTCTCCTCTCCTGTACATATGCTTTTCCTGATTGCAGGAATGGCTCCTTCTGGAAGGCTTCTCTTCTTTTTGCGTCTAAACATGTTTATAGTTTAAAAGTTGCGAAAAGATTTGGAAAGTATGCTCAGATACATGACCCAAGATGTTCTATGGTTATTTCATGGATGGCATAGGGGAGGCTCTGTCTGCTTTTGTTGGCAAATACGGTTCCTATATCTATGCTCTCTCCATGATTTTCTTGTCCTGTGCTTCAATTTTTCTCTTCCACTTTTTAGAAAAGATTATAAAGCAGATGATGTGGGCTATGAATGTTACCACCCATGACACGGGGTATGAGAGATAAAGTACGAACTGTGTCCTATGGACTTGGAATACCGTATATATCCATAGGATTCTCAGTCCGCATGCTCCTGCAAGTGATACAAGGGTAGGTGCGATTGAATATCCAAGACCTCTTATTGAGCCGCATGCGGTATCCATCAGGCCGCATAAAAAGTATGTAAGGCATACGACATGAAGACGCTCTATTCCATATGAAATAACATCGGCATCCGCTGAGTATATCCCAAGTAGCTGATAGGCAAAGACCTCCACAATCGTGCTGAGAATCAGGCCTACGGAGGTTACGATCAGCATGCATGATAAAAGGACAGGGGTTATGTTTTTCGTCTTGTGTGCACCCACATTCTGGCTTGTGAAGTTCGTAGATGCCTGGTAAACGGCATTCATCGAAGTGTATACGAAGCCTTCAATGTTTGCCGCTGCCGTGTTTCCTGCCATGACAAGCGAGCCGAAAGAGTTTATTGATGACTGTATCAGAACGTTTGAGACGTTGAACAGCGCCCCCTGTATTCCAGCAGGTACACCGATTCTTATAATCCGTAGCAGCATACTCTTCCTGATTCTCAGTTCTTTCAGATTCAGCTTGTAAACACTATTCGTTCTGATCATGCAGCGTAGAACCAGCAGCGCCGATATGTACTGCGATGTGATTGTTGCAATAGCAACTCCTGCAACTCCCATGCCGAAGATTATTACAGATATCAGGTTCAGGCAAACGTTTATGATTCCCGCTATAAAGAGGTATGCCAGAGGTCTCTTCGTATCTCCTACAGCTCGGAGTATCCCCGAACCGAAATCATATGTAAGCATTGCAGGCATTCCTAAGAAAACTATCCTCATATAGAGAATCGATTGATTAATTACATCATCAGGGGTTCCCATAATTGTGAGTAATGGTTTTGCAAGCAGCTGACCGAGGACTATGAGAACACAGCCTGATGTGAGTGACAGAAGTATGGAAGTGTGTATGAGATCATGGATGTTCTCCCTGTTCTTTGCCCCATAGAATCTTGCCATCAGTACGCTCGATCCTATTGAAAGCCCCAGAAAAATGTTGACGATAAGATTATTCAGCGAGCCTGTAGAACCTACGGCGGCCATGGCCTGTGGGCTTGCAAACTGCCCTACGACTATGATGTCAGCAGCATTGAATAGCAGCTGCAGGATGCCGGAGAGCATCAGTGGGATGGAAAAGGCGAGGATCTTTGGTATAAGAGGTCCCGTCGTCATATCTATTTCATTTGTTTTCTCTCTCATACTCAAACGCATGATAGTACCAAGAAGAGTTTTTTTCTACAAAAATTTATTTTTGGGCTATCTCTTTTTCTCCTTACGTGGAAAGCTGAGTCCGTTAAAGAATTAGAATCTGTTGATTTTGTTCCAAAATGATAACGTTTTCATAAAAAATACCATAAAAACAAAATTTATAATAATTATTTATAAAATAATAAATTAATTATAGAATATACAGCAAGAATATTTATCTAATTTTTTGATACAAAAAATTTTATGTAAATGTTTGACAATTCTTAAAAACAGGGTTTATGATTATAACTGTACGGTCTTAAATGACCCGAAAAACGGAGGTTTAAATGAAAAAAATCCTAGCAGTATTTTTAGTTGTCCTCCTTTCCTGTTTCACCCTTTTCGCTGGTGGAAACAAGGAGGCTGCAGCTACGGCACCAGAGGCTACAGTTGCTGTAAATCCTGAGATCGGAGAAGCTTTTGCAAAGACTGTGAATATTTCTCTGATGAACTCCAAGCCAGAGATTACAGATGCGCTTGAGGAAGGAGCCGCACTCTTTGGAAGTGCTTATAACGTAAACATTGAAATCGTTGAGACGGATAACCCTGGTCTTACGATTGCACAGCGTTATGCATCCGGAGATGCTCCTACGATTGCTATCGTTGACTCTGCTCAGGTAAAGGAACTTGCAGGACAGAGAATCGCAGATCTCTCCTCTGAGCCATGGGTAGCAGTAGGTGGGGACGTAATGGGTTATAAAGTAGATGGAAAGATCTACGGTATGCCTCTTACGATCGAGAGTATGTGTCTTCTTTATAACAAGACCGTTATCGAAGATCTTCTTGGAAGAGAGTTCGTTCCAGAGGATTATGTTACACTTGATCAGTTCAAGACTCTCATAGATGAGCTCGTAGCCGCTGGTATGGAGACTCCTGTCATCCTCTGCTCTGAGGACTGGGCTCTCGGACATAAGCCAATCCAGTATGTTTATGACTACCAGGATGGAACAAAGGCTGGAGCAATCGCATTCCTCAAAGAAGTCAATAGCGGAGCAACCACTTTCGAGGATAATGAAGTATTCAACAATGTATATGATACACTTGATCTCTTCATTGAGTACAACATTAACCGCGATGATCCTCTTGCCGCAGATTATGACCTCAATGCAAGTTATCTTGCTGACGGAGAGGCTGCTTTCTGGGTAAACGGAACATGGGCATGGCCAGATTTCGCACCATATGCTGTAGAGGGCTCGGAGTATGGAATCCTTCCATTCCCAATCAATGACAGCCCAGTACAGGGTAAGGTAGTCGTAGATTCCACGAAGTATATTGTTGCAGACATTATTAACGCATCTGAAGAGCAGCAGCAGGCTGCAAAGATGTTCCTCAACTGGCTCGTAATGGATCCAGCAGGACAGGATGTGCTTATCAACAAGTGCCAGATCGTAACGGCATTCTCCAACATCACACTCCCACCAACGAACCCGTTCAACCTTGGACTCCAGGAGTATATCAATGCTGGTATGACCATCGATGGTGCTTCCTATATGCCTTCTGACCACAGGACAGTTCTTGCCCCTACGATGCAGGCATATGCAGCTGGAGAGGTTACAAGAGCTGAGCTCGCAACCGCTCTGGACAATTACTGGAAGGCAAATCTTCCTGTAGAGTGATAGGGCTCTAAACGAATCGAAGGATGCCGCCTGGCATCCTTCATCTTTCTAAAAGGAGGTTTCTATGTGGGGAAAGTTGAATGCAAAACAAAAAGCCCTGTATTTCCTTGGCTTTGCTGGCCCTGCAATGATTTTCTTCATAATGGTAGTTCTTGTTCCTCTGTGCTACGGCGTATACCTTACATTCACAGATTGGAACGGAATATCACTGGATATGAATTTCATCGGTCTTGAGAACTATAGACAGGTCTTCCATGACAGTGTGTTCTGGCGTTCTCTCGGTCTTACTATCATCTATTCCGCAGTTGCGGTTGTCACCACAAATCTTGTTGCGTTCGGTCTTGCCTATCTTCTGACTTCAAAGATGAAAGGGCAGAATTTCCTTCGTGCAGGTTTTTTCACTCCGAACCTCATAGGAGGAATCATATTAGGTTACATCTGGCAGTTCCTTTTCAGTCGTGTTCTTGTAAACCTTTATGATTATATTGGACTTGAGATATTCCGCCGCTCATGGCTTTCTTCCACAGGACTGGCCTTCGCCGCTCTTGTAATAGTCACGACATGGCAGTATTCGGGATATATGATGCTCATATACATCTCCGGTTTTGTCGGAATTCCTCAGGATATGATTGAAGCGGCACGTATAGACGGTGCTAAAGAGGGTACGATTACGCGTAAGATCCGTCTTCCTCTGATGATGCCGTCCGTCGTAATCTGTCTCTTCCTTTCAATTACCAGGACATTCAAAGTATACGATCTCAACCTCTCTCTTACGGAGGGTGGACCGTATGGTACGACGAAGATGGCTTCAATGCACATCTTCTCAAAGGCTTTCGAAGAGTACCGCTACGGTATCGGACAGGCAGAAGCGCTTGTGTTCTTTATCGTAATCGCAGCGATTGCTCTGACCCAGACTTATATCGGGAAGAAGAGAGAAGTGGAGATGTAATATGGACAGAGAAAATACAAAAGCAAAGGCATTAACCATTTTAAAGACGGTTTTCGTGTACTTACTTCTGATCCTGTACATGGTTCCGTTCGCTCTTGTTCTCATAAACTCACTTAAGAGCAAGGTAAACATCGTCCGCTATCCTTTGGAACTTGTGGATCCGAATGGCCCTCAGTGGGGAAACTATGTAACCGCATGGGTGGATATGGAATTCCCTAAGGCATTCATGAACAGCTTTATCATTACGGGATTCAGCATACTTCTGTTGATAGTCTTCTCTGCGATGGCCGCATACCTTTTTGTGAGAACTGACTGGAAAGTATGTAAGGTGAGTTTTTCCGTGATGGTTGCCTCAATGGTAATCCCGTTCCAGGTAATCATGATTCCGCTTGTATCCATCTATGGTGCTAAGTTTGGAATTCTTAATTCGAAAACGACGCTCATACTCATGAACTTCGGTTTTGGAACGGCAATGTGTACGTTCATGTGTCATGGGTTTATCAAGAGTAGCATCCCTATGGCTATAGAGGAGGCGGCAAGGATTGATGGAAGTTCCCCGATGGGTGTCTTCTTCAGGATCGTATTCCCTCTTATGAAGCCGATTCTCTCAACGATTGCCATTCTTGAGATCCTGGGACTGTGGAATGACTATCTTCTTCCCTCCCTGGTGCTCACGCACAAGGAGCTTTACACCCTTCCAATCGCGATTAGGACGTTCTATGGAAGTTTCTCGAATGACTATGGAAATATCATGGCAGGCCTTGTAATGTCGGTATTCCCGATAATTGTCATTTATCTCTTCTTCCAGAAACATATAACCGCGGGTATAATATCAGGAGCTGTAAAGTCATGATTTAGGGAGAGTTCCGATATGGTTACGATTAAGGATGTTGCTAAGAAAGCTGGCGTATCGACTGCTACGATTTCCAGGGTCATAAATAACAAGGGGGCCTTAAGCAGTAAGACAATTGCAAAGGTCAACAAGGCCATGGAGGATCTAGGCTACAGTCCAAACAGCTTGGCACGTTCTCTTGTGAAGGGGCTTTCGACCTGCATAGGTGTGATTCTTCCTTCCATTAGACAGCCATATTGGGCACTCGTTGCAAATGAGCTGGAACGTGTTGCTTCAAGTCTCGGCTATACCGTCATGATAACCGTATCGGAGGATGATATCTCCCAATACAAGAAGAAGTATCAGTCCCTTGAGGCGAGCCGGCCTCTTGGTATTGTCACATCCTATATAACCGACATGGAGGATTTCATACAGAAGTCCTCCCTGCCTACGGTGATATGGGCAAATACGAACTACAGCCCTTCTGTTTCATCCGATGACTATCAGGGGGGAGCTCTTGCGACAAGGCATCTGATTGCTAAAGGATGCAAGAACCTCATACATGTCGGAGGAAACCTGAAAGGTCGTAGCTCAGGTAATGCCAGATCCTTCGCCTTCATAGAGGAATGTGAGAAAGCTGGGATTAAGCACAAGGTCTACCAGGTTACGGAGAGGGAGAATCTGAATCTTGATTATTCCCAGATCGTAAGCAAGCTGTTCTATGAGAATTCCGATGTGGATGGTATCTTCGCAAGTAACGACATCCTTGCTGCGAACTGCATCCATATGGCGTACTCAATGGGCTATAGGATTCCAGAGGATATAAAGATTGTGGGATATGATGATGTTGATTTCTGCTCACTCATCTATCCTCAGATAACAACTATACACCAGCATGTGGATAAGCTGGCTGAGCGCGTCATCGAGACGCTTTTTGATATCGCCGAGGGAAAGGAGGTTCCTGCAAAACAGGTTCTGCCGGTCTCCCTTGTCGAAAGAAAGACAACCTAGGAGGAAATAATGCAGCAGAGAGTTGCAAATAAGATAATGCTGATTACATATCCAGATAGCATAGGAAAGGATTTCCATGACCTGGATTATTTCTTAAGCCGCCATTATGAAGGTGCGATAGGAGGACTTCATATCCTTCCGTTCTTTCCTTCATCTGCGGATCGTGGCTTTTCTCCTATAACATACAAGGAGGTCGATTCTTCCTTTGGAGATTGGTCCGATATAATGAACTTCGCTCAGAAGTACTATCTCATGTACGATTACATGATCAACCATATCTCTGATGAGAGCGAGGTCTTCAAGGATTTTGTAAAGAATAAGGACAAGTCCAAGTACTGGGACTTCTTCATCAAATATAAGGATTTCTGGAAGAATGGAAATCCGACAGAAGAAGAGGATGCAATACTATATAAGAGGAAGGAGCATCCATATGTCGATGTCAAGTTCGAAGATGGCTCTGTAGAGAGGATCTGGAGTACATTCAGTGACCATCAGATGGATATAAACATACAGCGCTCGGAGGTTGCTAAGGATTTCATGAAGGAGAATCTCAGTTTCCTAGGACAGCATGGGGCCGCTTTAATCCGTCTTGATGCGTTCGCATATGCTACTAAGAAGGCGGGCACGGATTGTTTCTTCGTAGAGCCTGAGGTATGGGATCTTATCGATGAATGCAGGAAATTCCTCGCTCCTTACGGCGTTGAGGTCCTTCCAGAGATTCATGAGAACTATTTCATACAGAAGAAGCTTGAGGAGAGGGGATACTGGACTTACGATTTCCAGCTTCCGATGCTCATTATCAATGCATTCTTTACGGGCAGGACCCTCTATCTTAAGAACTGGATGACATTCTGCCCTAGAAAGCAGTTCACAACACTTGATACCCACGATGGAATCGGAGTTGTTGATGTCCGTTATCTTCTTCCAGATGATGAGCTTCTAAAGACGAAACAGCATGTCTTTGAGATTAATCCGAATATAACTGAAGTCTATGCGAAGACCAACAGGGCTATTACGTTCTCCTCTTTTGATACCTATCAGATTAACTGTACGTATTTCTCCGCACTCGGAGAGGATGAGAGGAAGTATCTGATGTCCCGTGCGGTGCAGTTCTTTGCTCCTGGAATACCTCAGGTATATTATTGCGGGCTTTTCGCAAGTAAGAATGATTTCGATCTTTTCCATAAGACGGGGGAGCCGAGAAATGTAAACAGGCACTATTACTCCCTTGATGATGTTGAAAAAGAGATGGAAAGACCCGTTGTTAAGGCTTTGAAGCGTCTTATGCTCTTTAGAAACAACCATCCATCATTCAATGGTACGTTCTCTCTTCTTGCAAGTGATGAGCATTCAGTAAGAATACGCTGGCAGAATGGAATTGAGTATTCAGAGCTTTATGCTAACTTCAAGACACTCGAATACAGGATCACGTATTCAGATAACGCAGAGGAAAAGGTCCTTGAGGGGGAAGCATGAGAAAGGTAGTGGTTGTATCTTCCGATGCCATGGTCGGGGAGGATCTTGAAATCTATAGCAATATGCCGAGCTATAAAAAACTCTTTGAAGGCGGTGCTGTGGTCAAAAAGGTATCCTCAATCTATCCGACTGTGACTTTTCCTGCGCATGCTACGATGATGACTGGATTCTATGCCGGTCATCATGGCATATTTTCGAACATGCAGCTCATTCCGGGAAGCGATCCGACTCCCTGGCAGTGGAATAGTGATTTCCTCCATTGTACTGATATCTTTAAAGAGGCGAAAAAGAAGGGACTTTCAACAGCTGCCGTCCTATGGCCGGTTACTGCATTCAATACTGCAATAGACTATCATATTGCGGATTATTGGGCGCAAAGCGATGAGGAGACCACCGTCGATGCCTTTCGTCGTGCTGGTGCCAATGATGGTGTTGTGAAGATAATAGAGAAAAACATTCACCTCTTTGAAGGCAAAGAGAGAATTCATCCTTACAGGGATGACTTCGGAATGGCATGTGCTGCGGATATCATAAGAGAGTATGCACCGGATTTGCTTCTAGTCCATCCCGCTAACATAGATGATGTAAGACATAAATACGGAGTTTTCGGGCCTCATATAAAAGAAGCTCTTAAAGACCTTGACAGGTGGATGCTTCTGATAGCCGATGCCCTTGAAGAGCGGGAGATTCTTGAAGAGACGGACATATTCCTTGTAAGTGATCATGGTCAACTTGACGTCAGAAGGAATATCGCCCTTAATGTCATCTTCAAGGAGCATGGACTTATAAGTGTAAATGATGATGGAAGCATAAAAGACTGGAAGGCATGGTGCCTTTCAAACGGAATGTCTGCCGTTGTCTTTTTAAAGGATAAGAATGACAAGGCCCTCCATGATGAGGTCCGTAATCTCCTTGATGATCTTCTTGAAGAGGGTCTCTATGGTTTTTCTCGCATCTTCGAAGAAGAGGAGGCGATGAAGCTTTATACCTATGGGGGGCCTTTCTCTTTTGTTCTGGAAACAGACGGGTATACCGCGTTTGCAGATTCATATGAGAGGCCTCTGGTGAAACTTCTTGATAACTCCGACTACCGTTTCGGAGCTGCCACACATGGCTATCTTCCTGAAAAAGGCCCTCAACCGCTTCTTGTTGCAAAGGGTCCTCACATAAAGGCAGGAGCCGTAGTGGAGAGAAGCCATATCGTGAATGAGGCCCCGACATATGCGAAGATTCTTGGTTTTGATATTCCTGGAGCCGATGGCTCTGCGATAGAGGAAATCCTTAAATGACCGTTTTACCCCTTGGCGACAAGGGGTGTTCTTTTGAAAGAAAGATTTGTAGATAGTTTTTTTCAATGCTATCCTTTTAGCATGAAGAAGATATTATCACTGTTAATCATTTTATTCTTAACTCTATCTGCTTTCGCTGCAGAGCCGTTTGTTGTCCTTTCTACAGTCTCTCCTTTGATGCTCTATTCAGGAGGCATGGATAACGAGATATACGACCTCTCCATGTATTCCAGTTACTACGGGGAACCTGTCATCGTACCTTTCCTTGTGAAGGACTCTGGTCTTTCCTTCGATGACTTAATTTCGGATAATCCATTCAAGGTGGGCCAATCCATCTTTAATATCATCGTATTTTCAAGTGCAATCAGTGACTTCTACCCGTTAAGCGGTACTGGCAACATTCTGATAGCGCCTGATCTTTCAAGTCTTTCAGAAGGCAAAGCATCGATATCAATTATATATGATGATGTTTCAATGATGTACCAGGCTGGAGGGTACACGGAGTCTTCTTCTATCGATGGCAGTACGACACTAACACTGTCATGGAATGGGGATTCAATCTTTACACTCACTGTTGATGCCGATACGACTTTATCGGATAAAGGCAGTGTCGCTTTGGATGTCTACCTTGATTACGATATTCTCAACTCATATCTCTCGATATCCGGTTTCAACCTTTCTGAATTAAGAGCATATGCGCTCGAGATGCTCATGAGTGAATTCTCTCCAGAATTTGCTTCGTCTTTCATAGGTGAGGATATAACAAGCATGGATTATGATGATATTATCTCTTACCTTGAGAAGAAGAATATGCTCGATGTCCTCGATGCCTTCCTCTTCATCATCATGGCATCCGATGATTATCGCTTAAGCTCCACAGATCCGTTTACGATGTGCTTTGCTCCTCAGCTTAGCATTGATGGGGTTCTAAGAGATGATTTTGATTTACAGAAGATTATAAAATCATTTGTAAGAATCTACCATTTTACAGAGATGTTTTAGCTTGCATCCCCGGATATCCAGGGATTATTTAGTTCATTTCAAAAAAGTGGAGATTTCCGCATAATTTTAAAATATATGGATTTTGCCTGTTTTTCTGCTATTTGAACTATTCAAAAAGCAGCTTATTTCAGATGGCGTTAGTGAGCGTAATATTATTTCAATTGCTCTAGCCTCTTTAGATAATGCACATCTTACAGATCCGTATGTTCTATATGATTATCTAAAGAATAAAATAGAGAGTAAAGATGAAGAGTATTATGTTTTCCTGGATGAAATCCAGTATGCTATTTCTAGAGAAGAATTGAAGCAAAAAGATAAGCCTCCACGAATATATGGTGTTTTGAACGGACTACTTCAAATGAAGAATGTTGATGTCTATGTTACAGGAAGTAATTCAAAATTGCTTTCGGAAGACATAATGACGGAATTTAGGGGGAGAGGTGACGTTGTTTCTGTTTTTCCCCTTTCTTTTAAAGAGTTTTTACCATCTTCTGGGAAGGATAAGGAAGAAGCTTTTGATGAATACATGCTCTATGGAGGGCTTCCTTTAGTTCTTTCCTATTCGACTATGGAGGAGAAAGCTGCTTATTTGGAATATCTTTTCAACCTTTATCTCCAGGAGTCTCCACCTTCTAAGCGAAGCGAAAGGTGGAGAGGAATGGAGGAAAAAATCATCA
>CALXOL010000032.1 GCA_944390015.1 uncultured Spirochaetaceae bacterium
GCTCGAACCCGCGATCTCCGGCGTGACAGGCCAGCGCGATAACCAGCTTCGCTACTCCCACAAGCAAGAAGAAGATAGCAGAAATTTGATATTGTTGTCAATGATTTTTTTAATTTTTTTTATTTTATTTTATTCTATTTCTCTAACTTATTATTATACAATAAAATGTAGTTGTTGTATTTGAAACAATAGTGTGAAGACTGATGGCTATGAGTTTTTAACCTTCATCGCTAATTCCACACTTGTGTAGTCTTAAGACGCTCTTCATATCAAAGGTTTAGACTAACAAAAGCCCATTCTCTTAAATCAGTGTCCTGTTTTACGATACTTCTGCTTGCTACTGTTAGGTTTATCTTGGATTGTTCGCTCTATGAGATTCGCTTCAAGTGCTGGATTAAGATAGTTCTTGCGAAATGTAGAACAATGATAAAATCCCAATCGCTTCATGATCTCAGATGCAGAAAGATTCTCATCTCCGATGACTGCCAATAACCTTTTTACAGAAGCATCAACTTGGTCGCTGACTTGATCGCCAACTTGGTCGGTAGTGTTTCCGATAACTCATTTTTAAGCCCTATATTCGGCTATAAGGAATGATGATTATATATTTTTCATAGAAAAAGAATCATTCAGCTTAGCTCTTTTACGAAATAAACCATGTCCTTAAGGAGAATCCCATCCTCATAAATAAGATGATCATAATTATCTAAAAAGAAGTTCTTGATTCTATGGGAATATCTAAATCCACATTTCTCATAAAAAGGAACTGTAGAAGGACTCTCACCAGTACCGACCCGAATGATTGAAAACCTGCCTCTATATTCTTTTTCAATATAATCAATCAAGGCCCGTCCATACCCTTTTGCTGAATATTGAGGATCGACTGCGATGTTTTTTATCTCTAGAATCCCCTCCCCTTCGTCGGTGACGACGATCTCCCCTACTACGGCATCAAAATCCTCAAGGATGTACATCTCCCCTCTTTCCAAGTATTTTGCTATCATGGGCTCTGATTCATCTGCCAGGAGAAGCAGGCTCATATATTCGCCCTTATTCTCTTTTATTCGCCTAAAATGCATCACTAAGCTAAATCCTCTTTATGCCCATCTCTAAAGTCTCTCTGATATCATCTTTAAGCCATAAAGGAGATATGATGCTCACATGAGGCGTGCGCTCAAGAATCCATCGCTTCAAATCAAAATATGAATGCGTCCTGGTTTTGATTATAAGCGACCCGTCTTCTCCATCTTCAAGCGTGGTACTCTCCGGCCAGTTGACTGCTCTTTCAAAAATCGCCTGGTCCTCATCTATTCTCAGGACAACTTCGCATTCATCCATATCCGATATAAAGCCGAAAGGATCGGCAAGAAGAGAAAGCAAATCAACATCATTTTCAGGTATTGCATCATCATAGACACTCTCTATTCTCTCAATTCTTTCCAGCGCTATTACCCTTAGCCTGTTGAATCTGTTTTTAACATATGCATAGCTATCCCCCTTATGAATAAAGATGAGTAGAGGAAAGACTGAATAGCTGTAATACTCCGCTCTTCCGACATTGCGGTATTGAAGAGTCACCCACTTCTTGTCTTTTATCACCCTGAGAATCTCACTTGTAAGCCTGTTAAGCTTTTTATTATCAACTGCCTTATTCATCGTCTTCATGTTGACAATCAAAACAGGCTTGCGGTTTCCATTCTCAATCAGAGAACCACGCTCTGCAGCCATAAGCTTCAGCTTATAAAACAATCGCCGCGCCCCGATTTCCATCGCAGGGACAGAATCTGATGCATTTAAAAGGTAATTAAATACTGCTTTATCATCATCCGAGAATTCCAAATTCGGAAGGTATTCTGCAAAAGTTTTATCCGCATGATAGCGTTTCCTTTTAGGATTCTCAGGATCTGGCATATCATAAATGGGGAACATCATCGAATCCAGTTGATTCAGAATTGAGAAAACCGCACGGGGCGTCTTACCCAGTGCCTCAGCAAGCTCTTCTATGCTTACCCCCTTTTCACGGTGTATGAGCCTTGTGGCAATGATGTACTCATCCAGATAATCTCTCATTTTTTAACCTTTGCAATGAACAGAATCTTCACACCTAAATCATAACATGTGTATGCAAGGATGGAAAACAGATGCTTTACTACACATTTACTCTGGTCAATGAGCAAAGAGAGATGCTGACGAAAAACGATGATGATGAGTTTACCAGTGCGATCAACTCTGCAATCGGGGAAGTGAACAACAAGATGAAAGGCAAGGCTTTTGCACTCATCTGCTCTGTAGCACAGAAGGGAAGAAGGCTGCGGGCGGTTGCGGAGATCCTAGATTACTCCATAACAGTGGATAAGATTACCTCCATGATTAACGAGGAGCTTAATGAGAACTACAGGCTTGTAAATGTAAATGAAACGACTTTAGTACGATTCAACACCCTCGCAAGTTCTGCATTTGACAGGGACCTTGCGCACTTCAAACTTCCTGAAGGTCTTTTAGACAGTGATGACTATTCTTATGTAATCAGAAGGGGAAATGCAAGGGAGAGTCTCATAGAAAAAAAGATGACAGGTAAAACGGCACGAAAGAAAACAACTGAACTCTGGCATCATATCGAGGGGTTAAAAGAGGAAATAGAAAGAATTTTCCAGCGCAAAGCGTTACCATACAAAGGCAATCCAGTGCATTATGCGATTGAAGCTGACAGCAACAGTGACCGCGTAGAAATCCGCAATCTATTAGCATCCTGCCTTCTGGAGCAGAACAGGATAGAGCTTAAACGTATTACCGAGATAAATCTTGATACTATCTCATCTCTCTCAGAAGATAGGGTTTCCTCCTTTATGGAACTTGAAAGACATGGCATCGTCGTTATTTCCTTATACGAAAGCTGTGAAAGCTCGGATTCCCTTACAGATTTGCATCAGGCAATGGATGAACTAGCCGCCCTGATTAAGAAGAAGAAAAGAGATGTACTTTTCATCTTTGAATTTTCAAAATCCTCTGAGCCTACGTGGAAATACATAAGATCCATGCTGGCAGAGATGAATTTCATAGAACTGAAGGAGAAGAATCTCTCGAATGAGGAATCAAGGGATTACCTTGCCCGCCTTGCCGCTTTGGATAACGTCAAAGATAGATACACCCTGCAAAATCTTATTGAGGATTCATCCTATTCAATCAGTGATTTGAAAGCGATTTATTCATCCTGGTATGACCGCCATCTCTGCACTGACGTATACCCGGCATATTCCGCTATCTCGCTCTGCGACACTGAGGTCATGAAGCAGACAAAGGGGAACGCTTATCAGAAGCTTGAGAGCATGATCGGTCTTGAAGAGGTAAGATCTGTCATAACGAGTGCCATTGATTACGCACGAGTACAGACACTTTACGAGAAATCAGGAGTTTCATGCTCAGAGATGACACGTCATATGGTCTTCTATGGAAATCCTGGAACGGCAAAGACGACCTGCGCACGCCTATATGCATCAATCATGAAAGATAACGGACTGCTGAAGAAAGGGCACCTTGTTGAAGTTGGAAGAAAAGACATTGTAAGCAAATACCTAGGTGGAACAGCACCACTGATCAAGGAATACTTTGAGAAGGCCGATGGAGGTGTGCTCTTCATAGACGAGGCTTATTCCCTGGTAGATGAAAAGAAAGGTCTATACGGGGATGAGGCGATAAACACGATTGTTCAGGAAATGGAGAACAGAAGGGATTCAGTCGTTGTGATTCTTGCTGGATATCCTGAAGAGATGAAGAGCTTCCTCTCTCGGAACCCAGGACTCAGAAGCAGGATAAGCTTCCATGTCCATTTCAGGGATTATACGGATTATGAGCTTCTTGAAATCCTTAAGCTTTTCATAAAAGAATCGGGAATGAATCTTGACCAGGATGCGGAAAACAAGCTGCTCAAGATCTTTGATAATGCAAAAAGAGAGAAGGACTTTGGAAACGGCAGATTCTCACGTAACCTCTTTGAAAGGGCAAGACTGCGGCAGGCAAGTAGGATTCTCCATAGTGAATCACCATCAGCTGAGGATATAAAGACACTCATCGCAGATGATTTTACAGAGACGGAGAAAAGAGAGGAGATAAAACATCAGATAGGATTTGCGCTATAGCCTATCACACATTCTCATCTAGATAGGTATTCAAGAAGTATGCGGCAAGGCTGTTCGGCCTGATGTTCTCCCTTGCCTCTTCTCTTGAAAACCACGCATATGCATCAACCTCCTCGTTGGTGCAAAGCTCACTCTCATCCTCTACGAACGCGGTAAAATTACACATTAGGGTATTTGATGGCTCGAAAAACTTCGTTCGGTTGAATTTAACCGATGTAACGCTCATGCCGGTCTCTTCCTTAATCTCCCTTGCTACGGCATGTTCCAATGATTCTGTCCTGTTCACATAGCCTGCGACAAGGATATAAGAGGGCCTTCCATACTGCTCTATAAGGAGGATTCTACCGGTATTTCTGCAAATTACAATCATGCTCACCGCGACATTATACAGGGGGAAACGGTATTGTCCGCATTTCGGGCAGAACGGTATCATCCCCTCATTTTCCAAATATCTCTCAACAAGCACTGATCCACACTCATGACAATATTTTGCACCCATGATTTACACCTCGCCTATATTCTTGATTAACTCTTATCACTTAGAAGGAAAATATTCAATTTGCATGGAATTGTTGACCGCTACATCTTCTTTTCCTAGAATTTACGCATGCAGATACTTGCCCTCTCATCTTTCACTTTTGTCCTCATTTTATCGATTATGGCAGGAGTATCCATAATCTGGGCTCTTATAGCAGGATATGTTATTTTTTTCCTTTATGCCGCTAGAAATGGGAAAAGCGTGAAAGAGATACTCAGGCTATCACTTCGCGGAATGTATGAGGCTAGGAATATTCTCATCGCATTTGCCCTGATAGGGATGCTCACCGCATCCTGGAGGGCAAGTGGAACTATCGCATCAATCATATGTTATGTTCTTCCGCTCATAAAACCATCATCCTTCCTTGCAATGGTTTTCATCGTCAACTCCTTGATTTCCTTCCTCACAGGAACATCTTTCGGAACAGTTGCGACAATGGGAGTAATATGTATGACGATGGCAAACGCCATGGGAGTGAATCCCATGCTCTCAGGAGGAGCAATCCTTTCGGGCATATTCTTTGGAGACCGATGTTCCCCAGTGTCCACAAGTGCTCTTCTTGTCGCGGATCTCACTAAGACAAAGGTCATGGACAACATCCCAGAAATGATGAGAACATCTCTTTTACCATTTGCCCTCTCCTTATGCCTGTATTTTCTTCTAAGTCTTCCTCTTTCCAGATTAGAACCATCTGGAGCTGACATTACTGAAATCTTTTACGCAAATTTCCGCATCGGACTTCTACCGCTGCTACCAGCTTTTCTAATGCTGCTACTGTCTCTGATGCATCTAAGCACCAAGGCCACCATGAGTATCAGCATAATCTCCGCATTGTTAATCTGTCTTTACTCAGAGGACATGAAAGCCTCCGCCATACCTTCCCTTCTTCTATACGGATTCGTATCCCAAAGTGATACGGCTCTATCAATAATCAACGGTGGCGGCATGCTCTCAATGGCAAATGTTGCCCTGATTGTAGCCATCTCCTCTTCTTACTCTCCGATACTCCAGGAGACAGGGCTACTCGATAATATACAGCAAGCGATAGGAAAGGCAAAGATAAGACCATCCCTTTCAATTACGTTGGTATCGACGATTACATGCATGATTGCATGCAACCAGACACTTGCAACCATGCTCACCCACCAGCTCTGTTCCACACTCATAAAAGATAAAAAGAATATAGCAATAGCACTTGAGAACACGGTCATAGTCATTGCTGCGCTTATTCCCTGGTCAATCGCAGGAAGCGTTCCCCTTACCGTAATAAAAGCACCAAACATTTCCATCTTGGCATCTTTTTATCTTTATCTTCTTCCCTTATGTTTCGTGCTGAAGAAAAGAAGTTAGCCAAATGATTTTAAGAAACGGAAGACGAATGATTTCACAATATCGAATATAGAGTAATCTTCACCTTTGAATCCTACATTTTCCATAGCTGTTTTCTGCTTATCAGTTACAGAGGTGTATGGGTAGACACCGAAAAGGAATGGAAAGAATGCATAGATGAATGCTTTCACATCATCATCACTTATGCCCTTAAAGAATTTTCTTAACGCCGTTGACAGCACATCCAAGGTATCTGAATAGATCTTTTTAAAAGACGTAAGGTTCTCAATCCTGCTTGCACTCTCCATGTCATAAAGATTCATTGTTATGAGACGAAGCATGCAGCTCCTTTTCTCAAGAGATGAGGCAAGGGCTGAGGAAAAACTCTCAGCACTCATTTCCTCGGATGAGAACAAGTGCTCTAAATCCTTTTTCCATAACGTGTACTCCCTTTCAAGAAGGGCGAGGAAAATCTCCTCCTTTGTCTCAAAATAATTATAGATTGAGGTTCTAGTGAAAGAAGTTACATTGCCGATATCTCGGATTGATATCTCCCTGAAACTCCTCTTTGTATATAACGACGCACATGCATCGATTATCTCTTCCTTTCTGGCTTTTGTTCTCTCTTCAGACCCTTTGGGCATAATTTCCTCTAGCTCTGTCATTATAGCAACTTGTCTTACAGTTTATAAGAGGATGGAAAAACTGTATCTTGCAACATTATCCTAATAAGCGCAGAATCACCAACAAAAGGCAGAATCATGAGAAGAATGACAGAACAGGAATTCAGAGCCTATTCGCTATCTGGAAATCTTTACCGTCTTATAATACAGGTAGGAACTCCCCTCGCCGTATTTGCACTTTTCAACACTCTTTTCTCTATCCTTGACACGATGATGGCTAGCCACCTTGGGACAATCGAGGTCTCAACAGTTGCTTACATGAACCAACTGAGGATGGTTCTCAATGCATTGGAACAGGACTCATAACAGGCTCAAAGATCCTCATAAACAGAGAATATGGAGCTGGAAACAATGAAAAGACAAGCGTACTCATGAACACACTCATAAGGCTCATCCTGATTATTTCTCTGATCTTTTTAATGATGTTTCCATTCATTCCATGGCTTCTTAAGCTGATAAGCACACCGGATGAATTCATTGAAGAGGGAGCCATGTATTTCAGGCTCCTCATGGTTGCGACCATAATAAACTTCATAAACCTTGTGTATATCAACATTGAGAAGACCCGAGGCCGAACAGGCATAATCATGATACTTAACATCATGACCATGCTCATAAAGCTCATTCTTTCAGCACTATTTGTATATGTTCGTGACCTACTCTCCATCCTGTCTCACATTGCTGTGAGCCTGAGGATTGAGCTTCTTCTCACTCAAGACACCCGATGGTGCCAGTATCAGTGAGCTATCCCCGCTAGTCCAGCGGTTAAGGATGTCTTTTCCCTCATCCAGCAGGTTTTTCGTTGCGTTCCCGTCCCTGTCATGATGCGTGCCGCAGGACGGGCATGTCCACTCTCTGTCAGAGAGCTTCAGGTCGTGGTTTATCTCATGGCAAGCAGAGCACCTTTTACTTGAGGGAAAGAACCTATCTACTTTCACAAGTACCTTCCCCTGATTATTCAGCTTGTAGGAAAGCATGCTCCTCAGCATGCCATATCCGTTGTCGTATACGCTCTTGCCGAAGTTCATGGCCTTGGACATGTGCTGGAGGTTTATGTCCTCCACTAT
>CALXOL010000033.1 GCA_944390015.1 uncultured Spirochaetaceae bacterium
CCTATGGTTTCTTTTTTCCGACCTCGATTGGTTTTATTTTCCCGTCTACGGGTGGTTATTTTGAACCGACCCTAACATTAAAACATAAAACATAACATCTTGGTAGCTGTGTATTATTAATTGCACTTAATAAAATACCAGTAAATTCGAGGATGAATTGATTACTAATTCCATAAGTGATTGTATCATGTCGTAATTAAAGTAATAATGACCTATGGCACGGATAGAGATTAAGCCAAAGAGTTCAAAATATCAGGAAAAGTCAGAAAAAATATGAAGATGGTACTCAATGCTGAATAGCATCATCTATTTTTATTAAACTCAATTTTAAGAAAAAGCAGAGCGGCAAAAATATACAGGAATGTTTTCACCTTATACATAACTAATTCCAATAACCTTTGATTTTTATAGTATACTTTATTATTACTAAAAGAATAAAAACGGAGAATGATTAATGAAACGTAAATTATCAGTTTTACTGGCTCTAATTCTGATTATATGCCAAATGGTTTCAGCTACAACAAAAGGAATGAATATAATTCCCCTATCATCCCCTATTTATGAATATGTTGATCTGTTGTACACATTAGAGGGACTTGCAGGTGCGCAAGGTGCACGTCCTTGGACAGAAGCAGATTTAAGACAACAGATTGGCAGAATAACTCCAACAAGTGATGCAGCGATAGAGCTATACAATACAATAAAAGACTATCTTGATGAGGATGTTAAAGAAACATACTCAGGGGAATGGAATCTTAGCCTTAATCCATCAATGGCAGTGCATTCAAATGCGAAGAGCTTCAACACCAGTGATGATTGGAATTCAAAGGTTCTAAATGATAAACTGCTGAAAGCGAACTTCAGCCTCTATGTCAGCGACTATCTTGCTGCGAATTTCGGTCTTTCCCTTGGCTTGCAGAATTCAGCAAATGCGAAGGGAGACACTCTAATGAACGAGGATAAAACACAAATACCTGGATATAAATTCAACCCATCTTCCAATGAAGACCGTTTTAATTCAATATTTGCAACTAACATCCCATTCCTATCAAAAGGATCATTTGATCTGGATGTTACAGATAACTCATTCGTTTCTCTTGGAACGCCTTATGTATCTGTAACAATTGCCAGGGGAGAGCTATCCTGGGGAAATGGTGCAATGGGGAACCTCGTACTTGGAAACACACTGCCATACCATGACTATGTTGGTATCGCGGCATCAAACAATGAATGGTTTGATTACAACATGGTTGTAAGTTTCTTCACACACCCTCAGAACTACTATCAGGGATTTACATCTGAGATAAACGGAATCCAGATGTTCATTGCCCATAGGTTCGAATTCAGGATGTTTGAAGATAAGCTACGTCTGACATTCAATGAAGCCATAATGTATCACTCTCCAGATAATACGGTTGATTTCAGAATCTTCAACCCCCTTCTAATCCTTCATGGCCTTTATATTCCTGCAAATGCGAACTCTCTGGTATCAGCAGAGCTTGAATATGCGCCAATTAAAAATCTCCAGATATATCTATCATTTGCTACAGATGATTTTGCCGTAGGTAACGAGCCTAAGGCTCCTGAGAACGATGCAACGCTTAACATGTGGGGTATCACAGGTGGCATAAGATCAACAATCCCTTATAAGAAAGGTACATTCTCAATCATCTTTGAGACTGTATATACAAGCCCGTTCATGTACCATAAGGACAGTTATAATGGAAGTGCTGAGTATGATTACGTACTTGATTATGTAGGCTCAGTCAGGCTGCAAAACGGTAGATTCGACAGGCAATACCTAAGTTTCCCGTTCGGCTCTGATGCCTTTGCCATCCTTGGCGGTCTCTCTTACACAAAACCATATGACTGGGATGTGGGGCTAAAGCTCTTCTTCATGGCACACGGTGTTACAAACAAAAACAGCGTTGCAGAAAAATATGATGGCACTCAATCATATGTACCAGATTGGCTTGCAACTAAGAATCCATGGACAGGAGAAGAAGGAGAGATATCTTATACATATAATGTTGGGCTCAGCGGTGGATATTACTTCTTGGACAATCTCAGGCTTGAATCAGCATTGGATTTCATCTATGTGATGAATTTTGAGAACAAAGCCGACAACAATCAATTTGATGTTCAGTGGACGCTTAGCCTTAAATACAGCATTTTCTAATCTAATTAGTAGAAGGAGAGTTCATCGCTCTCCTTCTTTTTCACCTGTTTCCCATGATTTTCCTCTTAATCCTGTTTGTCAGAAGCAATACAACAGGCAGGATAAAGAGTGTTGAAAGCATGGCAACGGTAAGGGATACGACCATCAGCATTCCGTAATACTGGATTGGCGTATATGTGGCAAAAAGCAGCACACAAAGTCCTGCATCGATTGAAAGAGATGTAAGTATTATCGGTCGTCCCGTCTCTCTAAGCGTCGCTTTAAGCATGTCTTCAATCGTCATGTCCTTGTTATTCCTCTTATATCCCCTGTAGCGCAAAAGAAAATGAAGAGCATCATCAACTCCGGCACCTATCGTTACTGAGGAAAAGCCTATCGTTACAAGATCAAATGGAATACCGAATGCGAGCATGAAGATGTAATTGAACATGATTCCAATTACAACAGGTATTATTGCGATAATTCCCCTGAATATTGATGTAAGGGTGAATGCAGCTATTATGATAATCCCAATCGATGATATGATTGTCGCAAGATTCTGATCGCTTATCATCATATCACTTGCCTTGGCCATATCAGATGATGCGCAGTAGATTCTGGATGTGGTACCTTCTGGAAGAAGATATCTGTAATAATCCAGAACCTCCTCTATCCTTTTTGCACTTGCAGTAGTAGTCAGATCTTTCTCAAAAGAATCATAGTTATGCATTGAAAGAGTAATCTCCGTCGCATCTTCGTTTATAAGGATGGAGAGTACATCGGATCCAAGCTGTGCCTTGATCTGCATCAGAAGACGGTAAAGAAGATTCATCATTCCTGCACTCTCAGGAATGCCCTCCTTACCAGTATAGGCGTAATTCAGGAAGCTTACATACTGGCTGAAAGATAGGGACTGCACTATATCCGTACAGGATGCCATCACAGTCTCCTCAAACTCGTATACCTTCTTTAGGTTATCGGGTTTAAGGAAGAACCCTTCCTCTCCCTCAGGTGCTCTGATCGTCATGAAATATGGAGCTGTGCCTCCCATTGTTCTTGCAAAATACAAAGCATCGTTTACAAAATCATCCTCGGACGGGAAATACTCCATGTAATTTGCATTGAAAGAGACCTTATCCTTTGAATAAAGGAAACCAGAGATAATAAGGGCAACAATTACAAGTACGATAACCCAGTACTTCAATACGACCTTTATTATGAATTCAACAATTCTTGCGATAACACCTCTCTCGATACTCTTAACCTTCTTCTCAGATGGGTACCTCTGTATGGAGAGGATTGCAGGAAGATAAACGATCGCAAGAAAAGCACAATATGCGACCCCGATGGAAACAGAGATTCCAAACTCCTTTAAAAGCGTAGTCCTGCATACCAACATGGATACGAAACCTACGATCGTGGTAAGAGCAGCAGAGAGTATCGTCTTCGTAATCTTCGCATATGCCCTGTTCATCTTATCCCTATCACGATACTTCGCCGTAGAGAAGTACTCACTCATCATATGAATTGAATATGATGAGCCCAGAGTAAGGACGAGACATGGGGTGAGAATCGTTATTATGGTCAGGTTATAACCCATAAGAGCCATGGTCCCAAGCGACCAGACGATACCCATCAAGGACATAGAGGCAGGAACCAATACGCTTCTCTTACTCCTGAATGAAAGATAATATGTAATGAGAATGATTATGAAACAGAGGACGAGAAGTACTCCTAAGTCCCGTCCTACATAATAGGAAACCCTATCAGAAATTATTCCATTACCGATTACGCATACCCTACCATAATCCCTTAAAGGATCGATTATGGCATTCAACATCTCTATCTCATCTGCAGTATAGTAATCGGTATTCCAATAGAGCATCACCGACGAACCATCATCGCTGTATAAATAACCTCTTGCAACCTGGTCATTCATCAGCCTCTGATAGAAAAGCTCTGCATCCTCATCGCTCCACTCCTCTCCTTCATGCAATGGGCTCATGGGAACGACTGCTATTCTTGAGCCTGAACGTTCCACGGTTACAAAATCGAAGGGAGAAAGACAAGGACCGACAAAATCGAGCGATGAGATCTCAGCTTTTATCTCTTCAATAAGATTAAGAACCTCAGGAGTGTAAAGAAGATCGGATGTAAAAAGCACCGTATACTCATCTGGATAGCTCTCCGGCTTAATGCCACTCTGCTCGGGAATGACGGCATGAAGCTTCTCACTCTCAGCTCTCTCCGTGTAGCCGTAATGAAGCACTTCTTCCTCATTCTCTGCGGCTATATATTTAACAGCATCCCTACTTGGAGCAGAGCCCGGAGTCTCAACATAAACACTTGGCTCAACACCTGCAGCGAATGAATTGAAATCAGAATCGATTTTAAGCTTTGTCATCTGAACGGCAAAGAAAGCCGTCAAAGCAAATATGACGACAAGAACAGCTATGCTGTACTTTGTTATGAACCTCATCAAATGATAGAAAACACTGGAAAATAATGAAAGCTTCTCTTTATCATCACTCATAGCAGGATGTAAGTATATAATAATCTAGACCACTTGATAATATTATCATGCATTGTTTTCATGTATTTAAATGGCACCTGATGTTTAACAAAAACAAGCAATCTATTGTCTACAATAGATAGGTACAGCACATTAACCAACAACGTGTATAAAATTGCACAAAATGGTCGAATTTTCTCTGATGACATATGCTTTACTTTAAGTTACAATATCGAATTAGGAGTTTTCTTGGCTTACAAAGTGTTGCTTTTGCAAAGCTTCTATGAGAACTGAGGAGAGAAGTTTTTAATCATGAAGGGAACCTGCATTTACGTCGATGGAGGGATGGGACATTATGTTCCGGCAAAGACGGTAAAAAAAGAACTTGAAGAAAAAGGTTTGAAAATGGACATCCAGGAATTCTTCTCCCTTCTCGACATCGAATGGCTGGGAAAGATAAACAAGTATTTCTGGCGCACAATGCTAAAAAACTCCAAACTCGAGAATAAAATCAGCAGATACAACGATAAATCCAACGGCATGGATTTTGCCGTAAAATACGGAATAAAACACTGCTCCTCGATTCTTATCTCATATATAGAAAGAATGCATCCCGATTTCTTCTTTACCACCCACCCGTATGCGGGAACGGTGATATCAGAAATCCTAAAGGCAAAAAACATAGACATCCCTGTCTATTATTTTGCAACCGATGTATTCTCCGCACCGATTGCAGCAATATGCAACTCGCTTCGCAGATTCTACATATCAACAGAGGAAGGAAGAGAAATCGTTATAAAGATGGGAATGATGCCTGAGAAGGTAGTGCTATCTCCATTTCCTCTCCAGCAAAGAGTACAGGATGCTGAAAGACTTACAAAGAAGAAAGCAAGAAAGAAACTCGGAATCAGAGAGGATGTTTTTACAATGCAATTCAATCTAGGCGGCGAAGGAGTTGGCTCTATTGAGGTACTAAAGGCTCTGAGCAAGGAGAACCTAAATCTTCAGATTCTGGTTGTCGGGGGCGTAGACAATGAGATGGAAAAGAGGATTGAAGAGATTGCAAGTACTCTTCCTCCCAATATTAAGCTAATATGTGCGGGATTCATTGAGAACGTATATGATTACCTTGCAGCATCAGACATAATAGTCGGAAGAGCTGGAATAAACACACTTGTAGAGGCTTTCTATGCAAGAAGACCATTCCTTATTACGGAACTTGTCTATACCGTCATGAATTCAGCAGATTATGTGGAAAAGTACAATGTGGGATGGAACTGTAATAGGAATCCAGAGAAGCAGATCAATACTATTTTAAGGCTTATAAATCATCCAGAGGAACTTGATGAGATTGATAGGAACTTTGATTCTATTCCTATTAGATTCAGTGCGAGTGAACTAGCAGACATGCTTATAAAAGATGTAAGGGATTATCAGGAAGAAAACCATTGAAGAGTTTTCTAATCTATGCTATTTTTTATCAGTACAAACAATCGGGCAGTAGCGCAGGGGCTAGCGCGTCTGGTTCGGGACCAGAAGGTCGCGGGTTCAATTCCCGCTTGCCCGACTTTACAGAAAATTCTGTTTTACGGAAGATTTATTCAGAACATGCACTTGAGATATCTCAGGTGCTGTTTT
>CALXOL010000034.1 GCA_944390015.1 uncultured Spirochaetaceae bacterium
CATGATACCGAGTGAATATTTCATCTCCTTGATAGAAGTTAAAAGCAAAAACACAGAATTCGGCTGAGGAGAGTAGTACTATTTCTTTTTAGTCTAAGGTAGGTTAGTGTAATGGATTCTGGGGCCGCCCCCTTGCCTGACAAGTGCAAGATATTAGAGTTTGTCCTCCTAAGATGGCTTTTATTCAAAAGAAACGGGTTCAGCTTATCTAAAAAAACAGGGGGCGGCATTTTATAGGAGATTATCATGGAGTCGTTACGTGAGCTATTTCGTATCGGATTTGGACCTTCCTCCTCTCACACAATGGGGCCGCGATATGCTGTTGAAAGATTTATCTCTTCTCATCCAGATGCAAGGAAGGTTGAAGTGACCCTTTATGGATCGCTTGCCGCAACAGGTAAAGGCCACCTTACGGATAAGGCGATCAGTGAGGCCTTTTCCGCTCATGATATAGAATGTAACATAACATGGCATCCTGAGATTGTTAAATCTTTTCATCCTAACGCCTTGACTATCTTAGAGACTTATCCTGATACACTTTCAGAAACTTACTATTCCGTTGGAGGTGGAAAGGTTGTCAGAGAAGGGGATGAGAATAAAGATATCCATAATCCATATCAGGATGAGCTTGTTGGAAGCATGGAGAAGCTTTTATCCTACTGCGATGAGAATGGATTACAGTTCTGGGAAGTTGCCATAGAGGCTGAGGGGAATGATATCCTTGAGTACATGAGGCAGGTCTGGACTGTGATGAATGACGCGATAAAAAGGGGAATCGAAGCGGAAGGGGTGCTTCCTGGTGGTCTTCATCTACAGAGAAAGGCATGCCAATCATATGCTAAGAGCAGGGATTTCTCAGGCTCAATGGGTAATGCTTCCAATGCATTTGCATACGCTCTTGCCGTCTCTGAGGAGAACGCTGGCGGAGGGCTGATTGTAACAGCTCCGACATGTGGAAGCTGTGGAGTTCTTCCAAGTGTTCTTTTTCATCTAATGAAGGAATATGAAGTTCCTGAAATCAGGATACTCAGGGCTTTGCTCACCGCTGGAATGATTGGAAACATCGTCAAGACCAATGGCTCGATTTCAGGAGCGGAAGCCGGATGCCAGGCTGAGGTCGGAGTTGCCTGTGCCATGGCAGGCGGAGCCGCTGCTCAGATTATGGGAGGAACTATAAGACAGGTTGAATATGCCGCGGAGATGGGGCTTGAGCATCACCTTGGACTTACATGTGATCCCCTCATGGGCCTTGTACAGATTCCATGTATTGAACGGAATGCTCTTGCCGCAATGAGGGCAATAGATCATGCTACATATGCCCTGATGGGGGATGGAATGCATAAGATATCTTTTGATGATGTCGTTTCGGTAATGGTTGAGACAGGGCATGCGCTGCCATCGCTCTATAGGGAGACATCACAGGGAGGTCTGGCAGGCATCCAGGAATTCAACTCGAAAGAGTAGAGGAGATATTGCAAAACTAAATAGGATGGAGGCAGAGTTTTCCGATTGTTGACTTTCTCAAGTTGCTCTGGATAAAACGATTGGATTCCTCTGTTGAACGGGAGAGAGAAGAAAAGTGAATCTGATTATTGTTTTAATGGTTGTTCTCCTTGTTTTGTCTCTTATGGAGAGTATTCTTCATAGTGTTTCACTGAAGAAGATTCCCTATAGGATTCTTGTGAACGGAACAAGGGGTAAGACAACTACGACACGGTTGATTGCAGCCGCGTTAAGAGACAAAGGCATCAGGACTTATGCCAAAACAACAGGTTCCGATGCCCAGATAATTAAAGATGATGGTTCCGTTGTCCCTCTTAAAAGAAGGAGAGGTGTAAAACTTACGGAGAACATTTCTTTTGTGCATAAGGCGGCAAAAGCAGGGTGCCAGTGCATCGTTGTCGAGTGCATGGCTCTTCATGAGGAGAGCCAGAGGATGATGGCGCTAAAATTCATCCGTCCAACGCATACCATCATAATCAATACGCTCTCGGATCACATGGATGCGATGGGGGAGACGAGAAAAGACGTGGCATGGACGCTTTCTCAATCGGTTAGTAAAGATACAAAGCTCTATGTCACAGAGGATTTCTATGATTCATTGAGCGTGAATTCCTATAACAAGGTTGATGTCAGGCATTATGATTTAAAGTCATCTGTCAGCGTGGCCGATGAGGATGTATCACTTGCCATTTCCGTTTTAAGGGATTTTTCCATAACAGAAGAAGAGGTCTTTGAAGCGGCGAAACATATCACACCGGATATAGGACTTTATGACAGGTTTGATTTTTCTCATGGTGCAGTGCTCTATCCCACATTCTCGATTAATGATGAAGAGAATATGGAGAAAAAGGTCATTGATGTCTACAAGCAGAGGAATGAAAAGATTTCCCTTATATTCAACAACAGGAAGGACAGGGAGTTCAGAATATACTACCTTAGGAATCTCATCACAAGAAATCGTGATAAGATTTCAAGGGTTTATATAATCGGAGATTACAGGAATAAGGTCGCAAGGTATATTGGAAGGAAGTGTTCCATAGAGACTCTTGTTACCTCACCTGAACAATTGAAAGACATGATGACTGATAAAGCGGAAGTGTTTATCGGTCTTGGAAATATAAAAGGTGCGGGAGAGCGCCTTATAAATCTTTGTATGTAGGTGTTGCCATGCTTCATTCAGCTGTTGCTTTA